>NZ_CAXUGK010000001.1:0-323409 GCF_964250605.1 Bacteroides sp. AR20 | reverse complement strand
TAAGTACCACATTATCTACTTTTTTGTCTTGTCGCAAACATGTCGCAAATAAGAGATAAAAAAGCCCATAGAAAACATATAGCAACCATGAACCCCATAAACGCAAAAAGCGTGCAACTCATTGAGCTGCACGCTTTTGCTTATTGTTTATTATCTGTATCCTTATCGGAATCACTTCACTTCCTCAAAATCAGCATCCTGCACATTATCGCCATGCTTTGTATTATCCTGAGCACCGCCTTGTTGCCCTGCATTCATATCAGGACCAGCTTGTGCACCACCCTGAGCACCGCTCTGGGCATACATTTCAGCACTGGCAGCCTGGAATGCCGTATTCAGTTCGGCCATGGCAGAATCTACGGTAGCCAGGTCTTGAGCCTTATGGGCATCTTTCAGCTTCTGCAAAGCAGCTTCAATCGGAGCCTTCTTGTCGGCAGGGAGCTTGTCGCCGAGTTCCTTCAACTGATTTTCGGTTTGGAAAATCATAGAATCGGCCTGGTTCAGCTTGTCTACTTTCTCACGCTCTTTCTTATCTGCTTCAGCATTGGCTTCGGCTTCGGCTTTCATCTTTTCAATTTCTTCCTTGCTCAAACCGCTGGAAGCTTCGATACGGATAGCCTGTTCCTTACCGGTAGCCTTATCTTTGGCAGACACCTTCAAGATACCGTTGGCGTCGATATCGAATGTCACCTCAATCTGAGGAATACCGCGACGTGCCGGAGCAATACCTGTCAGGTTGAACTGGCCGATTGACTTGTTCTGTGCAGCCATCGGACGCTCACCCTGCAATACATGGATGGTAACCTCCGTTTGGTTGTCGGCAGCAGTAGAGAATGTCTCGCTCTTCTTGCAGGGGATGGTAGTGTTGGCATCAATCAGCTTCGTCATCACACCGCCCATAGTTTCGATACCCATAGAAAGCGGAGTAACATCCAACAATACAACGCCCTTGATTTCGTCCGTCAAAACGGCACCTTGCACGGCAGCACCTACGGCCACCACCTCATCCGGATTCACACCCTTGGAAGGAACTTTACCGAAGAAATCTTCTACCAACTTCTGTACTGCCGGAATACGTGAAGAACCACCTACAAGGATTACTTCATCGATGTCCGCATTGTTCAGACCAGCATCGCTCATAGCCTTCTTACATGGCTCCAAACAAGCTTGAATCAAGTTGTGAGCCAGAGCCTCGAACTTGGCACGGGTCAACGTCTTCACCAAGTGCTTGGGCACACCGCCTACGGGCATGATGTACGGCAAGTTGATTTCAGTGCTGGTAGAAGAGGACAGCTCAATCTTAGCCTTCTCGGCAGCTTCCTTCAGACGTTGCATAGCCATCGGGTCTTGAGTCAGGTCGGCACCTTCGTCGTTCTTGAACTCCTGAACCAGCCAGTCGATGATTACCTGGTCGAAATCGTCACCACCCAGATGAGTGTCACCGTTGGTTGACAATACTTCGAACACACCGCCACCGAATTCGAGGATAGAGATATCGAATGTACCACCACCAAGGTCGAATACGGCAACCTTCATGTCCTTGTGAGACTTGTCAATACCGTAAGCAAGAGCTGCGGCAGTCGGCTCGTTCACAATACGCTTCACTTCAAGACCTGCAATCTGTCCGGCTTCCTTTGTAGCCTGGCGTTGGGAGTCGGAGAAGTATGCGGGGACGGTAATTACGGCTTCTGTCACTTCTTGTCCCAGATAATCCTCGGCAGTCTTTTTCATCTTCTGCAGAATCATTGCAGAGATTTCCTGCGGAGTATAGAGACGTCCGTCGATGTCTACACGCGGAGTATTGTTGTCACCCTTTACTACTTTATAAGGCATGCGGCCGATTTCTTTCTGCACCTGGTCCCAGTTTTCGCCCATGAAACGTTTGATGGAGAAAACCGTACGGGTGGGGTTCGTGATAGCCTGACGCTTGGCAGGATCACCGATTTTACGTTCGCCACCATCAACAAATGCTACTACTGAAGGAGTGGTGCGCTTACCTTCACTGTTTGCAATTACTACAGGTTCGTTACCTTCGAATACTGCAACGCAAGAGTTTGTTGTTCCTAAGTCAATACCAATAATTTTTCCCATGATCGTTATTTTTTTATTTGTTATTATTCTGTTTCGACGTCCGCCTCAGTGGCAGACGCCAATAAAAAGACAAACGTTGTGCCAAATTGTTCAGAGCAGCCGCAGATTTATACTTGTGGCAGTTTATCTGTCAGTTTGGCAGAATTAAAATCATTTTTTCTGTCGGAAATTACCATTTGTTAATTTCCATTCCATTCAAAAGCTCTACTTTTGTCGCTCGAATCAGAGATAATAAAACATGAACAACATTAATCATTTTCCTTGCATACCTTTAACCGTTCCTCCATGGAGGAAATATTGTTCCACCGTGGAGAAAATATCATTCCACCACGAGGGAAATATCGTTCCACCATGGTGGAACGATTAAGGATTAGTTAACATTGGGCTTAATCGCAGCAACGGAAATGATTGGTTTTCACATATAAAGAAATAAATAAGATGAATATGGAAAAGATGAGAGACAGTATCGACTTCAAGAACACGGACATCAAGACATTGTTCCGCAAACTATTGCTCCCTACTGTACTGGGGATGATTTTCTCTGCACTATTCGTTATCACCGACGGCATCTTTGTCGGAAAAGGAATTGGCAGTGATGCTTTGGCGGCGGTCAACATTGTGGCACCGCTATGGTTGTTCTCTACGGGTGTGGGACTTATGTTCGGAGTCGGCGCCTCTGTGGTGGCCTCCATTCATCTGTCACACGGAAAAGTCAAGGTGGCACGTATCAACATCACACAGTCTGTAGTCATATCTTCCTTGCTGCTGATGTGTACCTCCACCCTATTCTGTTCATTTGCCCCGCAGGTGGTAAAGCTGCTCGGAGGGTCCGAACGGCTCACGCCATTGGCTGTGGAATACATGCTTTGGTTTGTGCCTTTCTCTCTGTTCACAGCATTACTCAATTCGGGAATGTTTTTTCTGAGGCTGGACGGTTCGCCCAACTTCGCCATGATGTGCAATGTGGTGGCTGCCGTTCTGAACATCCTATTGGATTATCTGTTCATCTTCCCCTTTGGCTGGGGAATGTTCGGTGCCGCACTGGCAAGTGCCATAGGTACCACGGTAGGTGCATTGATGATAGTATTCTATCTGATGCGCCGCCGGTGCGCACTGCGCTTCCACCCCATTAAGATGAGCCGGAAAAGCATGCAACTGATGCGCCGCAACATTGGCTATATGTGCCGATTGGGTTCCTCCGCCTTCTTGTGCGAGGTGGCGATTGCCTGCATGATGTTTGTCGGCAATCAGGTGTTCATCCATTATTTGAAGGAAGACGGAGTGGCGGCATTCAGCATTGCCTGCTATTTCTTTCCTATTATATTTATGGTATATAATGCCATTGCGCAGTCGGCACAGCCGATTATCAGTTATAACTACGGCCTGAACGAGAGCCAACGTGTCCGCCGCGCCTACTTGCTGGCACTGAAAACGGCCATAGGCTGCGGGGTATGTTTTGCCCTGACCACAATATTCTGCAGCCCTGAAATTGTCGGCATGTTCATAGACCGCAGTTATCCGGCTTATGACATAGCGGTAAAAGGGTTGCCTTTGTATGCCACCGGCTTCGTGTTCTTTGCCGTCAACATCGTATCCATCGGCTATTTCCAGAGTGTGGAGCGTGCCAAGTATGCCACAGTTATCACCCTGCTGCGTGGTTTTATCCTGCTGACAGCCTGCTTTTTCGGACTGCCCCTGCTATTGGGAGACCGGGGAATCTGGCTTGCCACTCCTCTTGCAGAAATGCTGACAACCCTCTTTATCCTCGTGATTTACATATCCGGGAAAAAGGAGCATAAAGAAAAATCCGTATCTTTAGACAAGATGGGCTGTACCCCAACATAACTTTTTCATGCAAGCATAAAAGTCCTGTCTTCGGTTTACACTATCTTTGCAGCATGGAAACTATGATAAAGAAATTCTGCAAGAAGTATAAACTACCGGAAAACACTTTGCACGAACTTCTGTCACACATGGCAGAAGTTCGTTTCAGCAAGGGAGAACTCATTATCAGCGAAGGGGAAAGGAACAGCAACTTCTATCTTTTGAAGAAAGGCATCTGGCGCGCCTACTACCTGACAGACGGCACGGAAAACTCCCTTTGGTTCGCCGCACCGGGCGACACAGCTTTCTCATCGTGGGGATATGTGGACAGCGAGGTTTCCCTCATCAACATCGAATCGGTGAATGAAAGCATCGCCTATTGTATCAGTAAGCCTGAGCTGGAAGCCCTTTTCTCGCATTCCATAGACATGGCCAACTTCGGCAGAAGAATCTTTGAGCGGGAAATTCTGTCGGTAGACAGTTCCACAGTAGCCTACGGCACCCCTCCCACTGCCAAAGAAAGGTACATGACGCTGATGGAAGAGAATCCGGAACTGCTGCAGGATGTACCGCTCAAGTATCTGGCTTCTTATCTCTACATCACTCCACAATCCCTGAGCCGGATACGCGCAGGATTAAAGAAAAAGTAAAAGACCTTTTTATGTCAAGATGCAAAAAAGGCTCTTAGCAGATTATTTCTGTAAGAGCCTTTTTTATTTCAACCTATCTTGTCAGTTCTTCACCAACACCATCACCAGGTTATTGTCAGCATCGTACAGCCCGATGCCTCCGCCTGCCAGCTTGCCAAAAGACTGAACGGAATTCAAGGCTTTCAGCACACGGCCTTCCACCTCCATATCAGGGCATGCCATCATGGTACTGATAACTTGCGGGAAAGAGATTGCCGACGGGTTTTCATCATCAACCTGGAAAGCGCCGTTAATCAGATTGCAACCCGCATTGCCGTGCAAGCGCTTTTCTGCAATATTAAATTCAATGAACGGCTGCTTCTCCATTCCGTCGGGAATAGCCTCGCCCGCAGCCTCACTAATTATCCACTTTCCTTCCAAATCAGACAACTTGGAAACGGACTCTTTCTTCTGCAACACGACTATGGGACGATTGGAAGCACCGCATAAAGCTATATTTTCCTTTCCCAGCTTCTTATACTTTTTCACTTTGTTCAAAGCCGACAACACATTATTTTCTACAGTCATATCCGGACAAGCCATACGGGTACTTGCCAAAGCGCCAAGGTCAATCGTGCCGGGCTTGGCATTCACGTCAAACGAACCCATCATACGGTTGCAACCACTGTTGCCAAATACTTTTCCAGTCTTTGTGTCAAAACCGATATAGGGAAATTCCTGACCCGGAGCAGGGACTACGGCAGTACCATTCACTTCAATAATATTCCACTCACCGCTGATGGAAGAAAGAGTTGCGGCATTTTTGGTTGATGCACAAGAAGACAAGCCCATCAACACGCTTGCCATACATAGGGAAACAAATACTTTTTTCATTGTTATTCGTTGTTTAAGTTAATTTATTCAAGGGGCAAATATATAGAAAATAACCCAAATGCAAGTAATTTGTTTAATATTTGAAGCATTTGCCCCAAAGTATTTAGCAGGATTTTAATGTTTATCTAAGAATTAACCCTTATATTTGCTCTCCGTATTTTTTATAAACCTAATATAATAATATAGTACAAAGAAATGGGTAAAGTTCTTATTATCGGTGCAGGCGGTGTAGGTACCGTTGTTGCGCACAAAGTGGCTCAAAATCCTGATGTGTTTACAGAAATCATGATAGCCAGCCGCACCAAGTCCAAATGTGACGCTGTTGTCAAGGCAATCGGTAACCCGAACATCAAAACCGCCCAGGTAGATGCCGACAGCGTGGACGAACTGGTAGCACTCTTCAATAGTTTCAAACCCGAAATCGTCATCAACGTAGCCCTCCCCTACCAAGACCTCACCATCATGGAGGCTTGTCTGCAAAGTGGAGTCAACTATCTGGATACCGCCAATTATGAGCCGAAAGATGTTGCCCACTTTGAATACAGTTGGCAATGGGCCTATAAGAAACGCTTCGAAGATGCCGGACTGACCGCCATCCTCGGTTGCGGTTTCGACCCGGGAGTGAGCGGCATCTATACTGCATACGCCGCCAAACATCATTTTGACGAAATACAATATCTGGACATCGTAGACTGCAATGCCGGAAATCATCATAAAGCATTCGCCACCAACTTCAATCCGGAAATCAATATCCGTGAGATTACACAGAACGGCCGCTATTATGAAAACGGAGAATGGGTGACAACCAAGCCGCTGGAAATCCACAAAGACCTGACTTATCCGAACATCGGTCCGCGCGACTCCTACCTGCTTTATCACGAAGAACTGGAGTCTCTGGTGAAGAATTTCCCCACCATCAAGCGTGCACGCTTCTGGATGACGTTTGGACAAGAGTATCTAACCCACCTGCGCGTTATCCAGAACATCGGCATGGCACGCATAGACGAAGTGGAATATAACGGCATGAAGATTGTTCCGCTGCAATTCCTGAAAGCCGTCCTCCCCAACCCGCAAGACCTGGGCGAAAACTACGAAGGCGAAACATCCATCGGTTGCCGCATCCGCGGACTAAAGGATGGCAAAGAGCGTACCTACTATGTATATAACAACTGTAGCCACCAGGAGGCCTACAAGGAAACCGGTATGCAGGGCGTAAGCTATACCACCGGTGTGCCCGCCATGATTGGTGCCATGATGTTCCTCAAGGGATTGTGGAAAAAACCGGGTGTATGGAATGTTGAAGAATTCAATCCGGACCCGTTCATGGAACAGCTCAACAAACAAGGCCTGCCTTGGCATGAGATTATCGACGGAGACTTGGAAGTTTGAAATTAATGATTAAACATTAATCATTATCCACTAATCATTAAACATTAACAAAGTGAATATAGGAGATAAAGCACCCGAAGTATTGGGTATCAACGAAAAAGGTGTAGAAATCCGCTTGAGCGACTATAAGGGAAAGAAGATTGTACTTTACTTCTACCCCAAAGACATGACATCCGGCTGCACGGCACAAGCCTGCAACCTGCGGGATAATTATGCCGACCTGCGCAAAGCCGGTTATGAAGTCATCGGCGTCAGTGTGGACAGCGAAAAGTCACACCAGAAATTTATTGAGAAAAACAATCTGCCTTTTACCCTGATTGCAGACACCGACAAGAAGCTGGTAGAACAATTCGGAGTATGGGGCGAAAAAAGCATGTATGGCCGCAAATATATGGGAACGTTCCGCACAACTTTCATCATTAATGAAGAAGGTATTGTAGAGCGTATCATCACTCCGAAAGAAGTGAAGACCAAAGACCATGCGGCACAAATTTTATAATCATTAAACATTAACAACGTGGCAAAAAAAGACGAACTGAATTTTGAAAATGGCAGCAATCTGGCATCGGGCGAAAAACTGAAAGCCTTGCAGGCTGCCATGGACAAGATAGAAAAGAGCTTTGGTAAAGGCTCTATCATGAAAATGGGCGACGAAAGCGTCGAACAAGTAGAAGTTATTCCCACAGGTTCCATCGGCCTCAATGTGGCTCTTGGTGTGGGAGGATATCCCCGCGGACGTATCATCGAGATTTACGGCCCGGAATCTTCCGGTAAGACAACCCTTGCCATTCATGCCATCGCTGAAGCGCAAAAGGCAGGAGGCATTGCCGCATTCATTGATGCAGAACATGCTTTCGACCGCTTCTATGCAGCAAAACTGGGTGTGGATGTGGACAATCTGCTGATATCACAGCCGGACAATGGCGAACAAGCACTGGAAATCGCAGAGCAACTGATCCGTTCCTCCGCTATTGACATCATTGTAGTGGACTCTGTGGCTGCATTGACCCCGAAAGCTGAAATTGAAGGCGATATGGGTGACAACAAAGTAGGTCTGCAAGCCCGGCTCATGTCACAAGCCTTGCGTAAACTGACGGCAGCTGTCAGCAAAACACGCACCACTTGTATCTTCATCAACCAGTTGCGCGAAAAAATCGGTGTCATGTTCGGCAATCCCGAAACAACTACCGGCGGTAATGCACTGAAGTTCTATGCCTCCGTACGTCTTGACATCCGTGGAAGCCAAGCCATCAAGAACGGCGATGAAGTAATCGGCAAGCAGACCAAAGTGAAAGTTGTGAAGAACAAGGTAGCTCCTCCTTTCCGTAGAGCGGAATTCGACATCATGTTCGGTGAAGGCATCTCCCGTGCAGGCGAAATCATTGACTTGGGTGCAGAGCTTGGCATCATCAAGAAAAGCGGCTCATGGTTCAGCTATAACGAGACGAAAATTGCCCAGGGACGCGACGCCGCCAAGCAGGTCATCCTTGACAATCCGGAACTGGCAGAAGAGCTGGAAGGGCTTATCTTTGCAGAATTGAGAAAAGACAAATAACAAAAAAACTTGCCAATAGAAAAACAAAACATTCTATTGGCAAGTTTCCCTAAAAGGTTACCGCTTCCTATTCCATCTTTTCCAAACGTTCTTCCAAAGCCTCCATACTTTTTTCAAAACGTTTCCATGTATCGGTATCCATTTGTTCTTTCAGATACTTGTTGTCTTTCAGCTTGGCTACATTTTCCAGCCCTTTCAATGCCAGTTCTTGCGAATGCTTCAATTCTCCAAGCCAATCGCGGTTCTTCAGCTTCTCTATCTCAGCCCAGTTTATATCCGGAAGCTGTATATTCACATTGTTACCATTCCAGCTGGTATTCTGATACATCATGATATTCTGTATATCCTTCAAAGTCATATCACCTTCCAAATAAACAAATTTCAGAGTAGCTGCACCATCTACAATCATAATCAGCTCCTTCACCTTTTCCCCTTTACGGCTCATGTAGAATTCAGAACTGGAGACTGTTCCCTTCTGCTTCATCAGCAATTCATATCTGGAAGACTGCACCAAAGAACGAAGATCCTTACGCATTTCTTTCTTTACATTATTATCCATTGTAGAAAGTACCTGCACAGAGTTCAACTGTCCGGACACTTTCCCAATATAAACATCTTTAGTAAACAAGTTGGGATTCGTTTCTATCATTGCCTTGGATATGTAGACGGACGACACGCCTTTCATATCTCCATACTTGTTGAATAGGTTCTTCTGTGCCTGGCAAAGCAAAGGCAACATCAGCAGTACACCTGCCAAAATCATTTTCATTGTTTTCATATCAGATTATTGTTGAATTTCTTTTCTTACTTCCTGGTTCACCTTCGTTACGTCTATCCGCGTTTCCTCTATCTGTTCAATTCCCTTGTTCAGATTCGCAGACACCTCGATTAAAGTGGCCTGCAATGCCTTATAAGCAGCTTCCGGATCAGAGAAAGTGTCCTGAGGTGTAGGAGGACGCATATCCTCTCCCATGTTCGTAATGCCATAACCTACACCTACAAGAACCAGAATGGTGGCAGCAATACCTCCTATCCAGCGCCAATTACGTTTGGCCTTGTTCCGGTGGAAAAAACGTTGTTCCTCTTCAGCCTTTTCATCAATCATCCGGCTCAGTTTATCCTCCAATCCGGCGGGAACATTATCCACCACTTCCCCGGGAAAAAAGCTGAGAAAGAGTTTCTTGTCCTTCTGCAAGTGCTCGGGCACTTCTTCGGTTCTGAAAGCTTCCTTCAACAACTCTTCTTCCTGCTCGTTGGTATTCCCTTCATAAAATTCGGCGAGCAGCCTTTCAATTTCCTCGACTTTCATAGTTACTCCATTTATTAAATTCCTCACGTATCTTTTTTCTTGCCCGGGACAACAGTACACGGACATTGGTAGCATTCAATCCCGTGACCTGCTCTATCTCTTCATAAGAACATCCCTTGACATCACGCAACGTTACTATTTTCTGCTGTTGCACCGGCAGATGGGCAATGATGTGCCTTACCTGCTGCGCTTCATCCCTCACTTCAAAGTTATCTGCTTGAGACATATTATGCACTTCGGCCAACTCCACACTCTGTCTGCTCAAAGTATACTTTCCCGAACGAAGCAAATCAAAGCACATATTTTTCACCAGAGTAACGCTGAATGCTTCCGGATTACTGATAATGGCCAGTCCTTCCCGCTTGTCCCACAACTTCAGATAAGCTTCCTGCACCAAATCTTCAGCATCGGCAGCATTCTCCAATAGTCTATAAGCTATGCAGTACAACTTGCGATGATATGGCAGAAACTCTTTTTTAAAACTTTCAGCGTCCATGGGCTATTTATCAATAGTAGATTCCTGTTTATACCCTTCAGACGTAGGAGGAAAGGATTTTGTTACACGGCCAGGAAGAAAAAATGGAAAAAAAATGAAAACACCAATAGCACCAGCCCAAGAGTGCGTTTATTTCAAGACATCAGCAATCCGCTTTTTAAGATTCAATTTTGCAATGTCTTCAGGCTTCAGCTCAAGCTCCACCAACACCTTCGCTGTGGAGAGTCTGTATTCCTGCTCTAACGTATCATAATTTATCTGTTCCTTATGAATGGAATACAACAAAGCAAAATCGTAGTTCAAGGCACGTGAGACATTATACAACGTATCCGTATCAATACTTTTTCTCGTAAGCATATAGTCTACACTTTGAGGCTTAACTTTCAGTCTTCGTGCAAGTTCCGCCTTGGTAACCTGCTGTTCAAGCATCACGTTCTTGATTATCTCTCCGATGTATATATTACTTTTTTCCATTTATATGAAGGTACAAATTAATCATTCATATTATAAGGAACACCAATACCAATTTGTCTGTATGTATCGTTCTTTTTATTCATAATTCGTTTGTTTTATCAAATATTTTATGATACTTTTGCAACATATTCATATAAACAAACAAATAATATCTGCTATCATGAATTTACTGACATGTATTCTCATAGCCATCCCTATCGGCATTATTTTTATTATGCTATGGATATACAATGACTACCGGAAATATAAGAAGAAAAATAAGCTGGCCATTTTGCTGTTTCTCCTATTTCCAACCACTTTATCTGCACAATACGTTGATGCGGGATGCCAAGTATCCTTTAAATGGCTGGAGAACCAAAAAGGGAAATTAGAGTATACAAAAGATGGGGTTACTTATAAGTTTATTCCAAACGACTCCCAATGGGAAATTATAATTCGCAACAACTCTTCAGAAGATATCCGAATAAACTGGGAAAATATGCAATTCATTGTGGACGGAAGAACCTCAGAAGTCAAATACCCCATACTGGCAGAAGCGGAAACTCCCTTTGCAATTATAAAAAGTCAAGCAGAAACAAGCCAAAAGATTGGCGTGACAACTTATACGGCAAATAAAGCAAACTCTCGAATATACAACAAGAAAGAGATTAGGAAAGGGAGGAATTCCTCCATTACCATTATTCTTCCCATATCTATCGGTAAGCACCCTCAATTCTTCACCTCTTTCGACTTTATCATCAAAAAAGTGAACTAACTATGACTTCTCAAGATATAAAAAAACAGCTGAA
Source organism: Bacteroides sp. AR20 (assembly GCF_964250605.1). NCBI lineage: Bacteria > Pseudomonadati > Bacteroidota > Bacteroidia > Bacteroidales > Bacteroidaceae > Bacteroides > Bacteroides sp. AR20. Next base: position 311,960 of record NZ_CAXUGK010000001.1, on the reverse strand, counting down.
AGAACCACATTTCTGGAACATTGTATTAACTGGTCAGCACGCCGAACCGAGGACAAAAGCAATGCTGGAAGCAAAAGGTATCATAACTTGGCTTCCACTTGCTCCGGTCCGGCGTCAATGGGGAAGGATATTAAAAGAAATACACACCCCGGTTATCCCGAGATGTGTATTCGTCTATATATCCAATGAGGAAAGAAATACGTTGCAAAAATCCTACCGACTTCTTCAACCGGAAGTTATACTTCAAGAACTGCCAGACCGATGCAATCAGAACAAGTAGATATATGCCAACGTGCTCACACTAATCACTATCCACAACAAGGTGCCTTGTATCAAGGGCTTGATGCCTACTGCCTTCAGTACATCACGTGACAGAGAGGCACCGATAAAGAACAGAGTGATAGTCAGCGTCTTGCGGGCCAAAGAATTGATTCCCTCCCCAATCATGGCACCCGTTTCGGTAGTCCCCAGCACATAAGTATTGAAAATCATAGCCAGCACAAAGAAGAAGATGAACCAGGGAATACTGATTTTCTGTCCCTTACTCTTAAAGATGAACGAAGTTACCAGAGCCAAAGGAATAATCCATAAGGCACGTGTCAGCTTTATAGTCGTTGCCACCTTCAGGGCCTCCTCGCCATATGCGGCACCTGCCCCCACTACCGAACTCGTATCATGTATGGCAATGGCCGCCCATGTGCCGAACTCATGCTGGCTCATGTTCAAAGCGTGGCCTATCACCGGGAAAACAAACAATGCAATGGCATTCAATATAAAGATGGTGCCCAATGCCACAGACATCTCGCTATCCTTTGCCTTCAACACCGGCCCCACACCCGCAATGGCACTGCCTCCGCAGATAGCCGTACCGGAACTGATAAGATAGGAAGTGTCACGGTCCACTTTCAGGAACTTACGCCCTATGAGACAGCCTATGAGCAATGTCCCCACTACAGAAATAATCGTGAACTCCATTCCCTCCTTGCCCGAAGCCAGGGAAGCCTGCAGATTCATTCCAAATCCTAACCCTACAACAGAGTATTGCAATAGATACTTTGAAGTCTTCTTATTGAACTTCGGATGTGCCTGCCCACACAGCAATGCAAAGGCCAACCCCAAGAACAACGCCAACGGTGGAGTGACCCACGCCGAATAGGCATGCATACCGGGCACATAATCCAGCAGTAGAAAGAAGGAGAGGACAACCAGAAGAGATACATAAATAAATTTATTATTACTTTGAAGAAAAGGCATATTAATGCTTTTAGCCAAAACTCGATTTGAAGCCATACTGTTTATTTTACTATTATTACTAATGTTTATTCCTTAATTTTCCGGGTGCAAAGGTAGTTCTATTTTAGTACACCCGCCAATCGTTTCTACTTATAGACTATAACTTATTGTTATCGGGACATAAACATATAGTTCATAAAGGCTTGTGACAATCCTACTTCCTGCCCTTGCAACTGGACAAAGCAGAAGTCGCGAAGCATGGGCATATCCTTTATCTCGACCACGCGGAAAGTGCCTGCAGCCAGTTCCTTGCAGATGGAACGGATAGACACGATTCCCATGCAATCGGAGTTTTCAAGAAAGAGCTTGATGCTTTCGGTACTACCCAGGTACATCAGTACATGGAGTGAGGCAAGCTTGACGCCGTGCTTCTGGAGCGAGCGTTCTATCACGTCCAGCGTACCCGAACCGCGCTCACGGAGCACTAAAGGAATAGCGGGCAAATCCTGGGGAGTAATCTCTTCGGGCAACTGCAAACGGCTTTTGGAATGGACTACCGCTACCAGTTCATCCTCAAGAAAAGTAGTGTACTTCAGATTAGGAAGGCGGAAAACCCCTTCCACCAATCCCAAGTCAATGCGGTGTTCCTGCAAAGCGGCTTCTATTTCCCGGGAGTTTCCATTGAGCAAGGACAAGCTGACCTGCGGAAACTTGCCGATAAAACTGCCCAGCAACGGAGGAAGCACATACTGCGCAATGGTAGTGCTGGCTCCCAACTTGAGTTCGCCAATATATTCGTTATGCAACAAGTGCATTTCATATTCCAGCCGTTTATAGTCCTCCAATATCCGTTCGCAATGCTCCAAAAGCAGCCGGCCTGACTCGGTCAAACTGATTTTACTTCCCTGCCGGTCGAAAAGCCTCGTCTGATAAGTGGCCTCCAGCTCCTGGATATGCTTGGTTATAGCCGGCTGACTTACAAACAACTCTTGCGAAGCCTTTGTAAAACTCAAGTTCTTGGCAACAGACTGAAACACTTTTAAACGGAAATCACTCATATACTTCTTATATCTTATAACTCGTCAGACTTGATGCCGAAAGCATGCGCCAAAGAATAAAACACCGGCTCCAGGCGGCAATACACCGGGCTCAGAGGTTCCTCCGTAATGAAGTACACAGCTTTGCCCCGTTCTTCCTCATTCTTGTCTTTGAAGAAACCCGCCAGCTTCTCCTCCACTCCATTACCATATACCTGATGGAAAGGCAACAGCATCAAACACTTCACATCTGCAGAATCAAGTGCCAGGTTCATCAGGTCAAGAAACAACTCTTCGGTAGAGACTAAACCGGAAGAGGTGACGGAAGAAAATGCAAATTCGCCCAGCGGCGTACGGCATGCCTGGTGATTCAGTTTATTCACATCGGATGGTTCACAACACTTCAGCACGTCCGCTGCCGGAGTATGCACCAGCAACACTTCCACCTCATTTTCTTGTTCTCTCAAGCCGGCGTCCAATGCCAGATAGCTCAACCATGCCGGCAGGTCAACATCGGGTAGCTTCCGTCCCAACTTACCTTCCAAAAAGTTCTTTGCACCATATACCACTTCATTCAGAAATGCAACATCTATCAATATCACATTTGCCGGAAACTTTATCTTATCCTCCATTATCTTCTATCTTAATACGTAATTATACATAATGCTCCTCTGCAAGCGGAACTCCGAAAACCTACCACACAGAAAGCACAAAACTTTGAAGCAGTAAAAGTACGACAAATTTATCAATAACTTGTATCATCCCAAGCAATTAATCTATATCTCCGAAGCGGAAAGAGAATATCCTTCCCCCGCAACACGGAAACCTTGGAGCTGGAACACGAAGACTTAGCTACTAAAACATATAGGCCCTCACTACATAAGATGTGCATCTCGTACTACATGAGATGTACACCTCGTACTACATGAGATGCACATCTCATGCATGACATCCTTATTTGCCCTTCTCTTTAACCAATAGAGTTTAATACGAAAAGGAACTTTGCTCCAACTTCTTATCTAAAGAAGTAGAAAGAAACAAAACGACTGATTTACAGACAATTTGTCATTTTACATATTTTATATGCAGACAATTTGTCCGAAATGTGCCAATGGCAAATCTTTTGCGCCTTCCCAAGTGTTATGAAACTGATAAAATAGAAAGGAGAACAAAATATGAACTTTAACAACTTTACCATTAAAGCGCAAGAAGCGGTGCAGGAGGCTGTGAACCTGGTACAAAGCCGTGGACAGCAAGCCATCGAGCCCGTGCATGTGCTTCAAAGCGTGATGAAAGTGGGTGAAAATGTCACCAACTTCATCTTCCAGAAGCTGGGCATGAACGGTCAGCAGATAGCACTTGTACTGGACAAGCAAATTGATTCTCTGCCCAAGGTATCCGGCGGAGAGCCATACCTGAGCCGTGAAACGAACGAAGTGTTCCAGAAGGCCACCCAATATTCCAAGGAAATGGGTGATGAATTCGTCTCCCTGGAACCGGTACTGCTGGCTTTGCTGAATGTGAAAAGCACTGCATCCACCATTCTGAAAGATGCCGGGATGACGGAACGCGAACTGCGGGAAGCCATCAACGAACTGCGAAAAGGAGAAAAAGTAACTTCACAATCCAGCGAAGACACTTACCAGTCATTGGAAAAGTATGCCATCAATCTGAACGAAGCAGCCCGCAGCGGCAAACTGGATCCCGTCATCGGCCGTGACGAAGAGATACGGCGTGTCCTGCAGATTCTGAGTCGGCGTACCAAGAACAACCCGATTCTTATCGGTGAACCGGGTACCGGTAAAACAGCTATCGTAGAGGGACTTGCCCACCGTATCTTGCGTGGAGACGTCCCCGAGAACTTGAAGAACAAACAAGTCTACTCCCTGGATATGGGTGCACTGGTGGCTGGCGCCAAGTACAAAGGCGAATTTGAAGAACGTCTGAAGGCCGTTATCAACGAAGTGAAGAAGTCGGAAGGAGACATTATCCTCTTCATTGATGAAATCCATACCTTGGTGGGTGCCGGCAAGGGCGAAGGTGCCATGGATGCCGCCAACATCTTGAAACCCGCCTTGGCACGCGGTGAACTGAGGAGCATCGGGGCCACTACCCTCGATGAATATCAGAAGTATTTCGAAAAGGACAAAGCGTTGGAGCGCCGCTTCCAGATTGTCATGGTGAACGAACCGGACACGCTGAGCACCATCTCCATTCTGCGTGGTCTGAAGGAACGTTATGAGAACCATCACCACGTACGGATTAAGGACGATGCCATCATCGCCGCCGTAGAGTTGAGCAACCGTTACATCACCGACCGTTTCTTGCCGGACAAGGCTATCGACCTGATGGACGAAGCCGCCGCCAAGCTGCGTATGGAGGTCGATTCCGTACCGGAAGAGCTGGACGAGATTTCGCGTAAGATAAAGCAGCTGGAGATTGAACGTGAAGCCATCAAGCGCGAAAACGACAAGCCCAAACTGGAACAAATCGGCAAAGAACTTGCCGAGCTGAAGGAGCAGGAAAACTCGTACAAGGCGAAATGGCAAAGTGAAAAGACCCTTGTCAACAAAATCCAGCAGAATAAGGTGGAAATAGAGAACCTGAAGTTCGAGGCCGACAAGGCTGAACGGGAAGGCGACTATGGCCGGGTGGCCGAAATACGCTACGGCAAACTGCAAGCGCTGAACCAGGAGATTGAAGAAACGCAGCAAAAACTGCACGAGATGCAGGGCGACAAGGCCATGATTAAAGAGGAAGTGGACGCTGAAGACATCGCCGACGTAGTATCCCGCTGGACCGGCATACCGGTAAGCAAGATGCTGCAAAGCGAAAAGGACAAACTGTTGCATCTGGAGGCGGAACTGCACCAGCGGGTTATCGGGCAGGACGAAGCCATCGAGGCCGTATCCGATGCCGTACGACGCAGCCGTGCCGGACTGCAAGACCCGAAACGTCCTATCGGCTCATTCCTTTTCCTGGGAACCACCGGTGTAGGTAAGACGGAATTGGCAAAGGCGCTGGCGGAGTTCCTCTTTGACGACGAGACAATGATGACCCGTATCGACATGAGCGAGTATCAGGAGAAACACAGCGTTTCCCGTCTGGTTGGAGCGCCTCCGGGATATGTGGGCTACGATGAAGGTGGACAACTGACAGAAGCCGTAAGGCGGAAACCGTATTCTGTCGTCCTATTCGACGAAATCGAGAAAGCGCATCCGGACGTATTCAACATCTTGCTGCAAGTGCTGGATGACGGACGTCTGACGGACAACAAAGGGCGTACGGTCAACTTCAAAAATACGATTATCATCATGACCTCCAACATGGGCAGCGGCTATATCCAAAGCCAGATGGAGAAGCTCAACAGTAGCAATAAGGAGCAAATCGTAGAGGAAACCAAAAAGGAAGTGATGAATATGCTGAAAAAGACCATCCGCCCGGAATTCCTGAACCGTATCGACGAAACCATCATGTTCCTGCCACTGACAGAGCCCGAAATCAAGCAAATTGTGGTGCTCCAAATCAAGAGTGTGCAGAAGATGCTTTCCGGTAACGGTGTGGAACTGGTTCTGACAAATGCTGCCATAGACTTCCTTGCCAATGCAGGGTATGACCCTGAATTCGGCGCCCGTCCGGTGAAACGTGCCATCCAGCACTATTTGCTGAACGACTTGTCGAAGAAGCTGCTGGCTCAGGAAGTAGACCGCAGCAAGCCTATTACAGTGGATGCCAGTACCACTGACGACGGACTGGTTTTCAGAAATTAAAAGCAATCCGTATCCCCCCAATAAAAGAGGCGATTCCCAATAGTCGGGAATCGCCTCTTTTATTTTGTATTTCAATCCTTCTCCGGTTACTCGGCCTTGCTTTCCTCCTTCGTTTCTCCCGCAGGAGTTTCTTCAAAATCCGTCATACCGCTTGCCACCAGCAAATTATACCAAACAATCAATTTCTTGATGTCGGACGGATATACGCGGTCGCGATCGAAAGTAGGCAATACCTCTGCCAGGTAAGCACGCAAATCGTCGGCAGTAGCTTTCTTCAAATCCATCACTACGGCAGCACCATTTTCCTTTTTCTTCATGGAAAGAAACACTTCCTTCAAAGGAACATCTTCCGTATCTGTATACATGGCGATATCGCCCAAAGAAATAATCTTCTCATTACCATAGGCAGGGAAACGCTTCTTGTCTGCAAGCGACTCTACAATCAACATATTTTTTCCCTGGGAAACAAGCTTATATAATCCCGGTTTACCGGAAATGGACAAAATAGTCTTCAACATAATATATTCTGTTTTGATGATTAGTAGTTATTTTTTCGGGGGGCAAAGATAATGTAAGCCGAAGACAATACAAAATAAGCTTGCTTATTTTTATTGTTAAGGAGATGCCTATTTTTTAAAGATAGTACATTTTTTCAGATAGCGAACCGATTAGTTCTAAAACCTGGGGTATTAATGGAGTTTCGTCGTCATTTACAATGACAAAATCTGCATATTTACGCTTTTCTTCGTCATTCATCTGGCTACGAATACGCTTTTCTATCAATTCGCGCGAGGAAGCATCCCGCCGGACGGCACGTAAAATGCGCACCTCTTCGGGCGCATAGACCATAACAATAGCATCCACTTCACCCGCAAACCCCGCTTCGACCAGAATGGCCGATTCTATACCGACAATGGGAAAAGCGGTGCGGCATTGTGTCCACCGCCTGAAATCCTCCTTTACACGAGGATGCACAATACAGTTGATTTCTTTGGCATGCTCCGGACTGCCGAAAAGATAAGACGCCAACAAAGGCTTGTTCAGCGTGCCACCGGCATACACTTCCGCACCAAGCAAAGCTGACAATTCCTCGCGGATCAATGAATCGGATACCATCAGCCTTTTCGTTTCCAAGTCCGAGATATAGACGGGAACACCCAGCACTTCCAACAGCCGGGATACCATACTCTTTCCGCTACCGATACCACCGGTTATACCTATCTTAATCGCCATAATCAGGAGAAACTTGCTCTATCAGAAAATCCACTTGTGCCGGATTGAAGCGTACCTGGCTCACCCCTTTCGGCAGATTCTTAATCTTTACCGTATACTTGTCGGAACCCAGACGGAGCAGTTCCTCATAGGACACGTAAATATGAAAATCATCAGCGTTAATCTGCCTGAAATGACTCAGACCAACCTGAAACGTGACCTGCACCTTGGAAGGGAAAGCGCGCAGCACCTTGTCGGCAGGAAAGTTAACGCCACGCAACGGCACCTCCACTGTCTTTTCCGTATAAATATCCACCGGAAGCATCATCTCAATGGAAGAAGGCACAAACTTCACACCTTTCTGGATACGCAGGGGGACTTGCTGCCTCAAGGTATCCGATATATCTTCCAGCTTCACCGGTTGCGTATAGGCAACAGCAATCGTATCCAGCACGCCTTGCGGCGCATACACCAATACGGAATCGGGACTGAATATCGTATCCGAAAGATAATACTCACGTCCGGCACTCAGCGTGCCGCGCAGCTTCACCGGCACCAGTTTGGAGGCTCCCGTCGAATAGATGTACTCCAATGTATCCGGCTTCATGGAAAGCAGGCGGGTAGAGGCATTCAGCTGGTTCAGCACTTTCTTTTCAAACTGCGAGGGATATATCCTTACTTGATTATCCACGCCCTTATAATCGGCATAATCGAGAATAACGGGATAAAAGCTCTTTCCCAACATATAGTTGAGCAGTACCGTTCCCTTATCCTTTACCTTGATACGGAGTTCTGAAGCAGGTTCAGAGGTAATCACCACATTATTGGGCACTCCCTTCAGCCGCACCGGTATAGAAAAGTCCGCCTCATAGTCGTTGTTCAAGGTCTGCAAGAGCCAGAAGCCACCGGCTACAAAGAAAAAAAACAAAAAAATGAAGAACTCCCTGCTTTTATCGCTAAGCAGAAAGTCCTTCACTTCTCTTGATATCTTCAGATATGTACGTTGTATGTTCCTACGTTCAAACATAGGCTCACATTTCTATTATTTAGATGCCTGACTGCTGTTCGCATCAGCAGCTGCAGCAAAAATAGAATTCTTGTCTATACGAATCTTAACGTTAGAAGCGATTTCAAGCACCACATCATTGTCGTTGATTTCCTTGATAACACCATGGATACCACCAGCTGTGATTACTTTCTGATTCACTTGAAGCGATTTACGGAAGTTTGCTATTTCCTTTTGCTTCTTGTTTTGAGGACGAATCATAAAGAAATACATAATAACGAACATGGCTATCAGCATAATCCACATCATGCTACCACCACCGGCAGGGCCTGCAGCGGGAGCCTGCAGGAAGAATACAGTCATTAAGTTCATAAATACTCAGTTTTGGTTTCTATTATTAAACAAAGGTATTAGTTTTTCGTTAACTTACCTTCTTTTTTTAATTGATTAACTATTCCATCCAATGTACCGTTCACGAAGCTGCCACTTTTGGCCGTGCTGTAAACTTTGGCAATATCGACATATTCGTTCAACGAAACACTCACCGGAATGTTCGGGAAACTTAATATTTCGGCCAAAGCACACTGCATGATTACAACATCCATAAAGGCCACACGGTCCAAGTCCCAATTACGCGTATTCTCGCTGATGAGGTGACGGTAATAGTCACAGTTCAAGATGGCACGGCGGAACAAACGGCGTGCAAATTCCTGGTCTTCCTCATCCTTGAACTCTGGTAGAAGTTCCTGATTGGCACCATTCTTCTCTTCAAAGCGCTTGATGGTTTTCAGTACGAAAGTATCCACAATCTCCTTGTCGTCATTCCAGTAGAGGCTCTGGTCTTCGAGCACATTGTCCAAGGCTTCGTTGTTGAAGACAAAAGTCTTATACAGCTTTCTCCACAATTCACGGTCGTATTCGTAAGAATTGTCCGAAGAAGCCATATATTCCTTATATATATCTGATTCCACGATTTTCTCATACAATCCCTTGACAAAGTCTTCATCATTGGCCCACGTGCGCTTTTGGTTGGCAATGAATTCCGTCAATTGTTTGTTCACTTCCAACTGGGCTATGAACTTGTTTTCCACAAATTTCATGTTGGGATACAGCTCCTCGGCAGTGGGAGCCAGCTTAGCTTTTGCCGCATCAATACGTTTTTGTGCGTAGTTCGTCAAAGCTATCATCAGCATCAGCAGGTAGTTGTAGAGGTCGTATGCCTTTGAAAGGCTAAAGAACAATTCTTTCTCCGCTGAGTCTAAATTTTTACTGCCATTCTGATAATAAGCATATACAATCTGTATAATCTTAAGACGAATAAGAACTCTGTTGATCATAATTCTAAAGTAAATACTAGTGTTTTAACAAGGCGCAAAAGTAGGCATTTTTAATGAGTTTACATAAATAAATCACATTTTTTAATGCAGATATTGATTATCCGGTCTTTTTCTTTTGACAGTTTAAAAAAAATCGTCAATTTTGAGCCCGATAAAGAGCTAAAAGCTACGAGATACAAGTTTTAAGGTGATAATATCAAAATTGAGACCTATTATAATATGGAAGACTTTAAGAAGAAAAACGCAGCGGACATGAACGACAAGGAGATTGTATTCTCCCAATCCATCAAAGCAGGTAAGCGCATCTACTATTTAGACGTCAAGAAAAACAGAAAAGACGAAATGTTTCTCGCCATCACGGAAAGCAAGAAGATTGTGATGGGCGAAGGAGACGACTCGCAGGTAAGTTTCGAAAAGCACAAAATCTTTCTATACAAAGAGGATTTTGAAAAGTTCATGAACGGACTCCAGCAAGCCATCGGCTTCATCCAGGAGCAGCAGGGTTGCTATACAAGACATACCGCTGACGAAGAGGCTGAAAGTCCCGAAACGGGAAAAGAAGAACTGTCGAAAGAGGAAAAAGCGTCTTCATTGGAAGGAGAAATCAAGATAGACATTGAATTTTAAGTTATAACCTTTTGATAATTCAAAAAGAAGCTGTACTTTTGCACCGCTTTTTTGCAACATCGTGTGGCAAGCCACATCGTGTGATGGTGAATTAAGCAAAAAATTTACTTAATTTAGAGTAACACAAAATTTTTTAAAATGAAATCAATTGAAGTAAAAGGAACTGCAAGAACTATTGCAGAACGTTCTTCGGAACAAGCAAGAGCTTTGAAAGCTATTCGTAAAAACAACGGTGTACCTTGCGTACTTTATGGTGCAGGTGAAAATGTTCACTTCACTGTACCTGCAGAGGGTCTGCGTAACTTGGTTTACACTCCGCACATCTACGTAGTTGACTTGGTGATTGATGGCAAGAAAGTAAACGCTATCATGAAAGATATCCAATTCCACCCCGTAAAGGATACTATCCTGCACGTTGACTTCTATCAAATCGACGAGGCTAAGCCTATCGTTATGGAAGTTCCGGTACAGATGGAAGGTTTGGCAGAAGGTGTTAAGGCTGGTGGTAAGCTGGTACTCCAGATGCGTAAGCTGAAAGTAAGAGCTTTGTATAACGTAATTCCTGAAAGACTGATTATCAACGTTGCCCACTTGGGACTTGGTAAGACTGTTAAAGTTGGCGAATTGCAATACGAAGGATTGGAATTGCTGAATGCCAAAGAAGCTGTTGTATGCGCCGTTAAGCTGACTCGTGCTGCAAGAGGTGCCGCTGCTGCTGCAGGCAACTAATCGATTCTTTCCAAGAAAGACTAAATATTCGGGAACGCGGATTAACGCAGCCAACGCAGATTTCATACTGATTTCCGCGGAAAGTTGCGATAATCCGCGTTCTTTTTACGGCTCACGAGAGTGTATAATTCACCACAGATTACACAGATTAACACAGAATGAATTTAATGTACCGATAATCAAAGATGTCTATCTGTGCAAATCTGTGTAATCTGTGGTGAATACTAATTTTAACACCCTCATAAACAGGAAGCACAGACTATGAAATATTTAATTGTAGGATTGGGCAATATCGGCCCCGAATATCACGAAACCCGCCATAACATCGGATTCATGGCAGTAGATGCTCTGGCAAAAGCAGCGGGTGCCACTTTTACCGACGGACGTTATGGCTTCACCACAACGCTGTCAGTCAAGGGACGCCAACTGTTACTGCTGAAGCCTTCCACCTTTATGAATCTCAGCGGCAACGCCGTGCGCTACTGGATGCAAAAAGAAAACATTCCATTGGAGAATGTGTTGGTAGTGGTAGATGACCTGGCACTGCCTTTCGGCACACTGCGCCTGAAAGGTAAAGGAAGCGATGCGGGACATAACGGCCTTAAGCATATTGCAGCAACACTGGGCACTCAGAATTATGCACGCCTGCGTTTCGGCATCGGCAATGATTTTCCCCGTGGTGGACAGATTGACTATGTGCTGGGACATTTTACCGATGAAGATTGGAAAACAATGGGCGAGAGATTGGAAACAGCCGGAGAAATCATCAAAAGTTTCTGTCTGGCGGGAATAGATATCACCATGAATCAATATAACAAGAAATGAACGAAGCCAGAATTGACAAATGGATGTGGGCCGTACGCATCTTCAAGACACGTACCATAGCCGCCGAAGCCTGCAAAAAAGGACGCATCAGCATCAATGGCGCACTGGCAAAGGCTGCCCGTACGGTGAAACCGGGAGACGTCATCCAGGTGCGCAAGCCCCCCGTCACCTATTCCTTCAAAGTTCTGCAGCCCATCGAAAAGCGTGTCGGCGCAAAGTTAGTGGCCGAAATGATGGAGAATGTAACGACTCCGGAACAGTATGAACTGCTGGAGATGAGCCGTGTCAGCGGTTTCGTCAACCGTGCCAAAGGTACCGGACGGCCAACGAAAAAAGACCGCCGGAGTCTGGAAGAATTTACAGAACCGGAATTTCTGGATGATTTCGACTTTGAATTCGATTTTGAGGAAGAGTAAAATAAGGGAAAGATTATGAGCGAGAGAATAATTAAATGGGGATTCATCGGTTGCGGAGAAGTGACCAAATACAAAAGCGGACCGGCATTCCAGAAAATAGAGAACTCCGAAGTAGTGGCCGTCATGAGCCGAAATGGCGACAAGGCCAAGACCTACGCCAAGGAAAGAGGGATTCCTAAATGGTACGACGATGCCCAGGAGCTGATTGACGACGAAGAGGTGAACGCCGTGTACATTGCCACTCCTCCTTCTTCACATGCTACGTACGCCATCATGTCCATGAAGGCAGGTAAACCGGTCTACATAGAGAAGCCGATGGCCGTTACCTACGAAGAGTGCTGCCGCATCAACCGCATTTCCAAAGAAACGGGTGTTCCATGTTTTGTTGCGTATTACCGCCGCTATCTGCCCTACTTCCTGAAGGTAAAGTCACTGGTAGAGGAGGGACATATTGGCAATGTCATCAACATTCAAATCCGCTTCGCCCAGCCTCCCCGCGACCTCGACCATAACAAGGAAAACCTACCGTGGCGCGTGCAACCGGACATTGCCGGCGGAGGATACTTCTATGACCTTGCGCCCCACCAGATAGACTTGCTGCAGGAAATCTTCGGATGTATCCTCGAAGCCAGCGGCTACAAGAGCAACCGTGGCAGACTATATCCTGCCGAAGACACTCTAAGCGCATGTTTCCAGTTTGACAGCGGACTAGTAGGCAGCGGCTCCTGGTGTTTTGTCGCCCACGAATCCGCCCGCGAAGACCGTATAGAAATCATTGGAGACAAAGGCATGATTTGTTTCTCCGTATTCACCTATGACCCCATTGCGCTGCACACAGAAAGAGGGCGTGAGGAAATCATTGTCGAAAATCCCACCTACGTCCAGCAACCGCTTATACAGGCAGTAGTAGACCACCTGCTGGGCAAGTCAGTCTGCGGCTGTGACGGTGAAAGCGCCACTCTGACTAACTGGGTAATGGACAAAATACTGAACAAACTCTGATTAGCGTTCATGGGGTAGACCTTACCCCATGTCGAAACCTTCACATTTCCGGCCGACCAGCTTGTACACATCGGCACTCTCGCCTACAATCCATACCACATCTCCCTCCACAAAAGGTTCATGCGGGTCGGGAGCATGCAAGGTCTCCCCTCCCCGCTCCACACCGGCAATCAGGCAGTGATATTTCTCGCGTATCCCTGCTTCTTTCAGGGTCTTGTTCAGGAAAGGGGACTGCCCGTCCACACAGAACTGGCGTAGAATCATCTCACTCTTCTCTATCACATCCGCATTCATGGCAGACACCTTATCCATCTCCTGGCCGAAGATGTTCAATTCCTCATCCGTGGCAATTACTTGTATCTTGTCCTGCGGGAAAAGGCGGACAGACGCTCCGGGAATATTAATCCGTTTCTTGCCCCGAAGGATAGAGACCACATGGATACCGTATTTCTTTCCAAAATTCAGCTCCGCCAATGTCCTGCCCACCCATGCCGACTCGCCGGGGATTTCAAAATCCGTCAGGTGCAGGTCGCGCGACAGCAGACGTCCCGCATACTCCGGTTTCTTCTCTCCCATATACTCGGCACGCATGTCGCGGTACCGCAGATTCTGGAAGAATGTCCTCTCTATCATGATGGACTGCTTCTTCAACTGGCGGGAGAGTATCATCAGGGTCACCAGCAGCACCGCCACTCCAAACACCAGACCGACGGACATCTTGAACAAACCGGCTATAACGAACATGACAAACGAAACACCCAGCAGCAGACGCAGTACAATGGTAGCCACCAACGGTGCCCGGTTTCCACGGTTATCTTTCCATAAAGTCACGAACTCCTCCGAATGATTCTTTTTAATCATGATAGCACGCAGAAACGGAGCTATACACAGAATGATGATAAAGGCAGCCAACAAAGAGCCCCATACCCCGGGCAGACTGTCGTGCACGAAAGGCACCAGAAAACGGAACGCCAAAGCTATCACCGCCACGCAAATGATGGAATACACCACCGTAATCCTGACTAGTGCAAATATCAGTTTCTTCCACAGACTTTCATGGTTCATCGTCTGCGAACCTGAAGCATAACGGGTCAAGAACTTTCTCCATTTTTCCGGCAAATGCGTATCCACAAGATTGGAAGCGGGGTCTGCCAAACGAATCATATAAGGAGTGAGGAAAGTGGTGATGACAGACACCGCCACCACAATAGGATATAAGAAATGGCTGGTGACATGCAGCGACACGCCCAGCGAAGCTATGATAAAGGCAAACTCACCGATTTGCGTCAAGCTGAAACCGCACTGCATGGCTGTCTTTAGCGGTTGCCCCGCCAGCAGCACACCCAGCGTCCCGAAAAGGGATTGCCCGAGGATAACCGCTAAAGTAATCACGACAATAGGTCCCGCATACTCCACAATCATGGCTGGGTCTACCATCATGCCGACCGATACGAAGAAGATGGCGCCAAACAAGTCCTTGACCGGCTTCACCAGCCGTTCTATGCTCTCTGCCTCTACCGTTTCGGCAAGAATGGAACCCATGATGAAGGCACCGAAAGCAGCCGAGAACCCCGTATGTGCAGCCATCACCACCATGCCGAAACAGAGTCCGAGAGAGACTATCAGCAAGGTTTCCTCGCTCATCAGCTTCCGGCACCGCTTCAGCAATCCGGGGATGAGGTAAATACCCACCACGAACCAAAGTATCAGGAAGAACAGCAGTTTGGCAATGCTCCCCAGCATCTCCGTACCCTCGAAGTTATGGCTGACTGCCATCGTGGAGAGCATCACCATCAATACGATGGCAAGAATATCCTCCAGGATAAGCACACTGAGCACCAGCCCCGTGAACTGTTTCTTGCGCATCCCCAAATCATCAAACGCCTTATAGATAATGGTAGTGGACGACATGGCAATCATACCGCCCAGGAAGATACAGTCCATCCGTTGCCAGCCGAACCCGGTACCTACCGCCACTCCCAACAATATCATACAAAAGATGATGGTACACGCAGCAATAATCGCCGCGCCTCCCACCTTCACAATCTTCTTGAAGCTGAATTCCAATCCCAGTGCAAACAGCAGGAAGATAACGCCTATATCCGCCCAGGTCTGTATATTAGCCGTGTCCATCACCGACGGTGTATAGGCCATGTGAGGGCTGGCAAGGAATCCTGCAACTACATATCCTAACACCAGCGGTTGCTTCAATTTCTTAAAAAGCAGGGTCATAATCCCTGCACAAATCAATATCAGAGCTAAATCAGCTATCAAAGGGGCTAAATGTGACATAACACTACTTATCTATTAATCAGAGATATACAACTGCAAAACTCTGCAATACATCTGCAGTAGCTCTGCAATACATCTGCAGTGGCTCTGCAAAAGCCTTGCAGCGTCACTGCAACTGCTTTGCAGCAACACTGCAAAAGGTATGCAGTAACTTTGCAGCAGTTGTCTGTACGATTCTACAACACTCCTTTCGAGCTTGGCAGTTCAAAGTGATAAATATCCCTTTTCACCGCCATCTTCAGCGCACGTGCCAGCGCCTTGAAGATGCCTTCTATCTTATGATGTTCGTTCTGCCCTTCGGCTTTTACATTAAGATTCATCCGGGCGGCATCACTCAAGGACTTGAAGAAGTGCAGGAACATTTCCGTAGGCATGTCGCCTATCTTCTCGCGCTTGAACCCGGCATCCCATACCAACCACGGGCGACCGCCGAAGTCGAGGCACACCTGGCAGAGACAATCGTCCATAGGAAGGGCATAGCCGTAGCGTTCGATGCCGCGCTTGCTTCCTAAGGCCTGATAAAGGCAGTCGCCCAGAGCAAGAGCGGTATCCTCGATGGTGTGGTGCTCGTCCACTTCGAGGTCGCCTTTCACACGGATGGTGAGGTCCATGCCGCCGTGCTTGCCTATCTGCTCCAGCATGTGGTCGAAGAAGCCCAGTCCGGTCGCGATGTCACAATGCCCGTTACCATCCAGATTCAAGGATACGTATATATCTGTCTCCTTGGTAGTACGACGTACTTCCGCCGTACGCTCACCGGCAAAGAGGAATTCGGCAACCTTATCCCAATCCCTGGTGGCGAGGGCGCAGTAATCTTCAAGTCCGTCACAAGCGGCACCGCCACCTTCGGAAACGGGTTTCAATAATGCCGTGTCATCTTGCAGAAGAATGGCACGGCAGCCCAGATTCTTTGCCAGTTCCACATCCGTAGGCCGGTCGCCAATGACGAAACTGTGGGACAAATCGTAGTCCGGGTTATCGAGGTATTTGGCAAGCATTCCGGTACGCGGCTTGCGGGTCGGTGCATTGTCGTCGGGCATGCTACGGTCTATGCAGATGTCGTCGAAGGTGATGCCTTCGCCTTCCAATGTCTTCATCATCAGGTTGTGTGCCGGCCAGAAGGTCTCTTCCGGAAAGGAGGCGGTGCCGAGACCGTCCTGATTGGTCACCATTACAAAATCAAAATCCAGCTTGCTGCGGATGAAGCCAAGATTGCGCATCACTTTCGGATAGAACTCCAGCTTCTCCAGGGAGTCCAGCTGATAATCAATGGGCGGCTCAATGACTAAAGTCCCGTCACGGTCTATAAAAAGCAGTTTCTTCATTTTAAAGGATATTTTTTTTGAGGGAATAAAGGGAGTTATCGGGAGTTAGAAGGAGGTAGAAGGAGTTAGAGGAGTTAGAGGCCAGTAGTTCTGCTTGCATAAGCATTACTTGTATAGAACAGCAGTATCGGCCTTTAACTCCCTTTTAATCCCTTTACCCCCCTTTTACTCCCTTTAACTCCTTCTACATATATTCCTTCAGCGCTTCAATCAATTTTTCATTCTCTCCTCTCGTTCCCACCGTCACCCGCAGGCAATTTCCGCAGAGTGACACGGAGTTACGGTTGCGGACAATGATACCCTTGCCTACCAGATAATTGTAAATCTTCACGGCATCCGTCACACGGGCCAGGAAGAAATTGGCATGGGAAGGGAACATCTTCACCGTACATGGCAGTGCGGCGAACTCGGCTTCCAGATTCTCCCGTTCTTCTTTCAAGGTCTTCACCCAACGTTCTATTTCATAATAGCGGTGAAGCATTTCCACTGCCTGCTTCTGTGTCAGCTGGTTCACGTTATAGGGATATTTTATCTTACTGAGGATGCCGATAATCTCCGGTGAGGCAAATGCCATGCCCAGACGGATGGCAGCACATCCCCATGCTTTGGAGAAGGTTTGCAGTACAATGAGATTCGGATACCGATTCAAATTTTCGAGGAAGGAAGGTGCTTCGGAGAAGTCATTGTATGCCTCATCCAGTATCACCAACCCATCAAACTGGCGAATCAGCGTTTCAATCTCGCTACGGAGCAGGTCATTGCCGGTAGGATTGTTGGGAGAGCAGATAAAAATCAGTTTGGTATGCTCATCCGCAGCAGCCAAAAGCTTGTCGGCAGAGAACTGGAAATCCTCATCGAGCAGCACCTTGCGGTACTCCACATCATTAACGTCGGCACAGACTTGATACATGCCGTAGGTAGGGTCGATAGCCACTACATTGTCCACACGGGGTTCACAAAAAGCACGGAACACCAAATCGATAGCTTCGTCACTGCCATTCCCTAAGAAGATGGAATCGGGACTCACCTTTTTAATTTTAGACAATTCTGTCTTTAACTCCCGCTGCATGGGGTCGGGATAACGGTTGTGCGGCATGTTATAAGGATTCTCGTTTGCATCGAGAAAAACGGATGCCGCAGCACCATTATATTCATCACGTGCTGAAGAATAAGGCTTCAGACGCCAGATATTCGGACGGGTAAGTTCTTGTAATGTTTTCACCATGTTATTTATGATTTGACAATTTACGATTAAAATTACTTTAAGCCATCAGCTCTCAATTTTCAACTTTCAATTTCCATTTCCATTTTCCAACTGCCCCAGTCTCACACTCACAGCATTCTTATGCGCATCCAGCTGTTCATTGGCAGCCATCAGCTCGATGGCAGGGCCGATGATATTTAATCCTTCCGGCTTTATCTCCTGAAAAGTTATCTTGCGGATAAAGCTGTCGAGGCTGACACCGCTGTATGCTTTGGCATAGCCGTTTGTCGGCAGGGTATGGTTTGTGCCCGAAGCATAATCTCCCGCACTCTCCGGAGTAAGAGAACCCAGGAATACGGAACCGGCATTCACGATACGTTCTGCCACGGAAAGATAATCCTCGGTTTCTATGATAAGATGTTCGGGAGCATACGCGTTGGTCAATTCAATGGCTTCTGTCATGCTGTCCACTACAATCAGTTTGCTATTGGCAAGAGACTTTTCGGCAATCTCTTTACGTGGCAGTAAGGCCAGTTGGCGTTCCACTTCCACCTTTACAGCTTGTTGCAATTCTACAGAGGTCGTAATTAATATAGCCTGACTGTCCACTCCGTGTTCTGCCTGGCTCAACAAGTCGGCGGCGACAAAAATCGGATTAGCTGTTTCGTCAGCCAAAACTTCTACTTCCGAAGGTCCTGCCGGCATATCTATCGCCACATCACGCAAGCTCACAAGCTGTTTGGCAGCCGTGACATACTGATTTCCCGGACCGAATATCTTGTAAACCTTAGGCACACTTTCCGTTCCGTATGCCATAGCGGCAATGGCTTGTATGCCGCCAGCTTTGAAAATCCGGTTGACACCTGCCACTTTTGCGGCAAACAACACAGCGGGATGTACCTTTCCGTCACGTCCCGGAGGGGTGCAGAGAACAATCTCCTTGCATCCGGCAATCCTGGCGGGAACGGCCAGCATCAGTACCGTAGAAAACAGCGGAGCCGTTCCTCCGGGGATATACAATCCCACCTTTTCTATGGCAACCGCTTTCTGCCAGCAGGTCACCCCCGGCTGAGTCTGCACTTTCTTGCCCTCAAAGCGTTGTGCGGCGTGGAAAGTCTCGATGTTCTGCTTTGCCAGGCGAATAGCTGCTTTCAAGTCTTCACTCACCAGGTTTTCCGCTTCCTGCTGTTCCTCTTCCGACACTGCCAGCGAGGCCAACACCACTTTATCAAATTTTTCTTCATAATCCAGCACAGCACGGTCTCCCTCCTCCTTCACACGGTCAATAACACTCCGCACCGTATCAAACAGATTCTCCGTATTCATCACCGGACGTTTCAGAATCTCTTGCCACTGGGATTTATCGGGATTACTAATCAATATCATAATGACATGTTTTTAAAGATTTATGCATAAACCATGATATTATTGGAGGTGTATCAAAACTCTCTGAAGACTTTCTTTTAGGCGCTGATTACGCGGATTTCACGGATTTATTTTACCGAATCCGCGCTATTTCGCGTAATTCGCACCTAATGTCGTAACATAAAGAAAGCGTTTATATACTTTTGACACATCCTCGAGGCTTTAAATTATCATTTTCTCAATCGGCAGCACCAGAATGCCTTCTGCCCCCAGCGCTTTCAGCTTTCCGATAATCTCCCAGAAACACTTCTCGTCGAGTACGGTATGTACTGAGCACCAGCCTTCTTGTGCCAAAGGCATCACCGTGGGGCTCTTCATGCCCGGAAGTACAGAGACAATCTCATCCAGTTTCTCTTTCGGGGCATTCATCAGCACATACTTCTTATCTTCGGCTGTCTTCACGGCATCCATACGGAACAACAGCTCCCTCAATATCTCTTGCTTTTCCTCGCTCAGGTTCCTGTTACCAATCAGCAGGGCTTCGGACTTCATCACAACCTCCACTTCCTTCAAACGGTTGCTCACCAGCGTAGAACCGGAACTTACAATATCGAAAATGGCATCTGCCAGACCGATGCCCGGCGCCACTTCTACCGACCCCGTAATGACGTGTATCTCCGCATTCACCCCATTCTCTTTCAAAAAGCCGGAAAGGATACCCGGATAAGATGTCGCAATCTTCTTTCCGTGAAACCACTTCACCCCCGGATACTCAATATCCTTCGGCATGGCAAGAGACAGACGGCATTTGCTGAATCCCAGACGCTTGATTATCTCTGCATCCTCATTCTTCTCAACAAATTCATTCTCACCCACAATTCCTATATCAGCCACTCCGGTAGCCACAGACTGCGGAATGTCGTCATCCCTCAGAAACAACACTTCAAGAGGAAAGTTTGACGACTGCACCAACAACGAGCGCTTCATGGCACTCAACTTTATATCCGATTCTCCCAAAAACGACATGGTCTCGTCATACAGACGACCCTTAGCTTGTACTGCAATTCTTAACATAAGGTTATTTACTATTTTACGATTTACTATTTACTATTTTGAATGAGATGACAGAAAACAAAACGAGGCTTACCAATATTCGGCAAGCCTCGTCTGTTATGTCATCTGTTGTACATATACACTCATACGCCCACCGAGTTATTCGTTAGGATGATGATGGTGATGATGTGCAACGATATTCTTCATATTTTTTGGATTTTAATGCGACAAAAGTAAACTAAAAGTTTGAAACTCCAAAAGATTTATCACAAAAAGTTTATTTTTTCTTTCAAATTCATCTTAGTTCACCACAAATTACACAGATTTGCACAGATTATTTTTATTCCAATCTATGCAAATCTGTGTAATCTGTGGTGAAACAATTAAATCAACGGCAATATTTCCTCCTGCTCTACTTCGCAGCTATGGAAATGCATTTCCGCTTCCGCCTTCTCCTTCGGAAAGGTAAAGTAGGTGCAAGTGGCTTCTGTGCAAAGTTCGCCCATGCTATTATACAGGCGTGCTTCTATGATAGCAATATTCCGCTTCTGCTCGCGAAGCGAAGCCCGCAGCACCACATGCGTGTCGTTGGTCGATATGGATTTGCGGAAGCGGGTTTCCATTTTCGATGTCACCCCGCCGGTCTGCAGCTTGCGGAACACGACCCAGCCGCAGATTTCATCCAGCAATACGGACTGGATGCCTCCATGCAACGTATTCAGCCACCCTTGATACTCCGGACGCGGCTTCCAGATGCTCACCACCTCGTCACCGTCCTCATAAAACTCCATTCTCACACCGGCTTCATTGTCAGGAGAGCAACCGAAACAGTTGTAGCCCTCCATATCTTTCCACGGATTGATAATCTTCTTCATATCGTATTCTTCTTTATCTGGTTTTGATTCATAAAGTCTCTCAATAAGACGTTCAATATTAGTCATTCCGATTGAGAACTACAAATTATTGATGCCTTTTTCAGAGAAAAATTAGCGGGATACTGTTCAAAAACCGGTTATTTTATTTAGCTTTGTATAAATGAGAGAGAACAACAAGATGCAAAGAGGGGCCTTTTTCTGCTTATGGATATTATTTACATTCTCATTGTTTGCGCAAAACAAGGAGAACGGTTCTGTCGCATGCGACAGCATCGTATATAAAAACACCTTCGGAAAAGCATTGAAGAAATTCCTCAACTTCAGCGACTTCGACACTACCTATATCAGTCCCAACCGATACAATTACGCCCTGATGCTCGACCATTTCACCAATTACGAGTATTACTCCGTGGGCAATGACGACCAGCGGCTCCGTTTCTCGCCCAACCCTCACAACAAGATAGGCGCTTACTTCGGATGGCGTTGGATATTCCTGGGATGGGCTGTCGATACGGACTGGCTCTACGGAAAGAAAAGCAAGAAAAAGCGCGGTACGGAGTTTGATCTCAGTCTTTACAGTTCCAAACTGGGAGTCGACATTTTCTATCGCAGCACCGGAAACGACTATAAGATACACAAGGTATCCGGCTTTTCCGACGAGATTCCCTCCAATTATTCCGAAGATTTCAACGGATTGAAAGTAAAGATGAAGGGATTAAATCTGTATTACATTTTCAACAATCGACGTTTCTCCTATCCAGCCGCCTTCAGCCAGTCCACCAACCAGCGCTGCAATGCAGGTTCTTTCATTGCCGGATTCTCCGTATCCACCCACAATCTGAACTTCGACTATACCAAGCTGCCCGAAATCATTCAGGAAACCATGAACCCGGGTATGAAGGTGAAACATATCAAATACACGAACATCAGCCTCAACGCCGGCTATGCCTACAATTGGGTGTTTGCCCGCAACTGCCTCGCATGCCTGTCGTTCAATCCGGCTGTCGCCTACAAGACATCACGCATAGAGAAGACAGAAGAGCGGGAAGCGGACGACTGGTACAAGAATTTCAATATCGACTTCATTCTGCGTGCAGGTGTGGTATACAACAACAGCAAATACTTCGTGGGTACCTCATTCGTAGGACGGACATACGACTACTACAAAAACAGTTTCTCCCTGAACAACGGGTTCGGCACCCTCCAAATATATGCCGGATTCAACTTTTATCTGAAAAAGGAGTACCGGAAGAACAAAAAGTAAAAAAAGGCTTTCAGCCCTCATCTCCCCTCAAAAGCTATAAACACACTCCACCCCTACTATATCCTTCCGCTTATCCTTCTCCCATTGCCTGCAATAGAAGATGTCCGCCTCCCAGCGCTCGGACAAGGGCAACGTAATACCCCCACGATAGCGCATCCGCTTTACTCCGAAGTGCTCTGTCTTATTCAAACCATTATACATCTCGGCCGAAGCATACGGTTCCAGCTTGCACTTCGGAATGTCATAGGCAAACTTCGCACGCGAGCGCAAGCGGAACTCATCTCTATGCCCATCGAACGTATGCTGAAAGCGCTCACGCAAGGACAGTTTCACCCTTTGCACACGGGCAGACAGAGTGCCTTCCAAACGGTAGCGGTGCCGGAACTTCCAGCCATCTGCCCCCCGATTGCGGTAATGCGTCTCATACCCAGCTCCAAGCTTCAGGAAAGGCAACAGCTTATAGCTTCCCCCCACCTTCAGCCCCCACCGGTCTGTCTTTCCCAAATCATCCTTTGTACGCCACTCCAGCCCACCGGAAACAGTAAATGCCGGCTTCAACTTATATTCGAAACCGGCATTCGCCCAAGTGGCAAAATCCTTCTCCTGCGCCCGCAGGGAAAAAGACGAAACAACCCATAGAACTATCGGCAAAACAAGTACTTTCGTGCATGAAGATATATTACTTACCATACGCTTATTCTGTTAAAGTGTCAAAGGTAAGGATAAATTCTGTAACAATTCTGTAATACTACAAATCTTGTCTGCACATTTCCGATTTTTCAATGATACTTAAAAAACAGAAACCGAGATACAAAAAACAACTCAAAGTTGCCATATATGTATGGCATCATATATATATATATTTGTAGCATGAAAAAACACCCTTATAAGCGTTTCATAGATTATTTATTTGGGGTGATTCATTTATGTGAAATCTCTTTCAAATACTCCTCCACC
Organism: Bacteroides sp. AR20; assembly: GCF_964250605.1. Taxonomy (NCBI): domain Bacteria; kingdom Pseudomonadati; phylum Bacteroidota; class Bacteroidia; order Bacteroidales; family Bacteroidaceae; genus Bacteroides; species Bacteroides sp. AR20. Next base: position 288,431 of record NZ_CAXUGK010000001.1, on the reverse strand, counting down.
TTTCCGAAGAAGGAGGTCAAATGAGAACCGTCGACAAAAGCATGGTTCACATAAATGGAAAGAGGAAATACCAGACGGCCTTCACGAGATACGGCCTTGCCGGCAGTCATCAACGGATAACTGCAACCGTTGCCTGCTTCGGCAAGTGTATAGGTTATCGAGGTGAAATACATTTTGGGAACCGCACTCAGATGGACCACATCGTAATCGCCTTGCTCGGCAAGAATCTTTTCGGCTCCATAAGGGTCACCGTCCTCGGGCATGTTTGTTATCAAGGCGTAGGCTTCGGCATAGAAACGTTCAAAGTCTTCGTAATAGGGAATGCGCACGGTATAGAATGTTTTCCCAGGAACGGCTATCGGAGAAATGATGTCCACCCGGTCGTGAAAAACAACCCGGCCTTCCTTGTCGGTACGGTAACGGAGTTCATCGACTTCATTGGCCGAACGCACCACAGCATACAGATAATAAAGGAAAAAGGAGCGCTTTGCAGCCCGGGCTGCAGCACTGGCTTCCGTGCAGTCAATCTCTGTGGTGACGGAATACCAGGAATTTACAAAACTGCGGAAAAAGCCGTAGTTATCCCGGCGTTCCCAAGCATCAATGTCTATAATGTGTTTCATACAAAAAGGGGATTTAGTGAAAAAAGGATGCCTTTTTACAAGCATCCTTTTTCCAATTCTATTTATTTCTCTTTCTTATAATTCTCCAGTCCGGTCTGCAGGAACTCGATATACTTAGGTATATCCTCGTCGTAGGAGTAGGACTTGTTGAGCGGCTTGCCTTCGTTGTCAATCAGCACGTAGAAGGGCTGCGCATTGGCGCCGAACTTGACACGCTGCAGATAGCTCCATTTGTCGCCTACGGTGCGCAGCGTGCGTTCCGTGCCGTTCTCCACAATCTTCACGGGAGAAGGAAGCGGGGTCTTGTTGTCCACGTAGAGCGTGATAAGCACATAGTCGTTGTTGATGATGTCGCTCACCTTCGGGTTGGTCCATACGGCAAGCTCCATCTTACGGCAGTTCACGCAGCCGTAGCCGGTGAAGTCGAGCATCACGGGCTTGCCATGCTGGCGGGCATACTCCATACCGAGGTCGTAATCGTCGAACCTGGCATGCACCTCATTATTGTAAAGGTTGAAATCCTGCGTCTGCATGGGCGGCGCAAAGGCACTGACCGCCTTCAACGGCGCTCCCCACAAACCGGGAACCATATACACCGCAAACGCCAGCGAGGCCAACGCCATGAAGAAACGGGGCACGCTGACCTTCGTATCGTCATCATCGTGCGGGAACTTGATTTTGCCCAGCAGGTAGAAGCCCAGCAGCGCAAAAAGCACAATCCACAAGGCGAGGAACGTCTCACGGTCGAGGATGCGCCAGCCGTAAGCCAAATCGGCCACCGAAAGGAATTTCAGGGCAAAGGCCAGCTCCAGGAAGCCGAGCGTCACCTTGATGATGTTCATCCATCCACCGGACTTGGGCATGGACTTCAGCCAAGACGGGAACAGGGCAAACAGCGTGAAAGGCAATGCCAAAGCTATGGCAAAGCCCAGCATGCCGATGGCGGGAGCCACCACGCTGCCCGTCGTGGAAACCTGTACCAGCAGGAATCCGATAATGGGTCCCGTGCAGGAGAAAGATACCAGCGACAAGGTAAATGCCATCAGGAAGATGCTGAGCAAACCGCTTGTCGCCTCGGCCTTGCTGTCTACAGCCGTACTCCACTTGGAGGGCAACGTTATCTCGAACGCTCCGAAGAAGGAAGCCGCAAACACCACCAGCATCAGGCAGAAAAGGATATTGAATACTGCATTCGTAGAGAGTGCGTTCAGTGCGCTGGCTCCGAAAATCAGCGTAATGGCCAGTCCGAGCGTCACATAAATCACTACGATGGAAGCACCATACGTCCATGCATCACGGATGCCTTTCTTCTTATCCTTGCTACGCTTCAAGAAGAAGCTGACAGTCATCGGGATGATGGGCCATACACAAGGGGTGAAGAGCGCTAACAGTCCGCCGGCAAATCCGGTAATAAAGATATAAATCCAGGACATATCCTCCTGCGAAGTAGTTTCGCCCAAAGATTGCAATTCATTGATGACTGGCTTCCAAAGGTCCACCTTGTCCGTCACATTGATTTCCGTCGGCCCGTCCGCACCGCCAATAGCAGCCACAGAAACCGTATCGGCGGCAGTCTCCTGCTCTGCGGACTGTGTTTCGGCTTTCATTTCAGCCGTAGCGGCAGCAGCTTCTTTGGCAGCCCCTTCTACCTTACCGGAGAATTGGAAAGGCACTTGTGTGGGCGGCAGACAATTTTCATCGTTGCAAGCGCCATACTCCAGATATCCTTCCAGCTGATAGGCACCACCCGTCAATTTTAGCTTCTGCACAAATTGGGCCGTATTTTCAAAATAGCGTACCTTCATTTCGAACAACTTATCGAAAGTAGAGATTTCCTTGCCTACGGGCTTCAGTTTGCCAACCACTTCCGCTCCGAATATTTTCTCCACATTGAAAGTCGCCGAGATAGGCCCTCCATCGCCCAAGTCGGTGGAATAGACATGCCAGCCCTTGTCAATAGCAGCCGTAAAAACGACCTCCGCTTCATCGGCAGCCAAAATCTTCAGTTCGGAATTGAACTTGACGGGGTCTTGTATCTGTGCCTGCATCGCCACAGCGAAGAGCAACAGAACGAAAGGGAACAGTAATTTCTTCATGTTCTCTGATTTAATTTTTAATTTTCAATTATCTCGTAGTCCACGCAGGCACGACTCTCTTTCACAGCAGCGATAAGCTTGCCGGCAGCTACATGGTCGGGATGGGTAGCATAGTATTTCACGTCATCCAACGTATCGAACTCACTGTAAAGAGCGATGCTCCAAGCCTCGGCAGGATTGATGTTCAATCCGACTTCAATCTTGCGGATAACGGATATTTTAGCCGGAAGCGCTTCGATAGCTGCCTTGAAACTGTTCATCGCAGCCAACTTTTCGTCAGCCGGTGCCTCATCTTTTAACTTAAATAATACAATGTGCTTTACCATAACTTTGCCATTTAAATGATTTATCACTATATTTGTCAGCCTAAGCGGCTGTTTTAACAACTGCAAAAATACTGGTTTTGTTTCAAATATACACTTAAACGGATGTTAATAATAGGAATTGCAGGCGGAACCGGCTCGGGAAAGACCACCGTCGTACGTAAAATTATCGAAAGCCTACCGGCTGGTGAAGTGGTATTATTGCCACAAGACTCTTACTACAAGGACAGCAGCCATGTGCCCGTGGAAGAACGGCAGAACATCAACTTCGACCATCCCGACGCCTTTGAGTGGAGCCTCCTTTCCAGACATGTTGCCATGCTGCGCGAAGGAAAAAGCATAGAACAGCCCACCTACTCATACCTGACGTGTACACGCCAGCCCGAAACCATCCATATCGCCCCCCGGGAAGTCATCATCATAGAAGGTATCCTTGCCTTGTGCGACAAGAAACTGCGAAGCATGATGGACCTCAAGATATTTGTAGACGCTGACCCCGACGAACGCCTAATTCGTGTAATCCAGCGTGACGTGGTGGAACGCGGACGCACGGCCGAAGCCGTCATGGAGCGCTATACACGCATACTAAAACCCATGCACCAGCAATTCATAGAGCCCTGCAAACGATACGCCGACCTCATTGTGCCGGAAGGCGGAAACAACCAGGTGGCCATTGATATATTGACCATGTACATCAAGAAGCACTTGGGGAGTTAATTTGTAATGGAGAATTGATAATGGAGGATTGATAATGGAGGATTAAGAACGCACTAAACCCTATGAGATATGAACAGCCTGTTTTCTTTCGCCAGACATAAATCATCCATTATCAATTCTCCCGTCCCAATTATCTTGCTGTTGTTGTTGTGCTGCATCGCAGGATGCCGTGGAGGACATCCTGCCGAAAAAGAAGAAGCGGATGACCTGCAACAGATAAAGGATAGCGGAGAACTGGTTGTATTGACACTGTACAGTTCCACTTCCTACTTCATCTACCGTGGCCAGGACATGGGATTCCAGTATGAGCTAAGCGAACAGTTTGCCAAGAGCCTGGGAGTAAAGCTAAGAATAGAGGTAGCCCGGAACGTGCACGAACTCATAGAGAAGTTATTGGCAGGCAAGGGAGACCTCATTGCCTACAACCTGCCTATCACTAAAGAATGGAAAGACAGCCTGATATATTGCGGTGAGGAGGTCATCACGCACCAAGTCATCGTGCAACGTAACGGCGGACGCACCAAACCACTGAAAGACGTGACGGAACTCATCGGGAAAGATGTATATGTGAAGCCCGGAAAATATTATGAACGGCTGGTCAATCTGGACGAAGAGCTCGGAGGAGGTATCCACATCCATAAAGTGACCAACGACAGTATCAGTGCAGAAGACCTCATCACCCAGGTGGCACAAGGAAAAATCCCCTATACCGTAGCAGACAATGACGTGGCACAGCTTAATACCACCTATTACCCCAACCTGAATATCGGACTCTCCATCAGCTTTGACCAGCGTGCATCGTGGGCAGTCCGGAAAGACTGTCCGCAACTGGCAGCCGCCGCCAACAAATGGCATGAGGAGAATATGACTTCACCTGCCTATACGGCAAGTATGAAACGATATTTTGAAATCGGCAAGGCCATTCCCCACTCTCCTATCCTCTCCCTGCGCGAAGGAAAAATTTCCCATTACGATGATTTGTTCAAGAAATATGCTCCCGAAATAGACTGGGACTGGCGTCTGCTGGCGTCTCTGGCGTATACAGAATCCAACTTCGACTCCACTGCCGTATCTTGGGCGGGTGCCAGGGGGCTGATGCAACTGATGCCTGCCACAGCCAGGGCTATGGGGCTACCCGAAGGAAAGGAACAGAACCCTGAAGAGAGCATAAAGGCTGCCGTGAAATACATAGGCGCCACAGCCAAAAGTTTTTCCAAGATACCCCAGGAAGAACGCATCAACTTTGTGCTGGCATCTTATAATTCCGGTATCGGCCATGTGCTGGATGCCATGGCACTGGCCGAAAAATACGGCAAAAACAAATATGTCTGGCGTGATAATGTAGAAAACTTCATTCTGCTAAAAAGCAATGAGGAATACTTCACCGACCCCGTTTGCAAAAACGGCTACTTCCGTGGCATCGAAACTTATAACTTCGTAAGGGATATTACGTCACGCTTCGAGCAATACAAGAAGAAGATAAAAAAATAGGGATTAAGGATTAATCCTTAATCCTTATTTTCCTTCCTATTTAAAACAGATTCAGTTTGTTCTTTCTCGCTTCTTCCAGGGAAACGGTTGTCACTTGTTTCTCCCGGTTCTTTTCGCACAACTGCCGATACTTCTCATGCAGTTCTTCTTCCAGCTCCTCCTTTGTCTTAGGATTCATCAGCTTGGCTGCTACTGTAGCATTCTGTGAAGCGTCCTTCAGATGGATTACGGGAGCATGATAGACCGGAGCAATTTTCAGAGCTGTGTGAAGCGGTGAAGTCGTGGCACCACCTATCAGCAGAGGAACGTCCAGACCTGCCTTTTCCAGCTCAATGGCTACATGCACCATTTCATCCAGCGAAGGGGTTATCAAGCCACTCAATCCTATCATGTCTACCTTTTCCTCTATGGCATGCTGTACAATGGTTTCGGCAGGCACCATGACGCCAAGGTCTATTATTTCGTAGCCGTTGCATGCCATTACTACCGAGACTATATTCTTGCCAATGTCGTGCACATCACCTTTCACCGTAGCCAGTAGTACCTTCCCGGCAGCAGTCGCACCTTCTTCTTTCTCCGACTCGATTACGGGCTGGAGGATGGCAACCGCCCTCTTCATGGTGCGCGCCGTCTTCACTACTTGCGGCAGGAACATCTTGCCTGCCCCAAACAAGTCGCCGACATGATTCATGCCTGCCATCAACGGACCTTCAATGATGGAAACAGCCTTGGGATACAGCTTCAGCGCTTCGGCAAGGTCTTCTTCCAGATAATCGCCGATACCCTTTGTCAAGGCGTACTTCAACCGCTCTTCCACAGAAGTCTCCTCTCTCCAGGCAAGTTGGGAATGGGCGGCAGCCTGCCGCTCTCCTCCGGAAGTTTTTGCCGCCTCTGCTTCCGCTTTCAAGCGTTCGGCAGTTTCTATCAGGCGCTCAGCAGCATCGGGACGACGGTTCAAGACCACATCCTCTATGCGCTCCAATATATCAGCGGGAATATCGGTGTAAAGAACGGAGGTAGCCGGATTGACGATACCCATATCCATGCCCTCGCGGATGGCATAGTAAAGGAATACGGCATGCATCGCCTCGCGAATGTAATTATTGCCGCGGAAAGAGAAGGAAAGGTTACTCACTCCTCCACTGACATGCGCACCGGGCAGATTCTTGCGTATCCATCCGGTGGCACGGATAAAGTCTACAGCATAATTGTTGTGCTCGTCCATACCGGTTGCCACGGCAAGTACATTCGGGTCGAAAATTATATCATGGGGATTGAAACCTATCTTGTCCACCAAAAGACGGTATGCCCGTTCGCAGACCTCAATCTTACGTTCGTACGTGTCTGCCTGCCCTTTTTCATCAAAAGCCATCACCACGGTCGCCGCACCATATTGCTTGATGGTACGCGCATGCTCCAGGAATTTATCTTCCCCCTCCTTCAAGGAGATGGAGTTGACGATGGACTTGCCTTGCAAGCATTTCAATCCGGCCACAATCACTTCCCACTTAGAGGAGTCTATCATGACGGGAACACGGGCAATCTCCGGTTCCGAAGCTATCAGATGGAGGAAAGTCGTCATCTCTGTCCGGGCATCCAGCAGTCCGTCATCCATATTGATGTCGATGACCTGCGCACCGTCTTCCACCTGCCGGCGAGCGATGCTGAGCGCCTCGTCGTATTTCTTTTCATTAATCAGACGCAGGAATTTGCGCGAACCTGCCACATTGCAGCGTTCACCCACATTCACGAAGTTGTTTTCCGGCTTCACTTCCAGAAGTTCAAGCCCGGAGAGCCAAAGATTTTCCGGTCTGGGAACCGGCTGATGGGGCGTTGCACCGGCAATCAGCGAGGAGTACTCGGCAATGTAGGCATCTGTCGTTCCGCAACAACCACCGATAATATTCACCAATCCCTCATGGATATACTCTTTTACTTCATGTGCCATATCGGCAGGAGTCTGGTCGTATGTGCCCAAACTGTTGGGCAGTCCGGCGTTGGGATAAGCACTGATATAATAAGGTGCACGGACAGCAAGCTGCTCCAGGAAAGGTTTCAGCTGGCGGGCGCCAAAGGAGCAGTTCAACCCAACTGAAAAAATATCGGCATGTTGCACGGAGGCGAGAAAAGCATCCAAAGTTTGTCCCGACAGAGTACGCCCTCCAATATCAGAAACAGTCACAGAGAGCATCAAGGGTACATGAACTCCTACAGTTTCCATCGCCTGCCCGGCGGCAAAAATAGCAGCCTTGGCATTCAGCGTATCAAAAATGGTTTCTATCAGCAAAGCATCCACACCACCTTCGAGCAATGCTTCCATCTGCTCACGGTAGGCATCGGCCAGTTCATCGTAGCTCAAGGCACGAAAGGCCGGATTGTTCACATCGGGACTCATGGAGCAGGTCTTGTTCGTCGGTCCTACGGAGCCTGCCACAAAACGGGGTTTGTCGGGAGTAAGAGAAGTAAACTCATCTGCCACTTTGCGTGCCAGGCGCACTGCGGCAAGATTCATCTCACGCACATAGTCCTGCACATGATAATCGGCCATACTGACGCGGGTGGAACTGAATGTATTTGTTTCGATAATATCTGCACCTGCCGCCAGATACTTGCGGTGAATGTCTTGTATCACATCGGGGCGTGTCAGACAAAGCAAGTCATTGTTACCTTTCATCTGTCCGGGAATCTGCGAGAAGCGTTCACCCCGAAAATCTCCCTCTGTCAAGTTGTATTGCTGTATCATGGTGCCCATTGCACCATCCAAAATAAGGATGCGCTCACGCACCAAACTACCAAGTTTACTCATATTATCTTTTAAACATACGCGCCATATCGCGTTTGTCATCTTTTTCCTTCAGTGATTCGCGCTTATCATATTGCTTCTTACCTTTGGCAAGTGCCACCACAAGTTTGGCCAGCCCTTTTTCATTGATAAACAAGCGCACGGGAACAATGGTGAAACCCGGATCTTTCGTGCCGCGCATCAGTTTTTCAAGTTCCTTCTTATTCAACAAAAGCTTGCGCTCCCTGCGTGCATTGTGGTTGTTGTACGAACCATAGAAGTATTCGGCCACATGCATGTTCTTCACCCACAATTCGCCGTTGGCAAAGTAACAGAACGTATCGACTAAGCTTGCTTTCCCCAACCGGATGGACTTGATTTCTGTGCCCGTAAGCACAATGCCGGCCGTATAGGTGTCCGTCAGTTCGTAATCGAACGTAGCACGCTTATTCTTTATATTTACAGGAGCTTGTTTCATAACATTTATCAGTTTAGCACTACCGTCAGCTTATTGAATATCCATTCAATGGCCACCGGACAAGCTATTAACAAAATAGAAGAAAGAATGGTGAAACGCAAACGGTCTTTTTCCGCTATCTGCATCACCTTTTTGCTTCCTTCCCACACAACATACACGATATAGAATTGGAGCAACAGAGCCATAATGCCGAAATCAGGCAATATGCCGATAACAATCCTCAGCATGAACACCACTACCAGTGCATAACCTGCAAACTGTTGCGCCAAAGGAATATCACTGTCCAGCATAAACATGCGGACACGCAACCCATTGATGAGATAGGCTGCCAAAAAATATCCTCCAAACAAGGATACAGCCACCGCACAGCATTGTGTCATGGCATATTGAAAGCTTTGCGGCCCGTCCCATCCCATCTTCATCAAAGAGCCGATGAAAACGGACAACCCGCATAAACCAATCATAGGATAGACAAAAGCAGTAAATACTTTTCGCCTATCCTCTAAACTAATTTCCTCCCAGGCACGAGCCGGAGAGGAAATCAGTAGTATTGCTATATGAAATAAATCTTTGTAATTCAATATCAATTTATTGATTAGTAGACGCAATTTTGTATTCTACAGTATATTCCGTATAGTTTTCCGGTATTTCTGTATTGCTATTATTTCCACTTTCATGCGACTTAATAACTAATTTAGTAGGAAGATTTCCTGCTTTTTCTTTAAACCTTTCTAAAGCATTTTTTATATCATACCCATACCAATTAGAATAATAAACATCTGTCTTATCATCAGCACCCTTATCATGACGTAGATAGAAAACAAGGTCTGTGGCCCCTGCTTCAATTTCATCCAGTACACAAGCTAAAGCAAATTTATGCATCTTAAACTTATCGTTGTCATTTTGCAGTCTCCAAGCTATAGGAGTTACAAGTATATCCTTGTTATACAAAAATGGCTGAACTGACCCATTTTCCAATTTCAAAGTTATCACCGGTGCTGTTTCCGGCGCATCAACAACCAAGCTTTCTGCTGTCATTGATACGACAGCGTTTGCAAAAGAAATAGGCTGAAAATTCTTCAAAGTGAAGTTGGTAGTTTTAGATTTTTCATTCGTCTCAGGTTCTATGCTCTTTCCTAAGATGATTCCCATTCGAGAATCTGAAATCTTCAAACTCGAATTTGCCTCAAATTGAGTAACAGAAGCCGATGTAGGTTGATAAGTGTTACCCGCAGCATCTTCAAAAGAGAGTAATCCCATATAGTTATTCACTAAAACCATGCCATAAATGTCATCATACTCTCCGTCATCTGAATTCAGACACGAAGTAAACGCAATGCCCATCAACAATGTCAAGGCAACCATCAAGAATTTTAATTGTTTCATCTTTCCTATAAATATTAGAGTTTGCAAATTTAGATAAAAGAATTGAGTAATATAGCACTCTCCTCGTTTTTTCATTGTTTTTAAGATTAAATGAAAGATTAATCTAAATACTGCACGCCCCAATATTTATTTAACATTTATAAACAACCATAATTTAGACAATCACATTATTCTAAAACATATTCTCCTACCAATTTCCCTGTTGTTGGATTATATGTTCTAGCTTCAAAAGAAGAAAAGCAGTCTCCACTCCATTTTCCTTTAACTCTAAACGTTTTAGTATCCCCTATTTTCCTTAATGTAGCAACGTAAGTCAAACTACCTTTGTACATGACTAACACCGCATCAAGTTTTACAGTTTCACCTGGTTGAATCGGGATTTGTCCAGTTCTCGTTTTTGTTACCGTTTTACTATCACTTGTACCATAAGTCCAAGATTTATTTGTCTGCTGCTGTACAGAAACATTTACTCCAAGCGAAGAATCATCTCCTACCACATTAGGTATACCCACGTTCAATCCTCCTGAAATAGCGACACTTACTCCTTCTGTTTTTGAAAAATCAGATTTTTCTGTATAGCTTGTAGATAAAGAATAGTTCCATGTATCAACGCTTAAATGTTCATTTGTATATTCATCATGGTCACAAATCACTTCTGTAGGTTCAAAGCTGTCAACCGTAGTCCGTACATACTCTAAACCAACAAGTTCATATTCACCAACAGGAACTATTTCCCATAAAGCGAGGCTTGAGGAATTATTCGTTTTAAACTTTACAGAGGAAGACGTTGAAGATTCTGATTGCAAATAATAAGAAGACAAACCAGTATTAAAGTTTCCATACATCGTATATATCATACAATTAGCATCAGCCAAACAATTAAAGCTTAAGCCAGGTCCAGCCAAAGGTGAATCAAAAGTTGATTTATTCCAATAACTCAAACGAAGATTATCAGGTATTTCTGAAGATAAATAGTTATTAGGAGTAACAACTCCATATGTATCGGATGTCACTCTATTATTTCCCCCAGCAACAACAATAGTTCTTCCATACTTCAGATACCATCTCTGCCTCAAAGATCCATCATCTTTATCTGTTAAACAAATTTCAGTACCTTTCTCTTTACAAGTAAGATACTTTTGTTTAGAGTTTCCAATATTCAAAATATTCACTGGAATTTCGGCAAGCTCACTTATCGGATCAAAATCCGCACTAGAACCTATCGCCCTTGTCATCACCTGCCCCACACCACTACTTTCCACAAAGTTATCCAATTCCTCTTGCTCACAAGAAAATAGAGCTAACACTCCTACCAACAATAAACTAATCTTTTTCATAAGCATTACATTTTTTAGTTAACAATATATCATAATTCAAAACAGCCATATGCATATGCCCCATTATCTCCTTTAATTTCTATACAATACTCCCCTGATACTCCGAAAGGAAGTTGCAAATATTTCCGAAGGGGAGATAGAATATTCTCGGAAGAAGAATAAATCACAGAACCATTTTGGGAAATGGCAATTTCCACTACCCCGATTCCTTCCATAAAATCCAATTCCACGGAATAATTAGAATCTTCAACGAATACAACAAATGGCACTAATGGTATAACGGAACGGCTTCCATCTTCTTTTCCCGTAGTCAGAATTTCAAAAGGAATATCATTTGAATGCAAAAAGACTTCTTCTTTTCCAGAAGCAATACTTATGTCGACCAAAGGATTAGCATCGACCTTTAATAAAGAAAATAACAACAATACAGATAAGATAATTTTCAGTTTCATAGTCTTTCATTTTTTATTTATACAAAATTAGGGACTATTCAACAATAATTCAGCAATAACTATGCGGACAAAAATAGGGTAGGTAATAAATTATATATCAACACACTACAAAGAAACATATAGGACAAAAAAACGTTTTTTTCTCAATACATCATTATCATTTGCTCTAAAGAATCATTCTTAGTAAGTCCTAAATCTGCTTTTAGTCTTTGTCTGTTTTTATATATGGATTTCATTTCACAATCAAAAACAATCATTAATTGCTTGTTAGAGAATCCCACTTTCAGCAACGCAGCCAACAATAATTCATTTTTTGTTAAATCAAACTCTTGTTTAAGTCGAGTAATAAAATTCGCATGAACCAAATCCAGAAAGTCAAATATATGTTGCCGTTCAGCAATAGTCATATTACTAATAATCAAATTTCCTTGCTTCAATTCCTCTAATACAAACAAGGCGTCAACACTCGAATTCTCACATACTCGCTTATTTTCTGCTATTAAACAAAGGATTTTTCTATTCAGGATTCCTATTTCCTCTTTTTTAGCCTGACGTTCTTGTAAGCTCACATTCTCCAATTCTGCAATTCTACAAGCATATCTATTAATAATTGCATTATTATTTCCAATAATCTCGACATTACGCAACAATTTTGTTCGATACCTTTTCCTAACCAGAAAGAAAGCGATGATGCCCAACCCTAATATGAATACAAATAAAAACAAATAAAAATAAGTCTGTTTCTCATTTTCCAGCCTTATCTGTTTATTTTCCAAAATAAGCTTATCATTTTCATACTTATTCTGCAAATCCAACAACTGCTTTTGCAGTTCAGCATTACGAGTCACCTCTAATAATGAATCAGACTTCTCTTTATACAAAAACGCTTTCAAATAATTACCATCTTTTTTATGCATATCAGCCAAATAGTAATATGCACCCGAAGACACAAAAATATTAGTTGCATTGATACAAGAAACAAAACAATCTTCAGCTTTTTTCTTTTGACCTACTTCAGAATAAACACGTCCCAAAGACAAACTATAACGATATTTATCATTTAAATTATCACAAACTTCCATTGCATTTGAAAAATACTCTATTGCTTGTGGATATCGTTTTTCATTATTGGCAATAAGTCCTAATAAATGTAGAAAAGATGCCTTCATACCACTAACAGTGTCACTCAACACAAGCCCTTTTTCAGCATACCAACCTGCACTATCATTATGATGTACCGAAAAATAGCCTCTTGCCATATTCCTATAACCATATAAAATACGACGTCTGTCACTCGCCAGTTCATAGTACCTGATAGAATGTTTAAAATTGTCTATAGAATTTTCATACAATCCTTGAACCGAGTTCAAATACCCTATATATTCCCAGACCATCCCTTGTACTTTATAATCCCTAGTTTCTTCCAAGAGACTCGATGCTTCCAGATAAGCCTGCATAGCATCTGAGAAGCGCTCCTTTAACAACATCACTTTTCCATAATAAAAGTAAGCCTACCCTGCCTTCAATTTATCACCTTCCTGTTTATAATATTCTACCGCTATCATTATCAATGAGTCTGACTGCAAATTATCCAAATAGTTTTTATCCAAAGCCTGCGTTAAAAGCAAAGCATAATCTGCTCTCTGTTGTCCTCTCATACATTCGGGACATTCAATTTGACTCAGAAGCGACAAGGCACTATCAGGAAATAATTCCATACACGCTTCCACACGTCTTAAGACATTATTGTCCTCTTTTTCTTGTACACATGAGATAAACAATACAAGAATCATCAATAAATTAATTCCATTTTTCATCCCGGCATTCATAGCTCGCATATTTTAGCTTTCAGATAGCACATCTCTCCAATACCGAAAGGCAAGAATGGGTATAGGCTAATATGCCTTTCCTCGTTACTCTCTATCACACAATCTTGGCAAACAGCTCCAAATGCTCATCCACATAGCCGGCAACCAAAGCTGTATATTCCTCCTCTTTTTCCAAAAATTCATCTTCCAGTTCATCGAAAGCCTCATATTGCTCGTACATTGCCATAAACTCCTCGTCTGTGCGTTCGCGTTCCAAGTCGTCACGATGGCTATCGTATATTTTCTTGGCAGCATAAACCAACTTACTCAAATCGCCCACTCCCCACAAACGCATCACTTTGGCAAACGGATTGTCGAAAATATAACCGCCATAACCATTTTGAATCAGTTGGCAGAAGCCCCCTTCCATCACTTCATCACGGAATATCTGATAGGCCAACAATGAATGCTGTTCACCGGTAAGCAAAGACATCGTCCCGGCAGTCATTTCTCCGCCTATTTCTTTCTTATAAGCACCGGTGAATACGCCGATGAATGCATCCATCCCTTCACCGGCAGCCTGGCGCAATGCCACATCTGTAACTTCTATCATAGTTTGTATTTTATTTAATGTGCCACAAAGGTAAGACTTTGCAGCCATAGTCAAACACGGACTCCCCTTTATTTTCTTCGCCTTGCCAACCAGTTGGCAGGATTTTGCCTTACCATTGGCAAGACTTTGCCACCGCGTTGGCAAAACTTTGCCATGGGCATGGCAAAAGTTTGCCAAGACGCAAGCAAGGGGTTGGCAAAATTACTTCCTGATTAACAAGCACATACCTTATTGATTCACAAACCCTATCAGAGACGAGAAAAAACAGTCAACTGCAAACTCCACTTTACATTCCGCAGAAATTCAGCTTCTTATTACTTCTTTTTAATAAAAAAGTCAAATTGAACAGTTGGCAGAAACGGGGAAAACAACTAACTTTGCACCCGACTAATAAAAGTGGACTACGTTTTTTTTAATTATATCACTTAAAAAAAGAGCTAATTATGACTTATTCACACGAAGTGGAACACATGTGTGTTGTGAAGAAAGGTCCTAATCACGGACCGGCTCCTATTCCCGAAGAAGGTAAATGGGTAAAAGCTAAAGAAATTGTTGACATCTCTGGTCTGACACACGGTATTGGCTGGTGTGCTCCTCAGCAAGGTGCATGTAAATTAACCCTCAATGTAAAGGAAGGCGTTATCCAGGAAGCTTTGGTTGAGACTATCGGTTGCTCCGGTATGACTCATTCTGCTGCTATGGCATCAGAAATCCTCCCGGGAAAGACTATCCTCGAAGCATTGAATACTGACCTCGTTTGCGACGCTATCAACACAGCTATGCGCGAACTCTTCCTGCAAATTGTTTACGGTCGTACTCAGTCTGCTTTCTCTGAAGGCGGTTTGATGATTGGAGCTGGCTTGGAAGACTTGGGCAAAGGTCTGCGCAGCCAGGTAGGCACATTATACGGAACGTTGGCTAAGGGTTCTCGTTACTTGGAAATGGCAGAAGGTTACATCAAGACTATCGCTTTGGACAAGAACGACGAAATCTGCGGTTACGAATTTGTTCATCTGGGCAAGTTTATGGATGAAATCAAGAAAGGTACAGACGCCAATGAAGCATTGAAGAAAGTTACCGGTACATACGGCCGCTTCACTGAAGAGCAAGGTGCAGTTAAACACATTGACCCACGTCACGAATAATATAAGGAGGAAAGACATATGATTAGAGAAGTAAAATTTGAAAGCCAAGACCGTCGTATCAAGCAGATTCTTTCTGCATTGAACGCAAACGGTATCAAAGACATCGAAGAAGCCAATGCTATCTGCGAAGCTCATGGTCTCGATCCTTATAAGACTTGTGAAGAAACTCAGCCCATCTGTTTCGAAAATGCAAAATGGGCCTACGTTGTAGGTTGCGCCATCGCCATTAAGAAGGGCTGCAAGAACGCTGCTGAAGCTGCTGAAGCTATCGGTATCGGTCTGCAGGCATTTTGTATTCCGGGTTCTGTAGCTGACGACCGCAAGGTTGGTATCGGTCATGGTAACTTGGCAGCCATGTTGCTGCGTGAAGAAACCAAATGTTTCGCTTTCTTGGCAGGTCACGAGTCATTCGCTGCTGCCGAAGGTGCTATCAAGATTGCCGCTAAAGCTGACAAGGTACGTAAAGAACCTCTGCGTTGCATCCTGAACGGTCTCGGCAAGGACGCTGCACAGATTATCTCTCGTATCAACGGCTTTACATACGTTCAGACTCAATTCGATTACTATACAGGTGAACTGAAAGTAGTTCGTGAAATCGCATACAGCGACGGTCCCCGTGCCAAAGTAAAATGCTACGGTGCAGACGATGTTCGCGAAGGTGTGGCTATCATGTGGAAAGAAGGCGTGGATGTATCTATCACTGGTAACTCTACGAATCCGACCCGCTTTCAACACCCGGTTGCAGGTACTTATAAGAAAGAACGCGTATTGGCTGGCAAGCCGTACTTCTCAGTGGCATCCGGTGGTGGTACTGGTCGTACTCTGCACCCGGACAACATGGCTGCCGGACCGGCTTCTTACGGTATGACTGACACCATGGGTCGTATGCACTCAGACGCTCAGTTCGCTGGTTCTTCATCAGTTCCTGCCCACGTAGAAATGATGGGATTCCTGGGTATCGGTAACAACCCGATGGTAGGATGTACAGTGGCTTGTGCGGTTGACGTGGCTCAAGCTTTGAGCAAGTAAGTAGCAAGTAAATAATTACATAGAAAAAGAGGATAGCCTTCATTGGCTATCCTCTTTTTCTATCTACCCACAATCGCCACCTTTATCACCCCCTCCAGCCTATTCTCAAAAATACGGTAGGCTTCGTCAATTTCCTCCAACGAGAAACGATGTGTGATAAGCGGTGTGGTATCTATCTGTCCCGCCGCTATCAGGCGCAGTATCTCGGCACAATCGCACCCATCCACACCACCGGTCTTGAAGACAAGATTCTTGCCATACATCTCCGGCAAGGGCAATAACTGAGGCTGGTCATAAAGCGCCACAATGGTGACAATGGCATTGGGACGGGCACACTCCCATGCCAAGCGGAAAGTATCTTCCGTGCCGGCAACTTCAAGTACGACATCTGCCCCACCATGGTCGCTATGCTTCCTCACAAAGTCTTTGCAGTTTTCCGGCCCAATGACCAGCACCTCCGGATAATGCTCGCGGACAAAACGGATTCTTTCGGCCGACTGCTCGCAGACAATAATGCGACGGGGCTTCTTCAGCATGGAACAAAGCAGGGTACAAATACCCGTCGGCCCGGCACCGATGATGAGTACAGTGTCTTCCTCGGTTATTTCGGAGATACGGGCAGCCCAGAAGCCGGTGGCCAACACATCGCCTACCAAGAGCGCCTGCTCGTCGCTTACCGTATCGGGAATACGGTTCAGTCCCTGGTCGGCATAAGGCACACGTACATATTCCGCCTGGCCGCCATCGATACGGCACCCCAAAGCCCAACCGCCATTAGTGTCGGTACAGTTGTTCACATATCCGTGACGACAAAAGAAACATTTACCACAAAAAGTCTCCACATTCACAGTCACACGGTCGCCGGGCTTTACCGACTCAACTTCGGCACCCACCTGCTCTACGATGCCCACCATTTCGTGTCCTACCGTAATTCCGGGTACGGCGCGCGGTACACTTCCATGCTTTATATGCAAGTCACTGGTGCATATGCTACCCAGTGTCACCCGCACAATAGCATCACGTGCATCTTCCAATACCGGTATCGGTTTCTCAAGCAATCCGAACTTTCCGTGTTCAATATAAGTATATGCCAACATAATATATGCTTTTTTGAGTTATCACTTTTAAATGCGAAGTTGCCAGAAAGCAACGGCCGCCGCGGCCGCCACGTTCAGCGAATCTACACCGTGCGCCATGGGGATACGAACCACATAGTCGGCTCCCTCAATCGCTTCGTGCGAAAGACCATCTCCCTCAGTACCCATCACAATAGCCAACCGGGGCTCGGTCTTCAAAACGGGATTGTCTATGGAAATGGAATTGTCCGTAAGCGCCATGGCCGCCGTGCGGAAACCCAACTCACCGAGCGTATCCAGAGGACCGTCCATCCACGTCCACGGCACAAGAAAAACCGTTCCCATTGAAACCCGGACCGCACGACGGTTCAGAGGATCGCAGGAATTACGCGTCAACAGCACAGCATCCATGCCAAGAGCTGCCGCCGAACGGAAGATGGCCCCAATATTGGTGGTATCCACCACCCCGTCGATAACCACAATACGCCGGGCTCCCCGGCAGACGTCCTCCATACTCTTCGGAACCGGACGGCGCATGGCACAAAGAACACCACGTGTCAAAACGTAGCCAGTCAGCTCGGCAAGCAATTCCCTACCGCTTGTGTAGACGGGTATATCGCCACAACGCTCAATGATTTCAGCAGCATCCCCATAAATGTGCTTGTGCTCACACAAAAGGGCCAAAGGCTCGTAGCCGACATCCAGAGCCACCTTGATAACCTTAGGACTCTCAGCTATAAACAGCCCTTTGTCCGGCTCAAAGCGGTTGCGCAACTGGGCTTCGGTAAGGGTACTGAATATCTCCACACCGGGATGGGTCAAAGATGATATTTCGATAACAGGCATCGGATGATTTACTATTTGACGATTACTATTTACAATTCATGGCAGAAAGCCCTATAACCCCTTTATTGTCTTCATCAGTTGTTCTCCCAGTCCGATGGTGTATCCTTGCGATACAAAGACCACCCGATTGAAAGTATCGGCTATGATGAATATCGGCAGGCTCTCTTTATGCTTCAACTTCATGCTTTCTGCAATCTGCGCAGCGATACCGTCCGTATCTATACCATAAATAATGGTAGAGGGCAAATCGGGGAATGACTCGCGGGCGAACTTGCCGGCTTTGGCCTCATTAGGGAACAGCAACACCATCTTACGCCCCCACTTCTCCAAATCAGCCTTGAATGAAGCGATGTCGCGCAACGCATGATTGGTTGGCTCTTGATTGACACCCAGAATGCCTACGACAAAGTAACCGCGCCCACAAGCCTGCAGCAGACTCTGCTGGGCTGCGGAGCCGGCGTCCGGCAGCGGAGTGAAGAGAGACTCCGAATTAAAGTTCCCGATAACCTGCACCTCATCCTCGCTCTCGCGCATCACCAATTCAATTTCCGTTGTCTTCTCCGGCAGAATATTGAAAAAGGTGGTTTTAGAAAGTACCGCACCGCTGGCAAGGCGTGTACCGGTCACCAAAACATAATCTCCGGCCTCCAGAGCTGTTCCTTCCTTCAGAAGATTGCTCCATGTAGTACCGCCGCCCATATCTGCATCGCCTTCGTCATAGGAAAGCAATTGCAAACTGCCCTGCGGGGTCTGTTTGGAAAGAGTGAAATGAGAATAGTATTTCGGGTTATCCAACGAACGGATAGGCTTATAGGAAGCCACCAACTTTCCCTTCGAAGCAATTCCTTCTGCCATAAAGACCGGCTCTTCCGGATGATGGTTCAAGTCCACATCCATCGCACCATCATCCCCTATCAACTGTACTTTGCCGGTCACTCCGTTGATACGGGCAGGGATTGCCATGCTGCGTGCCATGGAGACGAAGAAAATGTCACGACTATGGGCATCAGCCACACGGGCCTTCCAGACCCCTTCCGGAGAAATGGGAGCCCCTCCCAAATTACAGTCATTGTCTACCCGGATATTTTGGGCCACCCATGCCACCAGTTTCATCGGCTCTGCCTTGTATGCCTCAGCATCTTCCTTTGAGACGGCTTTCTTGAAAAATCCTTTATAGGGGGTCAGTATCTCGTTGCTTACGCGTGGATTGCGCACATATCTGCGGAAATGGTCGGCATTCTTGCACATACGGGATTGCATGTGGTCCATCAGAACTTCCAGTGTAACGTCGCGGAGGTCTTTTGCCGAAATCCGTTGGAGCAGGTCCAGACCTCCTCTTTTGGACTTTTCAGAGCGCAACCGTGCCATGAAGTCGGCAATAACCCGGTGGTTTCCTCTGGAAGCTACCAGAATCCGGGCAACGGCATCCTCGTCGAGCTGGTACTGCCGGGCAAAATAGCGAGCAGTCTCATCTGTCATAAACGTAGCCACATAGGCATTGCGGATAGAATCTTCATGAGCCATGCGGAGGTCGTTCTCAGCACGCTGTTCGGGAGTAACCTCCGGCAACTCCGCATTTTCGGGGGGCGGCACAAGTTCGAAATCCGCCGTATGACCGTCACCGGCAGTCTTGTCCATCTTCACAGCCAACTCATGGTCCTTGCCGAAAGACAGTTTGGCATAGCCGAACTGTCCGTCTTTCGATGCCCATACCAGCATGTCGCCTTTACCGGCTGTCAAAGAAGCCTTTCCCTCCGCATCGGTCCGCTTCCGGGCTACGGTATAAAACTCAGCATAATTGTAGAGTTTGAACTCCACACAAGCATCGGGCACCGGCTTGCCTTGCCCGTCCGTTACCGTAACCGTGGCCTTGGCCGTCGGTGCATAGTTACCGATTACATTGATTTCCGTATAATTGGGAGTGACGGACATCACTTCTTCCACTCCTTCATAACGTCCGAAAACTTTGGTATGCATCAACATGCCGCGGCTGGCCGGAGCATTGAACCAACCAAGGTTGAGTACCGGTTCGGGTTCGCAGGCTCCAAGAAAATACCATTTCCCGTCTGCCCATGCTTCTACCCACGCATGATTGTCGTCGGTATGCGCCCACCGGGGTGTGTAGACCTGACGAGCAGGGATACCCACCGAACGCAAGGCGGCAACCAGCAAGGTAGATTCCTCGCCACAACGCCCGTATGCCGTGCGTACCGTTGCCAAAGGCGAACTGGTACGGGCATCGGAGGGAGTATAGATAGCCTTCTCGTGGCACCAGTGGTTCACCTCCAGAATGGCATCATAGAGGGACAGAGACTTGACACGATTCTTCAGTTCTTCGTAAAACACTACCCGTGCACTGTCCAGATGCTCATTGTTGACCCGCACCGGAAGTACAAAATGACGAAACAAATCCTCAGGAATAACTTTTCCCCAAGGCATCTCATCGGCAGCCTTTTGGGAGGCGCGCACGTTCATCAGATGAAATTCTCCGGAATAATCGGCAATGTCTGCCAAAGGCATATAGGCATAAAGGAACTCCAAAGCTTCGCGTTCGTACGACGTCAAGTCCGTATCAAATATGGCAAACAAATCGCCCTGCGGCAACCTTTCTTTTTTTTGATTGAAGTCTTGCTCCACACGTTGGCGGTAAGAAGTGTCTGTAATGAAAGAACGTTTGCCGCAAGAGGCAAGCAAACATACCAGTCCGAGAAATCCCAGAAGTCGTGCAACTCGTTTCATAACGCAATTATTAAGGTTGAACCACAAAAATAGTGTAAATCGTCCGCAAAAGAAAATTAATTCCCGTTTTACTTACATAATCACTCTACTTCAGATGTATCACCAAAGTCGTGTCTCCGGAAAAAGTGAAGCTGCATTTGTCATAAGACGGCGGACCCATAACGCCTTGAGCATCATTACTGAACCCGTACTTCTCTGTAGGAATGCCGAAAACGGCAGTATCCAGTTTCCCGTTTCCGTTCTCGTCTTGAAACAACGAAATGGCATACGTACCCGTAGGTAACCCCTGGCAAGGAATGGAGAGCGACGTATCTTTCACATCTATCCGGAAGGCGGTCAAGGGTTTCTTCATGAATGTTTCTTCCGAATTGTAGATGGCGACATAGAGATGCCCCTCCACCTTTTCAATGTCACACACTTCAATAGTCAGGTTCTGGGCAAAGAGCAGCTGGGCGGCACTTTGCATTACAAATACTAAAAAAATAATCATTGCTTTCATCTTTGTTTATTTAAAAAGGGTTATTGTCTAAAAATTGGATACATCGTAGGCGGCCTTCTTGCCTAAAGTCACATATACTCCTACATAGAAAAAATGGTCGCTGGAAGCCAGGACAGCCTTGTTATCCACCTTACCGAACTCATTCTTCCGGCAAAGGATATTGCTGGTGGAAGCATGGATGATTACCTTCTTGCTTGCCAGGAAGGTCACACCCAAATCCAGACTGTTATAAGGCTTCACTTCATCGTTCATCAGACCCGGCAGCATGGAGTTATGATAAGGACGTCCGCTACTGAAACGGTCGGTCACGCTGACAATGGAACGCAGGCGAGGCAAGGAATACTTCACCACCCAGGCTGCATTATGCCGTGTAGCATACTGAGGAGTAGTCAGTTCCAGATACTCCCGATATTTACGTTTGGCTATATTATAGGTATAGGATAACTGGTATTCCAGATTCTTGAAGGACGCTCTATCACGGAAGAACAAGTCTATGCCTTTGCTGTGTCCATAACCGTTGGAGGTCAAGAATACAGCTTTCGTATCGGCATCCGTTTCCTCCAATGCCAGACGGTCATAATCCTTATAATAAAGTTCAGCTTTACAGAAACGCCCTTCATAGTCGTACTGAACGCCCAAATTGTACTGCATACATACTTCCGACATCAACTGCGGCCGACGCACCAAACAGTTGTTCTCGGGCAACTGTGTGTATCGCCCTACAATCCCCGACAGCATCATGTTTCCCCAATAATAGTTCGCCGCCAGCCGGGGAGAGAAATTCATCTTACGGTTCGGAGAAGTGTATTCCGTGCGAAAAGAAAACTCCATCTTCAATTGTTCCATCGGATAATAAGCCATCGAAAAGAAACCCGCACCAATGGTAGGCGACATGCGATTGCTGTCATCCGTCCCGCACAACAGATAATGATTCCTGTAATTGCGGATATAGCTCTCTATCCCCATATCCAGGCGGAATACCGATGACAGCCGTTTGGAAACTTTAGCCTTCAGATGCGTCTCTTGCTGACGTTCCAGCCAGTTATCACCCGAAACAACTGCTCCTCCGATTCTCCGGTTATAGTAAGAATAGGCCGCCCCTGCAAACCAACTCCACTCTCCGGAAGTATGCCTGCGAAAGGTTGCATTTACATAGATATTGTCTTCACCCAGCCCGAACAATCTGCGGTTATCCCCTTCGTAAGTGGAAAAGTCCGTCCGGTCGTATTGTGCGTAAACCTTCCATACCACTCTTTCATCAAGAGTATAACGGAACTGGACAGCTCCGGAAAACATCCGGTAAGGCTTCTCGAAATCCCTCCTGCCCGAATAAACCTTGTCATACAAACCCAGGTTCTGATAATTCAAGTCAACAGACAAGGATCCTCTGTCAAAAGTCTTTGTGCCCCCTCCACCAACACCGACAACGGAAGCGTTCACTCCGACTTTATCGACCTTGCTGTAATCTTTTGTTTCCAATGGCAAGACTGCCGAAAGCGCTTCTCCATATTCTTGTGAAGCGCCTCCCGAAGCAAGGTTTACCCCACTGAACATAAATGTAGAGTAACGGCTGCGAGCAGGGGTATTTATTCCGTTCGAAGTATAGGGATTCAGTACATGCATTCCATCAATAAAAGTCTGCGTCTCGTAACTGCCTCCACCACGTACCAGCAATTCACCGGTTTCACCCTGCACTTGCGTACCGGGCAAAGTCTGCAATGCCTTGTATAAATCACCGTTCGCACCGCCCACCGTGACCAGTTCCACCGGATGCATATCGCTCCAACGGCTGTTGGCAGCAGGAGTTCTGGCTCCTTTTACCACTACTTCTTCCAAAGCGACACTGTCTATATTAAAATTCAGACGTACTGTATCGGTCACTGATTTCTGCGCTACGGAAGGCTGTGTATAAAGTAATACACCCAATATCCCAAAGACTGTTTCCCGTTTCATATCTTTACATTCGTTGTGTTTCCTGCCGCAAACATAAAGGAAGGGTATAAGACAAAAAAATATCCGGGACAGACAGCCCGGATATGTGACAACCAACAAACTCTTTGTGACGAACAACGTATTTCTGTGACGAGTGACTAACTCTTTGTTCGGTTTTCAATCAATGCTTTCACCTCTTTGGCGTATGCGCGTGAAACCGGAACATCTTCTTCGCAACCCTCCAGATTCAGCTTATATCCCTGAGAGTTTCCATCTACTTTCACCACCATCCGGATGTTTACAAGAAAGGCCCTATGGCAACGGATAATAAAAGGGCAAGCAGAGACAGCTTCCTCTGCCTGCTTCATGGTGGCACGCAACAATCTCCATGTAATTTTCTTTTCTTTATCCGAATCTGAACGGTAACCTACTTTTACGTAATTCCCCTTTGCCTCTGCATAAAGGAAATCTCCGGCCTTTACTTCCAGCATTTCTTTGGTGCCACCGGCAAACACCAACGCTTCTTCCGAGGAAAACACCTTGTCTTCCAAGCTCGCTATCCCAACTTCCGGGGATATTCTCCTTGAAAGGTGACCGTTCATCTCCATAGCTTCTTTCAGATTGCGGGTCAGTTGCAAATTGCGGTTCCACATCAGAAAAAATATGGTAGGAAAAGGTGCCAGCACCATTACCCAAGACAAAGCCAGAAAGAACAACCGCTTGTCCAACCACATTCCCATCAACCATGATTGATAGGCCCAAATCCCCACTGCTATCAGCAACAACATCAGCAGCAAATTCAACACATGCTTACCCAATGTCCAGTTCTGCTCCTTGTAATAAGCAGGAAATAATGCCGGAAGCAAATAGGTGAAAACTCCCGAAGCACCTGCCGCAATCAATGCAGAACCGGCAACCACCCCAAACACACTTCCCTTTATCCGGGAAATACCGAACGGCTGAAGTATATATAATATCAGAAAAATAATGGCCGAAGGTATCACTACTGCCTTCCAGCGTTGATAAAACGTAGGATAAGGACTCCGCCAAAGTTCCACCAATTTCCCCATAAGTATATAGTCTCTCTTGTTTACATGGTAATATATGCAAAGATAATACATTTACTCAACACATGCTCATACAGATACTATATTATCAATCTGTTTTATCACACGACAAGGATTTCCCACTGCCACACAATTCGCAGGAATAGAACGGGTAACCACACTCCCCGCCCCGATAACGCTGTTCCTCCCGATGGTGACACCAGGCAAAATGACAACCCCTCCACCAATCCATACTCCATCCTCTATTCGTACAGGTAAGGCATACGTACGGCAGATTTCTTGTTCTTCCGGACAGTCCTGCACCATACGTTCATCTACTTTGGTAGAATGGGTTGCCGTATATATCTGTACATTAGAGGCTATTAAGACGTTGCTACCTATGTCAATACGATTGTTGTCCACAAAGGTACAATTCATGTTGACAATTACCTTGTCGCCCATAAAAATATGCTTGCCACATTCACAATGGAAGTCAATATCCACATGCACATTCTTGCCTACATGTCCCAACATCTCACACAACAACTCCCTCCTGCGCTTGCTATCGGCATAATCTGTGGCATTGAATTGTGCCAGGAGACGTTTTGTACGCAAAATCATCTCCACTATTTTCGGATCCCTGCTTCCTATAAAAGGTTCGCCAGCCATGCACTTTTCATATTCTGTTTTCATACACATCCTGTTTTTGCGGACAAAAATACAAAACTCTAATGTATAGGAATTTATCCTATGTTAAAAAATACCCCTTTGCCCTGATACGACTCAATGATTGTTGTGTAATGCCAAGGAAAGAAGCGATATGTCCCAAAGTCACTCTATGAAAAAGGGCCGGACACTCACTCATTAATTTTTCATAACGCTCATACGCAGACAAGTTGAGGCGAGATATATGAATATCTTGTAAGCGAAGAAAATTTTCCTGTTGTAACACCCTCATCCAATTTGCAATATCTATATCTGACTTATACAACTCATTAAGCGTTTCAATGGAAATAGAATAGACCAGTGTTTCTTCCAATGTTTCCACGTATTCAAAGCCTGCTTTGTTCCTATATAAATCCCACGAGCCACAAGCTACATCACCTTCCATAGAGAACCATGTCGTTATTTCTTTTCCATCGTGCAAGGTGTACGAGCGTGTCATTCCCTTCTCTATGAAGTGGACTTGCCTATCAAATTGTCCTGCACGGATAATAAGTGTTTTGACAGGAAACACTTGCTTTTCAAAACCATGTGCCAATATCGCCAATGCTTCATCTGAAACCGGATAATAAACTCTTATTGTTCTGACAATATTCTCCATACTAAAATATCCCTTTTTACAAAGGTATAAAACAAGGAAGAGTTTGCGAAACTTGCGTAACATATTTGTCATATATAGATTGCAAAATCTAGTATTTCTAAAGAAAATAAAGGATGAATGGCTATTTTTTATGTTATAAAACACATTTCTCGCAAACATTTCGTATCTTTGCAACGTTATAAGATAAAAGAAAAGATGTAAAAACCCGCTTTCCGAAACGCGGAGAGCACAAAAAGATGAGAATTATGAAAAAGAATGCAAATGAAATTTTTATGTTACAGTACCAAATCAAACGCTATCAGGCAATGGGTAATGGAACAATGTGTCAAACACTGAACGGTAAACTACAAAAGCTGCTTGCAAAGCAGTCACTCGTAACCATGTAAAAAAACACCTTTAAATACAATGAATAAAGGGCAGGGAACTTTTCTGTTCTCTGCCCTTTTTCTTTTTTATCCATCTATACTAATGGTTAGCACCAACAACAAACTCACTTTGCATCCTTATCTCCCTACCGTCAACCGAAATTCCTTGTAGGGTAATTATATATATTCCGTTCATATCCGAAGTATAAAAGTTGAGTGTACCCATAGCGGAAGTTATCTCCGGATTCCAATAAAGTGTATGCCGAAAATCCGGTAAGCGAGAACCGGCTTGTTTCTCTGAATTGTATGATGGAGCAACAAATGCGATTCTCTTTTGTGGAAACTCATAAGAAAACATCTGTGAATTCTTATCCAAACGTATATCAGGCAATGTTCCCCGATGGGTTATAAACGAAACAATTCCATCATACAACTCCCCGCCAAAAGTATATTTGCCAGTATAACGATGTATATAGTGTATCAAACGGGCATCATAGTTCAGAATGGTTTCATGGTCATCAAACGGAATCCCGTCTAACAACACCAGTGTTTTCATATTACTGAATCTCCTTATATCCGGTTGCAGTATCCGGATGACATCTTTACCTTCCAGCTGACTGATACGTATTCCCTTAACAAATTCCACAAAAACATCCCTCACAGTCCTGAAACGAACATACTCATCCAGATTATAAGTGGAAGCGGGAACAAAATCATAAAGTTGTTGCAATATACTCTTGCTATACGAAGAATCTACCGGCAAAAGAGAATGTAATTGCGCGCTGAAACCACGCTCTATCAAGTCTTCTTTCCGAAATGACACACAGACTTTAGGAAGTTTTTCCGCCAACACCCCGACAAAAGGAGAAATAAGCTCCAATCGGCAGGGACTTTCCTCCTCCGGTAATGCAGTTAATACAATCTCCTGCATATCCGTTATTCCGGTCGTATAAAAAGCATAAATAGCGTCAGCCTTAGGCTGTCCGCCAAAGACACGAATATCCTTGCCCACACATGCCAGACGTGCATTTACATTGTCAGCAGGCGCTCCCATCAGCCTGCCGGTTACAATATGCCCTTCACACTCTGCAGCAAATGACCGTTCCGGAACACTTGTATAGTTCTTCTGCCCGTCGGCTGATATTGGAAACCCCTTTAGCACATAGTCTTTTCGTACTACGGACAAAGTAAGCTCCTTGACATCAGCAGGCAGATTGGGTAATGTCAAGGCTACTTTACTCCGGTTCCCATAGACCGATTTATCTGTCCATAAGTCCGCTCCGGAAAGCTGATTGCCGGAAGCTTGTGAAACGGTAATGGAATCCGTGAAAAGTTCCACATTATCCTCCTCTGTTGTCTGAACAGTATTAAGCAAGGCTATATACTTCTTTGGGAAACAAGCCATAGGATAGTTCCTCATATAACGCGTATATGCCGTCAGTTGGTAAGCTCCGGTATGCATGACTTGCGGAAGTCTGATACGTCCCCATCCATTCCCGTTCTGCAAGTCGATTTTACCTTGTGCGTATACCAGCTTCGTGTCACTTATCTCTACATAAGCTACTTTGCTTAATACGCTTCCACGAGACAAGGAATCCGTCACACAAACTTTTATCCACAAATCTTCTCCAGCCACATAGCAGTCCTTGTCTGTATAAATACGCATATTCTCAACAATTTGAGCGTGTAATCCCAATACAAGAACCCAACCTATAATACAAAATATCACTCTCTTCATATCATTTCAATATTAATTCATTTCATCCGGCCAGAAGGAAGGCTTTTCCAAGCTGGCACCTAAATAGCGTACGTCTGTACAACCTCCGGAAACCCATGCATAACCTACCATCAATGGATAAGCAATAGCATATCCCATCACATATAAATCCATGTACGAATCTGCCCAACCTCTAAATTCTTGGCAATAACCGTCAGGAAACCTATAATATATATCATCGGCAGAAATGAAAATACGATATTTTGCCACATTCATGCTAACTCCCACATAACCAACTACATTTTTGCCTGAATTGTTGCAAATAATATTCGTAGGAAGTTCTGAAGGCTGAGGAATAAACAATCCACCCATTTCTTCATTGATTTTTATTTTCTCCTGATAATATTCGTATTCGCCCCTCGAAATCTTACGCTGCTTCACCAAAGTGCTATAATGATGAAAGACACGGTTATTATCCGCCTTTATAGAATAAAGCCACTTATCCTTCAATTGAGCATCCTTATTTGTTCCTGTATTACCTACTATGATTTTAGCCGACTTATTATGACACCATCCCCGTGCATATGGTGTAGCATCAAGATCAACCACCTCATCAGTGGTAGGGTCGTAACGGAACTTGGGATTATATACTGCCCTCACTTCCCAATCTTCCTCGTAACTCCAGAAATAACATCCGCCATCTTCACTCCGCATAGAAAAGCGGATAGAGATGTCACCGTATTTTTCCGGTTGCTCGTAGGTGACGTCATCTATTGTTTCTGTCTCCAATGGATATTGAGGCTCCGAAGTATAAATATCCCCTTCATACACAATCTTCAGACTATAGCTGGCATCCTTATTCAAAGAGCCAATTACAACTTGGTATTTTCCATCTCCCAAAGAAGTGCCATTAAAGCAAGAACCATCACTTCCTACTACACTGACTTCTGCATCTATCTTGTTATAATCTTGAGGAATTCCTTCTACATTCAAAGGAAAGGAACAGCTCAAGGAAAAAACGACTGTACTATCTGATATGATATTACCTTCAACTATAAGCACCCTCGTACTACTCTCCGGCAAGTGCGCATTGAATTTATCCACACAACTGCCAATAGTGAGCCACAACAAGCATATCCATGTTACTATATATTTTGCATTATTCATCGCTTTTAATAATCAAAACAGATTGATTTCAACTGGCCAGAAGGAAGGCTTTTCCAAGCTGGCACCTAAATAGCGTACGTCTGTACAACCTCCAGAAACCCATGCATAACCTTTGAATCCCGTACGTGGGTCCGGGTCCGGATATGCAATGGTATACCCCATCAAGTATAAATCTAAAAATGTATACTCTTCTTTCAGCCCTTTCGCTCCCTGACAATACCCCTCAGGAAGCCTATATTGTATATCATCTGTAGAAATGAAAATACGATATTCCGCCACATTCAAACTGACACCAACATATCCAATAGCCTGTTTATCTGAACTTTCACATCTAATGTTCGACGGCAATTCCGAAGGCTGGGGAACAAACAACCCACCCATCTCCTCATTAAGCTTTATTTTCTCCTGATAATATTCATATTCACCCTTCGAAATCTTACGTTGTTTCACTATAGTACTGTAACAACAAGAAAAACGAATATCATCTGCTTCAATGGAATAGAGACACTTATCCTTTACACGATTATCCTTGTTTATTTCCATATTACCTATTATTATCTCGGACGATTCACTGTGACACCATCCGCGTGAGTATGGTCTGGCATCATAATCAACAACCTTGTCTGTATCGGGATCATAAGCACACATAGGATTGTATACTGCTCTAACCTCCCAATCTTCTTCATAATTCCAGAAATAACATGCAGCATCTTTGCTTTGCATGGAGAAACGGATGCTGACATCACCATACTCCCCTTGCTGTTCGTAAGTGACATCGTCTATGCTTTCCGTCCCTATCGGATATTGAGGTTCGGAAATATAAGTATCTCCCTCATAGACAATCTTCAAGCTATAGCGAACATCCCTATGCAATGTTCCGACAGCAACCCGGTACTTTCCATTACCCAACGCAACACCACTAAAACTGGAGCCATCCTCACCGGTTACACAAACTTCAGCATCCACCTTATTGAAATCAGGAGGAACCCCTTCCACATCCAAGGAAAAGGAACGGCTCAAAGAAAACACGACAGCACTATCCGATATAATACTACCTTCAACTATGAGAAGGCCGATACTACTTTCCGGCAAATGGGCATTGAACTTATCCACACAATTACTAAGGAACAACCATAACGGACATATACATATCACCCAATATATTTTATTCTTCATACCCTTTCAAAATTTAATATTATAAGTAACAAAAGGAATGGGAGCACCGAATATGGACATCTTGTATCCTTGAATCCTACCCTCCTCGGACACAAAATAGACAGAGTACACATTCTTCCTTCCGGTCAGGTTATAGATACCGAAAGAAAGGGAACTGTGGGTCAACAATGTCAGGTGATGGCTGGGTTCAATATTGAACGACAAATCCATACGGAAATAGTCGGGAACACGATAACTGTTACGGTCGGTATAGTAAACCTGCATCTTTTTCAGACCCTGGTCGTAGTATTGCCCGGCAGGAATTGTGGTGGGACGGCCCGTACTGTAATCCATATTGAAAGACATGCTGTAACGACGGGTAAACTTGTAATTGCCTACAAGCTTGAAGTCATGCGGCTTGTCATACTCGGTCGGATACCATTCTCCACCATTGATGGGACGGGCTATGCGCGGATCATTCTGACGCAAGAAAGTGCGCGAATAAGTATAGCTCATCCATCCGTTCAGTTTTCCTACCTGTTTCTTCACCTGAAATTCTACGCCGTAGGCATATCCCTCCGTATTGATGACATCCGTCTCCAGATGGTGGTTCATCAGGATTTGGGCGGAACTGCGATAATCCAGATAATCAATCAGCTTTTTGTAATATCCTTCTACAGATAATTCCAGAAGTTGCCCCGGCGTATTATAGTAGGCACCTGCCGCCACCTGCCAGCCACGTTGAGGCTTGATGTTGGGGTCGCTCAGCTTCCAGGTATCCGTAGGAGACATAACGGCAGTATTCGATACCTTATGGATATACTGCCTCATCGTATTGAAACCGGCCTTTACGGAAAAATCATCTGTAAAGGCATAACGTGCCGACACTCTGAATTCCGGTCCGTGATAGGTCTTGATGACCTTTCCATTCCCCGCCGTGATAGAATCCGCCACCGAAGACATGGAGGGCAGCATACCTTCCTGATATGTATAGTAAGTGCGCGGTCCCAAAGCATTGAGCATGGAATAGCGTATACCCGCATTGATGGAGAGCCTGGAAGTTATATCCCATTCATCCCCTATATAAACGGCACTTTCCAGTGCTTTATCCTTTTGCAGTTCATCATATCTTACCAGCGAATTAGGCCCCACCGGCTCGTAGGTCCCGGAATTCACATTATACAGCTGGCTCATCAAACCAAAGTTCACTGCATGGCTATTGCCGGCTTGATAAAGAAAGTCCGCTTTTCCAAACCATTGGTTAATGGCAAAAGACAGCCGTGCGGCAGACGCTTCCTCCACCGTTTCATCATTTCGGTAATCGTAGTGGTCATAACCGAAAGAGAAGTTTCCGGTCAGCTTATCTGCAAAGACAGTCCGCCAGTTTGCCGAGAAATTCATATTGTTGTAGGCATACTTCTCATTGTCATTAAAGGCAAAACGGTCGTGACTATAATAGCCATAGACATTCAGCTTGTTGCGCTCGTTCACCGTATGCGAGAAGACAGCCCCCAAGTCATAGAAACCTGCTTTCCCGTCACGATACCCACTTTTGTTGGGCAAGGTCTTCATTATCCAGTCCGAATAGGTCGTACGTCCACTCAGCAGAAGGGAAGTCTTTTCCTTAATGATGGGAATCTCGAGATTCAACTTACTGGTCACAAGCCCGATACCTGCAGAACCGGTAAACTTTTCCTTGTTCGCCTCCTTGCTGGTGATGTTCAGTACGGAAGCGATACGCCCGCCATACTGGCTGGGGATACTGCTCTTATAAAGTTCCGCATCCTTTATCATGTCCGAATTAAAAGCCGTGAAAAAACCGAAAAGATGATTGGGGTTATAAATCGTTCCGTTATTGAAAAGAAGCAGGTTTTGGTCGGCGGCACTCCCACGCACATTGTATCCGCTGGATGCCTCTCCCACTGTCTTGATGCCGGGAAGTGTCTGTATCATCTTCAGCACATCCACCTCACCCATAGCCGTAGGAATGTTTTTCAGCAGGGCAGGCTGCAGCTTCTCCATTCCCAACTGCACACTTTTCACGTTCTGTATACGCCCCGAAACAATAAGCACCTCATCCAGCATATGGTCTTCCTCTTCCAACTCGATATGGACAATGCCTTCACCATAAAGCATAAATTGCCGATGGGTCACTTTGATATTCATCCCACTAATTTCAAGAATATTATAGCCTGCAGGCAGGTCAATGGTAAATTCCCCCTGACGGTTGGTCGTCGTAGCTACCCACGGCTCTCGATGAATGATGTTGATACCATCCAGATTCTGGCCGGTCTTAAAGTCAGAAACTCTTCCGGTCAAAGTTATCATATCTCCGGGGGCAGGCTTGTACTTGTTTCCTATCTCATAGACCTTATTTTCTGAAGAAGACTTCACAATAGGAATGTATGAAGGCAATAGTTCCTCATCCGTCTCCAACTTTTCCCCCATCAATACCGGTGGCAGCGAGGTGGCCAGAAAAACCTCCGGCAAGACAAATATTCTGTCACCATAAACCGTCACCTTATAGATAGTAGCTGCCAAAGCCTCTCTCAAGTACTCGGCAGTGGGGTTCTTCACCTCTGCCCGCTTCACTTTAAAAGGAACCGTTATCGTTGTATAAATACGGCAAGACGTGCCCTTTTCTACTGCATCCATCAATTCGAATATGGAAATGCTGTCCATAGCCATCTGTTGCTGTGCAAACATGCCGAAAGGCGACAATAGGAGGAAAAAGGCTACTGTATATTTAAGATTATGTGCTTTCATATTATTTTCCATGAATTAAGGAATCAATATATTCCGTTAACCGGGTCATTGCCCGGACACCGCCATCTTCCTTGAAGTCCAGCCGCTCTTTCCGGCAATAAGCCTTCAACTGCTTCTTGTATGTAGGAAAAAGTTTCAAGAAACCCGAACGGGAAGTTATCACATAATCGGTTCCGCCACTGCGAAGACTGAAATAGCTCTTTTTCTTGAACCGGCTGTAATAAAGATCGTTTTTCTTCACCTGAGACTCCATTGTGGATACGATATACTGTGTCAGGCACATTTGCGGACT
Organism: Bacteroides sp. AR20; assembly: GCF_964250605.1. Classification (NCBI taxonomy): domain Bacteria; kingdom Pseudomonadati; phylum Bacteroidota; class Bacteroidia; order Bacteroidales; family Bacteroidaceae; genus Bacteroides; species Bacteroides sp. AR20. The sequence goes on along the minus strand of NZ_CAXUGK010000001.1, from coordinate 255,227 downwards.
ATCATATAGCAACGCAGCGAAACAGTCACCCTGCGGTACAAACTTCTGTCCTTCTATGACAAAATAATCCACTTTCCGCATATCTACCTGCAAGGTTATCCGTTTCTCCGGAGTAACCACAATCAGACTCTTTTTATAGGTATCATAACGGAGCTGCAAATCCGAGTAAAGCCATCTGCCATAACAGACAGCCCCCTCGCGAAATTCATCCGTATTCCAATAGGGATGGTTAAGATACTTCTGCTGGTTATAATTTTCCTCTGCCTTACCGGAGTAAAGAGCAGCATAATCTCCTGCCGCTTTTCTGAATTCATCAAAAACGGCTTGTTGTGCACAAACCAAAGATGGAAAACATAGGACGCATAGTAGCGTGTAAAGGTGTGTTTTTCGCATATATGTGAAGTGTTATAGGTGAGGATAATCACAAATATAACATTTCACTTTTAAAAATAAAATTATTATTATATATAATTCAAATAAAAACAAAAAATAGAGCCATAATCGGATGCTAAACACAAAGCTAAACATTTAGCATGCAAGCAGAAGCACATTACAATAAGATTAAAGCACCATTCATCCTCCACCATCAATTATACTTACATATATTTATAAAAAAACGATACAGCACAATCGCTCAAGCCGCAACAATATCCTTCCCGAAAGGAGTCAATGCCAGCCCTGCCAGCTTAAAGTGTTGGATACCGAAAGGAATGCCTATAATGGTGATGCACAGCAATAACCCGAATCCCAAGTGCGAAAGGCAAATCCAAATGCCGCCCAAGAATATCCAAAGAATATTCATCAGCACATAGAGGCAACCGTTGGAACGTTCCCCGCTACGAACCTCTTTGCCGAAAGGCCACAAGGCAAGGCTTGCCATTTTCAAGGTCTGCATACCGAAAGGGATGCCAATAATGGTGAACATCATCAATAAACTTGCAATAAGATACTCCACAGCAGTGATGATACCTCCAAACATCAACCACAAAATATTCATAAAACAGCCCATAGCTTTCCTTTTTTTGATACTGAACACAAATATAGCATTATTTATTTGAATGTTCCGTCTCCCAGTCACTAAATTCAAAACTCAGCTGTTCCCAGACTCCTTTCTCCTCCCCCTCTTCACGGGGGTTGGAAACGGAAAGCCCAATCAAACGGATAGGATGATGTTCATAATCCACTTCCTGCAGCAATTGCTTTGCCAAAGGCAGAATCACGTCAAGGGCAACCAGCTCCTTTGCTTGGGTCATACTGCGGGTAATCTGGCTAAAATCATGAAACTTGATTTTCAGCGTCAGCGTATTCCCGCGGAAATTGGCGTGCTCCAGTCGCCCCACCAGCTCCACTGCCGCATGGTACAGCTCTATAATGACGGATGAACGCTTGCTGATGTCCTTCTCCAACGTATGTTCGCAACCCACAGACTTGCGGATGCGGACAGCCTCTACCGGACGGATATCGATGCCACGGGCAAAATCATAATAGACTGTCCCCACTTTGCCAAATTCGCGGGTCAGCATCTCCAAAGACTGCATACGCAGCTGTTCCCCGTTGTGAATCCCCAAAGTGTGCATCTTCTTCGCCGTTACCGGTCCCACTCCCCAGAAACTTTCAATGGGCAGCCGGGCAACAAAGTCCAGTGCCTGGGCAGGATGTATGGTGCAAAGCCCGTCCGGCTTGCGGTAGTCCGAGGCTATCTTGGCAAGAAACTTATTATAGGATATGCCGGCAGAAGCCACCAGATTCAACCTCTCCCGCATCTTCCGCTTTATCTCCTTCGCGATGTCTACAGCCAATGGAATGCCCGGTTTATTCTCCGTCACATCCAGAAAAGCCTCGTCCAGCGAAATGGGCTCGATGACATCCGTATATTCATGAAAGATTTCGTGTATCTGGCGGGAAACGGATTTGTAGACTTCCATCCGTCCCGGGATAAAGATAAGTTGGGGGCACAGCCGCTTTGCCTTCAGTGACGACATGGCAGAACGCACCCCGAAACGCCGTGCCTCGTAACTGGCTGCCGCCACCACTCCCCGCTCCTCCGCATGGCCCACGGCAATGGGCTTGCCCCGCAATGCAGGGTTATCACGCTGTTCTACGGAGGCGTAGAATGCGTCCATATCGATGTGTATAATTTTTCGTCCGGTCATTCTTCTTTCAACTCCCCGATACAAAGATACACTAATTTTTCTTCATCCGAAGTATCCGCCGATAGACATAAATGAAGGCTGGTATTAAAAAGGCATCTGCAAAAATCCATGCAGTAGGGTCACCAAAACACACGGCCAGATAGCCGAAAGCCGGAACAGCCAGCAGGCTGACCAGTATCCGGGCAATCATTTCCGAGACACCGGAAAGCATGGCAAGATTGGTATATCCCACCCCCTGGATAGTGTATCGCAGGATGCAGAGCAGTCCCAAAACCGGGAAAAAGGAAACGGAAATGTGCAGGAACAACTCCGTATTCTTTAAAATCTCCAACTCAGAGGCATCTACAAAGAACAGGGCAAAAGTCCTGGCACCGAACATCAGTACACAGAAAGTGAACGCCCAATAAACAATCATCATCAGGGTGCTTGCCTTGACTCCCATCCAGATACGTTCCGGCTTGCCCGCACCGTAGTTTTGCCCGCTATAGGTGGCCATTGCCATGCCCAGACTCTCGAAAGGACACATGAAAAACATCTTGATACGCATGGCTGCCGTGAATGCAGCCACACAAGCCGTACCCAAAGCATTATTGGCGCTTTGCAGCATAATGCTGCCAATGGCAGTAATGGAAAATTGCAGTCCCATGGGTACGCCGATGTACATCAGTGTGCGTGCCAAAGCACCGTCGAATTTCCGCTCGGCTGGCGTTGTCTTCAGAATGTCGAAACGACGCATCATATAGATGTAGCACAATATGGCCGAGACGCCTTGTGAAAATACGGTAGCGATGGCAGCTCCTGCCACTCCCCAACCCAGTACCAGAATGCAGAACAAATCGAGCAGGATATTCAGTACCGTAGAGAGAAGTAGAAACCAAAACGGCGTCTTGCTGTCACCCAATGCACGGATAATACTGGACAGCAGATTATAGAAGAAAGTAAAGGGAACCCCGATAAACGTGACAAGCAGGTAATAATAGGCTCCCGTGAATATGTTCTCCGGCGTACTCATCATGTGCAGAATGTCTGCACAGTAAAAGCTGGTAACCACGGCAATGACAACAGACATCACCGCAGCCAGCTGCAGGCTGACAGCCACATAACGGCGCATCGTGACATAATCCCGCGCACCGAACTTTTGCGCCACGGGAATGCCGAAACCTCCGCAACAGCCATTGCAGAATCCCAGAATAAGAAAAACGACCGAAGTGCTTGCCCCGACTGAAGCCAAGGCGTTGATACCCAGAAAGCGCCCCACGATGGCTGCATCCACCAATGAATAGGTCTGTTGCAGCAGATTGCCGAGCAGTAAAGGCAAAGTAAAGTTGAAAATCAACGGAAGAGCCCGTCCTTCCGTCATTTCTCTGGATGTTGCCATAAATCTAATACCTCCGAAATTGGGTGCAAAAATACGAAAAGATAGCGTTTACAGACTTGACGAAGGTCAAATTTAATAGGGAAGCTTAAGGAGAAGGAAGGCGAAGGACAAATCGTTCCATCATGGGGAAAATATTATTCCACCACTAGGAAAAAATCGTTCCACCATGGTGGAACGATTTTTCCTCCACGATGGAACGATTAAATCTATGCAGATTCGGAGCTTAGTATTTACACTCGCGAATTATCTCTATCAGCTGCCGGAAATCTTCGGGATGAACATCTCCGATATTGCCGATACGGAAAGTGTCGGCTTGCGAAATCTTTCCCGGATAGATGACAAATCCACGTTCTTTCAGTTGTGTGTAGAAAGTTTTGAAGTTGAAATCGGCATAAGGATAGAGGAAAGAAGTAATAACGGGCGATTGAATCTCGTCCGGCAGCAACGTTTGGAAACCGAGGGAACGCATGCCGTCCACCAGCACGCGGTGGTTCTCGCAATATCTGTTGTGACGGGCCTCCACACCGCCCTCCTCTGCCAGTTCGTCCATGGCTTGCTTGAAGGCGCGGACCACGTGTGTGGGAGAAGTAAAACGCCATTTGCCATGTCCTTTCTCCATGGCTTCCCATTGGTCGTAAATGTCGAGAGAGAGTGACTTGGAGACGCCCTTGCAGTGCAACAGCTCGGAACAGCGGGCGATGATGAAGCCAAATCCCGGAACGCCCTGGATGCACTTGTTGGCACTGCTGATGAGGAAGTCTATGCCCAGTTCGTGTACATCGAGGGGAACACCGCCGAAGCTGCTCATGGCGTCTACAATCAGTTTCTTGCCGTGCATCTTGACGAGGTGGGCTATCTCCTTGAGGGGATTGAGCACGCCGGTAGTGGTTTCGCAATGCACCACGGCAACGTGGGTGATTTCGGCATTGTGCGAAAGATAGTCGTCGACGTAGCTGACGGAGACTTGCTCTGTTTCGTCAAAAGCAAGCATGTCGTACGAGATGCCGTGATACTCGGCGATGTTGCCCATGCGGTCGCCGTAGGCGCCGTTGCTCAGTATGAGGAGTTTGTCGCCAGGCTTGATGACGCTACCGATGACGGCTTCCACACAATACGTGCCGCTGCCTTGCAGGAGGATGGAAGTATAGTCGCCGGTATGCTGGGTGGCGAGGGAGACGAGGGACTTGCGGATTTCTTCCACAATGTGGAGGTTGTAGTCTTCGTCCCAGGTACACCAGTCGGTCAGCATGGCTTCCTTGACGGTTTGTGAGGTAGTAAGGGGGCCGGGGGTAAGGAGAATGTAGGGTTTCATATGCATTGAGTTTTTAAGTTTATACGTTTATAAGGGTTACAAAATCTCAAGTTTACGGTTTATCTCGGCGATGACTGCGGGGAGCTCGGCAATGGTATCGACCACATAGTGGGCACCGGCGGCAAGCATGCGGCGGCAGACATCGGCCTTACGGGCTTCGAGCTCATCGGCAGGCAAGGAGGAGACTTCCTCTTGCGTCAGTCCCAGTTCGTTACTGCCGAGGACTACGCCGACGGTCCATGCTTTGGCATTGATACCCTCCTTGATGTCGGCGATGGTGTCGCCATACTTCAACACACAATCTACGGAGGGGATGGCGAGGTCTGCCATATTCTTATATATCATGTAGGGAGCAGGACGGCCTGCAGGCAACCCGTCGGGAGCGACGCAATTATCTACCGCATAGCCTTTGGCTGTGGCGGCAGGCAGCACAACATCCATCATAGAGCGGGTATAGCCGGTGGTGGAGCCAATGCGGATACCTTGCGCACGCAGTGCGGAAATCGTTTCCACCACACCGGGAATAGGGTCGGTATAATCTTCGAGCGAGGCAAACAACACCCGTTGGAATTCGGCATAACGTGCCTGCACGTCTTCCTCACCGGCGGGACGGCCGAATTTCCGTTCAAATTCCGCACGGACACGCTCTATATCGAACAGCGCACGGATTTCTTCTACTTTGGTCAGCCCCATGTGCGCACGTGTTTCGGCAGCTGTGACGGGAACGCCGATGGCCCGAAAGCTCTCGACAAAGGCGGCGACGGGAGCAAAGCAACCGTAATCGACGGCAGTTCCTGCCCAGTCCATAATGATACATTCAATTCTTTTCATACGATATATTATTATTCAGTCTCAAGAAGCAAGGAATTGCCCGGCCGGGACCAACGGCGCAAACGGAAAAGGGAAGAGCCCAACGGTCCCGAAGCATTCTCCTTGCGATAGCGCTGCACCAGGTAGACAGCCGAGCATAGGAAAGCCACGCTGCACACAATGCCGGCATAGCCCGACATCAGGTTATAGAAATCCAGCCAGTTGATGTCCGGATTGAAGAATTCTTTGAATACCAATACCACCACCGTACCGGTATACCCGATAAAATCGAGTGTGACAATAAAGAACCCCACATTCCCCTTGATGCGGAAGCAGGCGATGAAACGCTCGAAGAACAACGTCTGGAAGCTGAGGTAAACAGTATAGAGCGACAAACTCTGGAGGAACAGCCACGTCATGGGTGGCAGTTGCAACCCATCGTAATTGAAGGCCACGAATCCCAAGGTCGCTGTGCCGCACGTCACAAGCACCAGCAGCAGGCACAGCACCTTTATATTACTCCTCACCGCGGACATCAGTCCGAAAAGCAACAAGATAATCAGTGTCACCACCGCATCTACCTTGGCAAATGCCCACGACGACAGCTCCGCCGCCTCCACATCCAGAATCTTCACCAGGAAGTCCTCCTTGATGTCCTGCAAGACGGTGATGAACAAGTTTGCCGCAAACAGCATCAGCAATACCGGCATGAAGCTCTTGAAGAGGTCCGCACGCGCCCTGCCGTCCAGCGTCACCCGTTCCGAGCGCAGTGCCCGGTCTGCCGCGGTAGGTTGCGGCATTCTCGTCATCAGCCAGCCCAGCAACGACAGCAGCGGGAAGGCAAAGGCACCGATAAAGGCAGGCATCCAGAACTCACTGATGTGGAGATGCTCCATCACAAACAGCCCGACGGACTTTGCCGTGCCCGAACTGATGGCAATGCTCAGCCCCATTAGGCTCGCCAGCAGGTCCGTCACCCGCCGCCCCTCGAGGAAACTGAAAATCACTCCCCACATGCATCCCAACGAAAGCCCGTTGAAGAACAGCGCAAAGACATTCAGCGGCCGGGGCAACGCTCCGAACAGCACCAGCGAAAGCTCGGCCACCGCCACCGAGAGGATGATGAACTTCAGACGGTTCTCCTTCTTCAGTTCCGAAATTACCTTGATGCCAATCAGCTTGGAAATAAAATAGCCGGAAATCTGCACGATGCTGGTTGCCGTCTTGTAATCCATCCCGAAGAAGTCGAGCCCGTCGAAGCCCGCAGCCGTAAACGGCTTGCGCAGCGCATAGACCAGTGAATAGGAGAGCAAAGCCGCTCCACCCGCCCAAAGGATGAACAAGGCATCAGCCAGTCTCTTGCTCTGTATTATCTGTTTTTTCTCACCGTTGAACATAGTGTGTCGTTTAAGTTCGTTCTTGATTTCGGCGGCAAAGATAGAGGCGGGTGCTGACAGCAAAAATGAATTTCCATTATTAATAAACTTCATGAGATGCTCCACTCGGCGCAGGAAGTGTACAATTACAGCGGCATCTACATCAGTTACAGCCTCTCTTCCTCCTCCAATGCCTTAAAGGTAGAGCCTTACCTGATAACCCCTGCCGACAGCAACGACCACGTCAAAGTGGTGCACATGAGCGCCTACAACACCACCCACTTCGGCACTGCTGTCTTCAACAACCACCAGAATGCCTATATCTTCTTCAACGAACGCGAGGCGCCCCAACTGGCCTTGTCCACCATCTACCTGCAACTGCCCATGTACGACTTTCCCCACCTGCTCAAAGGGCTCTACCTCTGTCTGGACTACAACCGCAACCCCATAGCCCGCCGCATCCTCTTCATCAAACACTCGGACAGCACCTCCATGGACGACTTCCTGGAACTGAAAGGCCAGCTCATCCCCCAAGACCAGCTGACCGACGAGCAACGCCCCTACTACAACTACACCTGCCAGCCGGGCGACTTCATCAAAACCTGCTCCGTCCCCTCTCCCCTGCTGAACGAGAAAGACCTGGAACGGGAGAAGCGGATGCTGGAAATCTAAGACAGCCCGGACAGTCCGGGAATTTTCACTTTGCAACCAAGTTGCATCTCCTTTCCGCTACCTTTGCTGCAGAAAATAGAAAATAGGAGGAAACAATATGAGTTGCAAATGCTGCTGCACACACGGACATACAGCGATACAAGAAAAAAGAAACAGTCTGCTGAAAGATTATTGGAGAATCATCCTCTCCGCCCTATTGCTCTTCGGAGGGCTCATCCTGAATGCTACTGACACCACCTTCTTCAAGGGAGAGTATGTACCTTTTATATGGTACTTGCTTGCCTATCTCCCCGTAGGCCTCCCGGTGATGAGGGAAGCCTGGGAAAGCATCCTGCAAAAGGACGTGTTCAGCGAATTCACCCTTATGTCCATCGCCACCCTCGGCGCCTTCTATATAGGCGAATATCCCGAAGGCGTTGCCGTCATGCTCTTCTACTCCTTGGGAGAGCTCTTTCAGGACAAAGCCGTAGACAAAGCCAAGCGTAACATCAGCGCCCTGCTCGACGTACGTCCCGAAACGGCAACGGTCATCAGAAACGGCAGTACACTTGTCGAAGCTCCCCAACGTGTGCAGGTAGGCGAAACCATCGAAGTAAAAGCCGGAGAGCGCGTCCCCCTGGACGGAACGATGCTGGACGAAGTTGCCGCCTTCAACACCTCCGCACTGACGGGAGAAAGTGTTCCCCGCAACATCCGCCAGGGCGGGGAAGTGCTTGCCGGAATGATTGCGACCGACAAAGTCGTACGCATCCAAGTCACCAAACCCTTCGAGAAAAGTGCTCTTTCCCGTATATTGGAACTGGTGCAGAATGCCTCCGAGCGCAAAGCGCCGGCAGAACTTTTCATCCGTAAGTTTGCCCGTATCTATACGCCCGCCGTCACCGGACTGGCGGCATTGATTGTACTGCTCCCCTTCCTCTATTCGCTGGCAGATGCACAATTCTCGTTCATCTTCAATGACTGGCTATACAGGGCATTGGTCTTTCTGGTTATCTCCTGCCCGTGCGCCCTCGTCGTAAGCATTCCGTTAGGCTACTTCGGAGGAATCGGCGCCGCCTCCCGCCTGGGTGTCCTCTTCAAAGGTGGCAACTACCTTGATGCCATCACCCAAGTCAACACGGTGGTATTCGACAAGACGGGTACGCTGACCAAAGGTACCTTCGATGTACAATCCTGCCAGGCACAACCGGGAGTTACGGAAGAGAAGTTGATACAGCTTGCCGCCTCGGCAGAGCGAAACAGTACGCACCCCATAGCCAAAGCCATCATAAGCTATGCCAAACAAAGAGATATAGAGCTGATTGCCACAACGGACGTTACGGAGATTGCCGGCCACGGACTGCAAGCCACTATGGATGGAACGCGTGTCCTGGTGGGCAACACCCGCCTGCTGACTAAGTTCGGGATAGAATATCCCGATGAATTGTCATCAATTGTCGATACGATTGTGGCCTGCGCCATCGGAACAAAATATGCCGGTTATCTGTTGCTATCAGACACATTGAAGGAAGATGCCGTCAACGCCGTCAAAGAATTAAAAGCTTTAAATATCAATAATATTCAGATATTATCGGGAGACAAACAAGCCATTGTTACTAACTTTGCAGAAAAGCTAGGCATCACCCAGGCATACGGAGACCTGCTGCCGGACGGAAAGGTGAAGCACATCGAGGCACTCCGCAGCAACCCTGCCAACCGAATAGCCTTTGTGGGCGACGGCATCAATGATGCCCCGGTTCTTGCCCTTAGTCATGTGGGCATCGCCATGGGCGGACTTGGCAGCGATGCCGCCATCGAAACCGCCGATGTAGTGATACAGACAGACCAGCCTTCGAGAGTGGCCACCGCCATTCATGCGGGCAGGCAAACCCGCCGGATTGTCTGGCAGAACATCTCGCTGGCTTTCGGAGTGAAGCTGCTTGTCCTCATCCTCGGTGCCGGTGGAATCGCTACACTTTGGGAAGCTGTCTTTGCCGACGTAGGCGTCGCCCTCATTGCGATAGTGAACGCCATACGCATACAAAAACTTATTAAATAGAAAAAATGGAAGAAAAGAAATATTTGGACCTATTGGCCAAAAGGGACATACAGCCCACTGCCATCCGCATCCTGGTATTGCGCACCATGATGCAGGCAGGCCGTTCCGTCTCATTGCTCGACCTTGAAACCATGCTGGATACGGTGGACAAATCCACCATCTTCCGTACCCTTACCCTATTCCTCTCCCATCATCTGATACACAGTATAGATGACGGGACGGGTTCCTTCAAGTATGCCGTGTGCAGCGACAGTTGCTCTTGCGACGTAAGCGACCTGCACACCCATTTCCATTGCGAGAAATGCAACAAAACCTTCTGCTTCACCAACATTCCCACTCCGGTGGTGAAGCTGCCTCAAGGATTTACACTGAACAGCATCAACTATGTACTGAAAGGCATTTGTCCGGACTGTGCAGCAGAAGTCAACCGGGAGGCTTAGTTAAAAAATAAAAATCCATGCAGTCATTCATGTTCTTCTCTATCCTTAAGAAATAACATTGAGACAAACACATGGATACAAAAGCTCTTGTCACTTTATGCCAGAAGGGAAACGGGCAGGCCTTGAGCCTGCTCTACGAAAACTATTCAGAGAAAATGCTGAAAGTATGCCTACGCTATATTCCCGACCCAACGATAGCCCAAGATCTTCTTCACAACGGTTTTGTCATCATATTCACTTCCATTCATTCGCTGCGCAACCCGGAGAAACTGGAATACTGGATGAAAAAGATTATGAGAAACCTGGCACTGCAATACCTCAACCATGCCAATGCCAACCCCCACCATCCCATTGACAGATATTCCGGAAGAGGAAGAGCCTGCTGAAAATCCTTTTTGTCCGGATTTCATTTCGTACGATAAGATGCTGGATATAGTGGAGAGCCTTCCGGAAGGCTACTGCAAGGTATTTAAACTGGCAGTACTGGAAGGATTGTCCCACAAAGAAATCGGAGATTTACTGGGTATAGCGCCACACTCCTCTTCCTCCCAATTGTTCCGGGCGAAAATTTTACTTAAAAAGATGCTGGCAGGATACCGTGTATTCATTGTTTTGACAGTATTGCTTCTCTTTCCAACGCTGTATGACTATCTGTACAGAGAGAAAAAGAGTATCAGGGAAAACCGTTTGTCCAAAGTTTCTTCCAGGCAAGCCGGGAGTACGCAACAAACAAAGAAAACCGATACTCCCCGAACCGACGAACAATGCTATACCAAAGAAAATCTGAACAAAAGGGAACGAATCATCCCTCCCGTTCCAGTTTCCACAGAATGGCCCCTTGCCATACCCACAATGAAAGATAGTATCCACAAATATCCCATACCTTCTCCATTCACCGGACAGACCATCACCAACCGACAGATGGCTTTCGTCTTCTCCCCTTCCCTGATGCCGCCAACCCGCAAGAAGAAATCCGGAAAATGGAAGTTGATGCTGGCAGGTTCACTCGGACCGCAACTGGCACAGAACTTATATAAGCTGATTGCCACTCCACATACCGACGGCATTTCAAGTGACTTCCCTCAACAAGTCAGCACGTGGGAAGAGTATTATTCTTATCTGCACACCCGCTATCAGCAGGGTACTCTGGGAAAAGATTCCATCGGACTCATGCAGATTGCCCAGAATAACAGCGGCAGGATTGTTGAGAACCAGCAACATCATGCCCCCATCGTCGTGGGACTCTCTCTCAGCAAGAAATTGAATGAGCGTTGGAGTCTGGAAACCGGATTGCAATATACGCTTCTCAGGTCGGAGTTCACTACCGGCGAAGCATTCCGCATTCAAGACAACCAGAAGTTGCATTATATCGGCATTCCTCTCCGGCTTTCCTACCGTTTCTGGCATTACAAACGTTTCTCCGGTTATGCCACGGCAGGCATGCAGGTGGATATCCCCATAAAAGGGACACTCCAAAGCTTCCATGTCACGGACAGTATTCCACACAAGCTCGGCAGTCATCCGGTAAGTGCTCCCTGGCAGTGGTCGGTCAACACAAGTATAGGCATACAATATCACCTCACACCCCAGGCAGGCATCTATCTGGAGCCGACTGTAAACTATTACATCCCCGACGGCAGCCAACTGCGCACCATCCGAAAGGAACACCCGTTCATATTCACCCTCCCGGTAGGCCTCCGCATTTCCTGGTAAAAAAACGATGCGCCACGCAGTCTTTTACCCGACTGATTATCTATTTATATGGATAATCAAACTCAAGAAGGAACAAAGAACATGCAGAAACGACATACCGACCGGGAAAGCTACTTTGATGAACAGTCACAGACCAGCAAGAACTATTATATCCCCTACATAAAGGAAGTCATCGGACACATCCCCGATAAAGTGCTGGAAGTGGGCTGTGGAGAGGGAGGCAATCTGCTTCCCTTTGCCAAAGCCGGTTGCCGGGTGATGGGCGTAGACATTGATGCCATGCGAATAGAGCAAGCCAGGACCTTCTTCACCCAAAGGCATCAGCAGGGACAGTTCATTTCCACCGACATTTTCCAGCTTGAGGACAAGGCTACGAATTTTCCCCTGATTCTTCTACACGATGTGATAGAGCATATCAGAGACAAAGAACGGTTCCTCTCCGGCCTACAAAAACATTTGTCTGCCGACGGAGCTGTATTTGTAGGATTTCCCGCCTGGCAAATGCCATTCGGAGGCCACCAGCAGATAGCACACAGCCACATTGTTTCACATTTCCCTTTTCTCCACCTCCTTCCCCGCACTTTATACAGATGGATATTAAGACTATGCGGTGAGCAGGAACGCGTAATCACGGAGCTACTGGATATAAAGAGCACCGGATGCACCATCGAACTGTTCAATCGCATCGCCCGGCAAGCCAACTATCAAATCATTGACCGGAGACTGTACCTTATAAACCCACATTATAAAATCAAATTCGGCTTGTCCCCACGAAGGCTCAACGGAGTTATTGCTGCTATCCCGTACATAAGAAACTTCTTTTGTACAAGTTGCTTTTACATATTAAAGAAAGGGACTAAAACTGTTAATCACTACTGATTTCCCAGCTTTAGAATTGATTCCGAACCATCAATTTAAGATTATATATTCAGAAGAAACCATTAAATTTTTGAATAGCTCTGATGAAAGAGGGGGTGTAGAAACCCTCATAAACTAAAAAATCACCCTCGCTGCAGATGGTTGTAGCGAAGGTGATTTCAATAAAAGGGGAACTTGCACTTCCTCCCTTTTAATGTTTTTACATCGTTACTTGGTTCATTACAGCCTCGTCAGGTGTCGTTCCTATTTCATCGGCAAATAATATGTGGGTGATAGACCCTCTCGGGGTCGGAGTTTCGATTTTAATTCTTTGACCTTGGTACATCTCCGGAATATCCACCAGCTTACATCTATGGGCTTCGTTATTGCCAAAACTGACATAATAATCTTCCCCTATTACCAGCTTTACAGGTTTACGTTGAGAGAAATGAGTCGGACAAACAGAGCTATCCACTTTTATATCTATCACAAAACCAAGAGCGGATGTTACCTTAGATAGTATATCAATGCTCACATTATAAGCCCCTTTCTCTATCTTGGCTATATTAACACGATTAACACCACAAAGATTAGCCAATTCCTCTTGGGTCATATTTCTCTTCTTGCGAAGAATGGCTAACCGACTACCAATCCGTTCACGTTCTTTCAAAATCTTCTCTGTACATTTTCCTTCGTGAATTTTCATAAATCTGTTGCAGAATTTAAAGTGTTGCCCCCACTTCTAATAGTTATTGATTTTTGAACAGACAAAAGTAGATATTAATTTTAAATTGTAGCACATTTACTACAACCGTTTTCTAAATGAATATAAAAGGTAGGGGGAGTAGAAGAAAAGAGAAAGCCCCTGAATTACTGGAATTCAAGGACTTACAAACTTCTTTTTACTATATCCGTGGAGCTGGAGGGAATCGAACCCTCGTCCAAACGAGGAAATCATAAGCTTTCTACATGCTTATCTTTGCCTAAATTTTCGTGCAGCGGCAGAACCAAAGCCATCAACCGTTGCCTTATCCTCTAAATTTTCACCCGCGCCACGAGGCTGACACGAACTATCCCCGATTTGACTGCACCACTTTATCGGAATGCTTCGGAGCAACAGCTTCCGAGTGATGTCACGTCCCAGCACCTGGTGCCGGGATTAAGCTTCAATCTACTATACTTCGATTAAGCAGCGAGAGCGTAACGAGTTTCGCCAGATAAAATTTTGAGGACTGAGATTAAAGTGCAAATCAACGACGCACTGCATGCTTACTTACCATTTCTGCCCGCTGTCAAATCCAGTCAACCCCATGACTTTGTAACGGTCTGAAATTTAAAAGATTGCGTAACTCATTGCTAAGTAGGGAGGGTGAAAAAGGGATAAATGCTACTTTATTTTTCATCCTCTACCGCTTTCTTTGGCCCAAAGATACATATTCTTTTATTAGCAATCACCATATATTTACAAATATTAGCTAATACTGACTTTTCGTGATAAAAACAATAATCTTCCATACATAGAATATGTGCACCCCATTGTCATCAATGTTCAAACAGCTACCAAAGCCAGTATCCGTTGACGGAATTACCCCCTGCAAGAGGGAATATCTATCTTCTGTAATGGATATTTGCACAAAAGAGATGGGAAGTTAACGGAAAAAGTCTCTGAAGTTAACTGAAAAACCGGAAAGAATTAAGGAAGCAATCTATCCCAAACTTTGGTTTTTCCATACCCAGCCTTGAGATGTCTAAACCAAGGTTTGGTTTAGACATCCCAAGGTTGAAAAGAAAGTTCTTCCGTACAAGCAACAATTCCGCCAACAGATTCCTATTATATAAATACACCCTCGTTTAACAGATGTAGCCGTAATACTTGTATACACCGCGATTGCATCTACTTTTCAGGTTATTATAGTGTTCTTTCTTTTTAAAAGTGAATGATATGTTTCGTCTAATAATGATTTGAATTCCCCGGTAGCGTCTTGGAGGATATTTTTAGTAAGAGGAAGACCCTTCGGACAATAAAAGCCGATACTTCGGACTATTTTATCCCTTTATTTCACACATTAGCCGTATTTTTGTCAACAAAAGAAACAATAATAACCAAGAGATTTTTAGAACATATCATGAAGAACCTTATTGCCCTAACCCTGCTGCTTGGAGGAAGCACACTGCTCTGCGCACAAAAGCCTGCCAAAACACCGGCAACCTACAAGCCGGTGAAAAGTGAAATGTACCGCAAAGGTTGGATAGACTTCAACAAAAACGGAGTGAAAGACGTGTACGAAGACCCCTCCGCCCCGCTCGAAGCACGCATCGAAAACCTGCTGCAACAGATGACGCTGGACGAAAAGACCTGCCAAATGGTCACCCTCTACGGCTACAAACGCGTACTGAAAGACGACCTCCCCACCCCCGAATGGAAAGAGCTGCTCTGGAAAGACGGCATCGGCGCCATCGACGAACACCTGAACGGCTTCCAGCAATGGGGGCTGCCTCCCTCGGACAATGCCTACGTCTGGCCCGCCTCGCGCCACGCCTGGGCACTGAACGAGGTGCAACGGTTCTTTGTGGAAGATACCCGTCTCGGCATCCCCGTAGACTTTACCAACGAAGGCATACGCGGCGTGGAAAGCTACCGCGCCACCAACTTCCCCACCCAACTGGGACTGGGACATACCTGGAACCGTGAACTGATTCGCCAAGTAGGACTCATCACCGGACGCGAAGCCCGCATGCTGGGCTACACCAACGTCTACGCCCCCATCCTCGACGTAGGACGCGACCAGCGCTGGGGACGCTACGAAGAAGTTTACGGCGAATCTCCCTACCTCGTAGCCGAACTGGGCATCGAAATGGTGCGCGGCTTGCAGCACAACCACCAAGTGGCCGCCACCGGCAAGCACTTTGCCGCTTACAGTAACAACAAAGGCGCCCGCGAAGGCATGGCACGCGTGGACCCGCAAATGTCGCCGCGCGAAGTGGAGAACATACACATCTACCCCTTCAAACGCGTCATCCGGGAAGCTGGCATGCTGGGCGTAATGAGTTCGTACAACGATTACGACGGCATCCCCGTGCAGGGCAGCTACTACTGGCTCACCACCCGCCTGCGTGGCGAAATGGGATTCCGTGGCTACGTCGTATCCGACAGTGACGCCGTAGAATACCTCTACACCAAGCACGGCACCGCCAAAGACATGAAAGAAGCCGTCCGCCAAAGCGTGGAAGCCGGGCTGAACGTACGCTGTACCTTCCGCTCGCCCGACTCCTTCGTCCTTCCCCTCCGCGAACTGGTGAAGGAAGGCGGGCTGAGCGAAGAAGTCATTAACGACCGTGTGCGCGACATCCTCCGGGTAAAGTTCCTCATTGGTCTGTTCGATGCCCCCTACCAGACAGACCTTGCCGGTGCCGACCGTGAAGTGGAAAAAGAAGAGAACGAAGCCATCGCCTTGCAGGCATCCCACGAGTCCGTCGTTCTGCTGAAGAATGCCGATGAGCTGTTGCCCTTAGACATCAACTCCACCAAGAAGATTGCCGTCTGTGGTCCCAATGCCAATGAAGAAGGCTACGCGCTGACCCATTACGGCCCACTTGCCGTAGAAGTGACCACTGTACTGGAAGGCATTCAAGAAAAGACAAAAAGCAAGGCAGAGGTGCTCTACACCAAAGGCTGCGACCTAGTGGATGCCCACTGGCCCGAAAGTGAAATCATAGACTATCCTCTGACCGACGACGAGCAAGCCGAGATAGACAAAGCCGTAGAAAATGCCCGCCAAGCTGATGTTGCCGTCGTAGTATTGGGCGGCGGACAACGCACCTGCGGCGAAAACAAATCGCGCACCAGCCTCGACCTGCCCGGCCGGCAGTTGCAACTGCTTCAAGCCATACAAGCCACGGGCAAGCCCGTCGTACTGATACTCATCAACGGACGCCCGCTCTCCATCAACTGGGCAGACAAGTTCGTCCCCGCTATCCTCGAAGCCTGGTATCCCGGCTCCAAAGGCGGAACAGCCCTGGCCGACATCCTCTTCGGCGACTACAACCCCGGTGGAAAGCTGACGGTGACCTTCCCCAAGACCGTAGGGCAAATCCCCTTCAACTTCCCCTGCAAACCTTCTTCACAGATAGACGGCGGTAAGAATCCGGGACCTACGGGCAACATGTCACGCATCAACGGAGCACTCTACCCCTTCGGTTACGGCTTGAGCTACACCACCTTCGAGTACTCCGACCTCGACATCACCCCCCGAGTCATCACCCCGAACGAGTCTGCCACCGTCCGCCTGAAGGTGACCAACACCGGCAAACGTGCCGGAGATGAAGTAGTGCAGCTCTATATCCGCGACGTACTGAGCAGCATCACCACCTACGAAAAGAATCTTGCAGGCTTCCAGCGCATCCACCTCGAACCGGGCGAAGCCCAGGAGCTGTCCTTCACCATCGACCGCAAGCACCTGGAGCTTCTGGACGCCGACATGAAATGGGTGGTGGAACCCGGCGACTTCGTGCTCATGGCCGGCGCCTCTTCCGAAGACATCCGCCTGAACGGAACGCTGACCGTAGAAGACTACCAGACCCGTGCCAAAGCCATTGAAGCCCAAAAACCAGCAAAGCGTGTGAGTGCCAGCACCAACCCAGAGGATGCCGAAAACGTGCTCGACGAAAAAATCAATACCGCATGGCAAGGAAATAAGGGAGATTATATTACCTTTGCCTTGAAGAACGGAACCCAGGTAGATAAAGTTACCATCGCCTTTACACGTGACAACAACCTGCCGGCAACCTTCGAAATCCAGCTCTCGGGCGGTGGCGGACAGTTCCTCACCGTATATTCGGGCACCGTCAGCGAATACGGCAAACTGATTTCCTATCCGTTCAAAGGCACTACCGCCAGCGACCTCCGCATCGTGCTGAACGATGACCGCGTCAGTATTGCCGAAGTTAAATTTTAATGTGCTAATGTGCCAATATGCTAATGTACCAATGACCATGCAGCATATACAGCGCAGCCAATTAGCACATTAGCATATTGGCACATTAACACATTAAATTAATGAAAACACTTCTTTTCTGTATGCTCGGATTAGGTTTGACAGCATGTGGCTCTTCTCCAAAGGGCACTAACGGTGACCAGGACGAACTCGCCATGCTAATAGGTACTTACACGAATGGCTCAAGCAAGGGTATCTATACCTTCCGCTTTAATCAGGAGACGGGAACAGCCGTTCCGCTCAGTTCAGCGGCATTGCCCAATCCCTCCTACCTCGTCCCCTCGGAAGATGGCGAATTTGTCTATGCCGTCAGTGAAATGAACGACAGCACAGCAGCCCTCAGCTCCCTTGCCTTAGACCGGGAAACGGGAGAACTGCGCCTGCTGAACACCGTTCCCACCTTCGGCGCCGACCCCTGCTACGTGGCCACCAATGGCCGGGAAGTGTTGACTGCCAACTACAGCGGTGGAACCATGTCCGTCTTTCCTTTACAGAAAGACGGTACTTTGGCTCCTGCAGACACGCTCTTTCAAGGCTCTGCCACCGGTCCCGACGCCATACGGCAAGCCACTCCCCACATCCATTGCACGGTCTTTTCACCGGACGGAAAGTATATCTTCGCCACCGACTTCAGTGCCGACCGCATCCTGCGCTTTGTGATGCACCCCGACGACCCTATTCCTCATGCTTCTCTGGAAGCCGTTGACATTGAAGCGGATTCCGGCCCGCGCCATCTGACATTCAGCCCTAACGGGAAGTTTGCCTATCTCATCACCGAACTGTCCGGTAAGGTCATTGCCTTCAGTTACGACGACGGCTGCCTGGAACAGATACAGACTATCACAGCCGACACCGTAGCCGCCCGTGGAAGTGCAGACATCCACCTCAGTCCGGATGGGAAATACCTCTACGCCAGTAACCGTCTGAAAGAAGACGGCATTGCCATCTTTGCCGTGAATCCCGAAAATGGAACCTTGGCAAAGGTAGGTTATCAGCCCACCGGCATCCATCCCCGCAACTTCAACATCACGCCCAACGGCAAATACTTGCTTGCCGCCTGCCGCGACAGCAATGTCATTCAGGTATACAAACGAAACGAAGTTACCGGACTCTTGGAAGATACTCATCAGGACATTGTAGTCGACATGCCGGTTTGCGTACAGTTCGTCAGCTCTGTTAATAATTTATAAAGCAATATTTAGCAAAGATAACTTCATTAACTTTGTCCCTTAGCTAAATCAGTCTAAACGAATGTACATTATGAAGAAGAATATATTGATGCTCTCAGCTCTGTTCTTGTCTATCACTGCCATGGCGCAAACAGACGTAACCACCGGTGTGATGCGTGGCAAAGACTACGGAGTGACTTATATGTTGCCCAAAACAGAAATAGAAATCGTATTGCAAGCCACCAAACATACTTACACTCCCGGAGAATTTTGCAGATATGCCGACCGCTATCTGCGTCTCAACAACGTGTCTGCCGAACCCGAGGAGTTCTGGACACTGGATAAGATAGAAACCCGCATAGCCGGTGTACCGGATAAGGACAACGTCTATTTCGTGAAGATGAAAGACAAGACCGTAGCACCCCTTATGGAGCTTACCGAAGACGGAATTGTCCGCTCCATCAACATTCCGTTCAGCGGTAAGCCTGCTGCCAAGACGCCCGAAGCCAAAGCCACCGAAAGCAGCATTGACCCACGCAGTTTTCTGACGGAAGAAATACTGATGTCCAACTCCAGTGCCAAGATGGCCGAGCTGGTGGCTAAGGAAATATACAGCATCCGCGAAAGCAAGAATGCCCTCCTGCGCGGCGAAGCAGACAATATGCCCAAGGACGGCGCCCAACTCAAGCTGATGCTTGACAATCTGAACCAGCAGGAAACGGCTATGACGGAAATGTTCTCGGGCAAAATAAAGAAAGAACCCAAGACATTCACCATCCGGCTGACGCCTAAAGAGATGAAAGATGAAGTGGCTTTCCGTTTTTCCCGAAAGCTGGGAGTGGTGGCCAATAATGACCTTGCCGGTGAACCGTATTATATCAGCGTCACCGACCTCAAAAGTCCCGATGTATCTGCCACCGAGGAAGGCAAAAAGAAAGTGGACGGTGTAGCCTATAACCTTCCGGGCAAGGCACAAGTGACATTGATGTATAACAATAAGAAATTGTTTGACGACCAACTTCCCATTACCCAATTCGGCACCGTAGAATACCTCGCACCGGTACTGTTCAACAAGAATTCTACCATCAAAGTGCTGTTTGATACGGCAACGGGAGGATTGATAAAAGTGGATAGGGAATAAAGGAATTCTAATTCCGGATTGTCAACTGGATAAATCCATCCTTACGCAACTGCATTACGTAGGCGGTGACCCGGGGAATATAATTCTCTTCCTCCCCAAAGTGCCTGGCAAGTAGAGAGATGATTTCGCGCACGGTACGATGTCCATCTATCAGATTCCAGACAGCTGTACCGTGTTCTTCCAGCCTCACATGGATGTCAGGAGACATCCCCTTCGGCAATAAAAAACGACGCATCCATTCGTATTTAAACCGTGGGTAGGCGAGTACGGCGCACTCACCTTCCCATTCGGTTGTTATATGTCCACAGCGGACCGGAACAGCGTCCAACAGACTTACTTTTCCTTCGGGTATTTCCATCATACGGTATCCGCTTTTCCTATTATTTCTGAATATTAGGCTCTTCCAGCTTATAACCATACTTCTTGTCTGCCTTCTTCAGCAGTAGAGCCACTATAAGGGACAAGCAGGCAATACCGGTAAAAATGCACATAGGCACCGTATAGTCATACATATTCGTTCCATCTGGTTTCTTGCCGGATATACAATAGGCATCAAGCACCCACCCTATCAATGTAGGAATACCCCAAAGACCGATATTCTGGATAAAGAAAATCAATGCGTATGCCGTACCCAACTGGCTTACCGGGAATATCTTGGCCACAGCCGGCCACATGGCAGAAGGTACCAGCGAGAAAGCGATACCCAAAATTATCATCAGCACAATAGCTACCAGCCAATAGTTTATATCGGGAATAGCATAAATGAAATGCACACATATCAGCATGGCCGAGCCCAGCAGCATGATAGATGCGGACTTGCCCCGCTTGTCAATGAAACCACCAAAGACCGGAGTCAGAATCAGCGCTCCCAATGCCGGAAGTCCGGCAAATGTACCGGCTACATTCTCATTGATACCGTATTTGATAATCATCAACTCGGAAGCAAACTTCTGGAATGGGAATACACAAGAGTAGAACAATACACACAGCAATGCTATCAGCCAGAAACCGGGATTGACCAGAATATTCTTCACATCCTTAAAAGAGAACTTCTCTTCCTCATCTTCCGTACCGGCAGCAATGGCAGCAGCTTCCATCTGTTTGTCCAGCTTCTTGTCCATCACTGCAAAGATGAAGAAAGCAATCATACCGCCCAACAACAGAACCAAACCCAACAACACCGGTGTGGAAATACCGAAAGCGCGGGCCAAAGGAATGGCTACGGCATAACCGGCTTGCGAACCGATACGTGCTAAAGCGACTTGTACCCCCATAGCCGTGGCAAGCTCTTTCCCCTTAAACCACTTGGCTATGATTTTGGAAACTGTAATACCGGCGACCTCCGCTCCTACTCCAAAAATGGAATAACCGGCAAAAGCAACAAACACACCCGTTTTATAGCCAAATATTTCATTGATTCCGAATAAAGTCGCGTCGGCACCGGCAAGTCCCGTCATTGCATAGTATTCAAGTGCTGTACCACCTACCATCAGGATAGTTGCCAGCTTTCCGGTGAAACGGATACCAAAGCGGTCGAGGATTAATCCTCCCCAAATCAACATCAGGAAAAAAACATTCAGAAAACTATAACCACCGGTAAAGAATCCGAAATCGGTACTCGACCAAGCCAAGTCCGTTTCCAACATTGTCTTCAACGGTGCTACCACGTCGTTTACATAATAAGCTGCCATCATCGTGAAGGCAACAATCACCAATGCCCCCCAACGGGTAGCCTTGGAATCATTCAATTTAAGTTTGAGTTGTTCTGTCATTGTACTATTTGGATTTCAATTTATTAATCAGATTGCATAAATTGCTGACAAAGGTAAATAAATACTTCATCAAAACGAAAAAAGGCTGACACCTTTTCAGTATCAACCTTTCTCTTATTTTTCCAAGCGGGAGTCATCCGCAATATCCTTATCTTATTCTGCTGCAGGGGCTTCTGCTGCAGGAGCAGGAGCTTCAGCCGGAGTTGTAGCTGCAGGGGCCTCCGATTGCGGAGCTTCTGTACCTACGGGCATGTTATAAGGATTAGTTTTTTCTTCTTGTTGCGCCTGTTCCAGAATCACATCACCGCCCTTGCCTGTGGAAGAAGGAATAGTGTAAGCAGAAACAATACTGAAGACTACCATGACAGCTGCCAGAGTCCAGGTTGCTTTTTCCAAAAAGTCCGTAGTCTTGCGCACACCCATAATTTGGTTGGATGATGAAAAGCCTGATGCCAGACCACCTCCTTTAGAATTTTGAATCAATACAATGAAGCACATCAGCACAGATGCAATCAGCATTAAGATAACTAATAATAAATACATTTTGTTATTTTGATTTAGCGTTAATAATCAATTTCTCCAAAAATCTGATTTGGTCTGCAAAGTAAGCATTTTTTTTTGGATAATTCAAACTTAATTTTTTAATAATTTCAAGCGCCTTGTCATATCGGTGCTGTTTTATATAGATTTTGGCTAAAGTTTCCGTAAAACAGCTATCGTCCAACTCTTCCGTTACCGGCGATACTGAGGGTTCTTCCTCTTCTTCAGTCTCTTCCTCCTTCTCTACAAGAAACTCCCTTCTCGTATCCGAGGCATCCGAAGACTCACTCTTTTGGATAAAGTCATCTATCAATTCATGCCCACGCAGTTTAGGCACTTCCGACTCATCTTCTGCATCCACACCGGGTTCTTCCTGCATTAAATAGGCCGTATAATCCACCGCATAATCCAGCTCCGTATGCTGTGAATGCTCTTCGGGAACAGTAGCCAGAAATGCGTCAATCAAGGAAAGGGTACGGTCCACACTCGGCTCTTTCTCCAAATCGCCGGAAAACAGCGACGAGACCTTCCGGGATTTCAAAGTATAGCGGTCACCCTCTATAAAGTAAAACAGCACACGACGGTCTGCCACATACAACACAGCCTTGCGCAACTCCGCGCCAAAGTTGATGTCGTGCAGCAGATAGAGGTTTTTCAGATAGAGCAAACGGAGCGACTGGAAATAAGGATAGCGTGCCACCAATGTGCGAAGCTCGTACAAAGTATCCCTATTCAGCGTCTCGGGATGCTGAATCCATTGTTGCAAATGGGTAGGCGTCATGAGTTTACCAGTTAGCTACAGTTGCATTGAAAATCTGTTCGGCAATGTCTTTCACCATCAAGGTTATCAGCTGGTCCTGCACTTCGGTCAGCAATTTTGAGGAATCATAGGTCTGGAAAGCCGAGAACTGCTGTTCAAAGTCCTCCTCATGGTTCGTGTTATTGGTGTAGCGCACGTTGACAGTCAGCGTCACCTTCACCTTCGAAGAGTAGCCGCTGGCATCCACCGATTCATTATATTGATTGTAGCCGGTTATTTCTCCGTCTATTTCCAGGTCTCCTCCGGAATTCACCAGTTGCAGGCGAGTCTGCTGAATGAACATATCCTTCATTTTCTGGTTAAATTCTGTTGCCAGCGGTGCATATACATACTCTGCCCGGTTCTGGAAATCGGCAATGGAAATCGTTTTTACCTTTGTATAGTCGATAGAGCTTATCGGAGCAAGTCCCAACTTCATACTACATGAATTCACCAGAAATAACAAGCTTACCAACAAGGAAGCAAATGCCGCTTTTTTAATCCAATCCATATTCTTTTATCTTTCTGTATAACGTACGCTCAGAGATATTCAAATCCTGAGCCGCACTCTTACGCTTGCCGTGATGTTTTTCAAGCGCCTTACGTATCATTTCTTTCTCCACTTCATCCAGGGAGAGTGACTCCTCCACATATTCTTCCGTATCCTGGAAATCATCGTCCACCGGAGTAACCGGCTTTACCGAAGGATGTATAATGGTGGGAACACTGGATGTTACCGGAGGTACCACCGCCGGAGTAGCCGGCGTATAGTAGGCCGATGTGGCAACCGCCGGATTGGCTACCGTTCCCCTTTCAGCCATAATCTCATGCACCAACTTTTTCAAGTCCGTTACATCCTGGCGCATATCAAACAGAACCTGGTAGAGAATTTCCCGTTCACTCCCAAAGCTCTTGTCCTCCTTCACTCCAAACAAGGCAGGCAGGCGCTGCATATTGTTCTGCTCAGGCAGATAGCCCTTCAGTATGGATGCATTGATTTCACGATTGGTCTCAATGATGGATATCTGCTCGGTGATATTCTTCAACTGGCGCACATTACCCGGCCATGAGTAGCCCAGCAACACTTGCTTGCCGTCTTCCGTCAGCTGAATGGCAGGCATACGGTACTTTTCTGCAAAGTCCGAAGCAAACTTTCGGAACAGCAGCACCACGTCTTCACCGCGTTCGCGCAATGGAGGGACCTGAATAGGAACTGTGTTCAAACGGTAATACAAGTCTTCACGAAAACGTCCGTCAGCAATGGCTTGTGTCAAGTTTACATTGGTAGCGGCAACAATACGCACATCGGTCTTTTCCACCTTAGAAGAACCTACTTTGATGAATTCACCGCTCTCGAGCACACGCAACAAGCGTGCCTGGGTAGGCAAAGGCAATTCGCCGACTTCATCAAGGAAGATTGTTCCGCCGTTGGCCTCACCGAAATACCCCTTCCGTTCGCCGATAGCCCCGGTAAATGCGCCCTTCTCATGACCGAACAGTTCCGAGTCAATCGTCCCTTCGGGAATGGCTCCACAGTTCACGGCAATGTACTGTCCATGCTTGCGCCGGCTGTACTGGTGTATTATCTGCGGAAAGCTCTCCTTTCCCACACCACTCTCTCCGGTAATCAGTACAGACAAGTCGGTGGGCGCTACCTGGATAGCGATATCAATGGCACGCATCAGCGCTTCATTGTTGCCGATAATGCCGAAACGTAATTTTACTTGTTGTATTTCCGCTTTTGTCATTCTACAAATCTTCTTCTACACTATCGAGTTTCAGTTTGTCGCTATCGTCACGTTTCTCGTAATATTGCTTGCGCAGCGGATTTGCATGTGCCTCTTTCTCACGCTGGCGGTTACGGAACACATCTATTGCCACATAGATAGCCTGCCGGAATGAATCTTCAGAGGCGATTCCTTTCCCGGCAATATCGTAGGCCGTGCCATGAGCAGGCGAAGTGCGTATCACCGGCAAGCCGGCAGTATAGTTCACGCCCTCGTCCATAGCCAATGCCTTGAACGGTGCCAGCCCCTGGTCGTGATACATGGCCAGGATACCATCAAAATGGGTAAAGTTATCTGAGCCCATAAACCCGTCTGCCGGATAAGGACCATAGCAAAGCATACCCTTAGCAGCCATTTCGTTGATGGCCGGAATGATAATCTCCTGCTCTTCAGTTCCCAGCAATCCGCCGTCTCCTGCATGCGGATTCAGCGAAAGCACTGCAATACGCGGTGCGCTGATAGCAAAATCCTGCTTCAAGGAGCGGTTGAATATCTTCAGTTTTTCTTGTATCAGTTCTTTGGTGATGCTTCCGGCTATCTCTTTAACGGGAATATGTCCGGTCACCAATGCTACCCGGAAGTCATCTTTCATCAGAATCATAAGGGCCTTCTCGCCATCTCCCAATTTTTGCTCTATATACTCCGTATGTCCGGGGAAGGCAAACTCCTCCGACTGGATGGTATGCTTGTTGATGGGAGCTGTGACAATCACGTCTATCATTCCCTCCTTATATTCCTCAATGGCTTTTTCCAGTGCACCAAGTGCAGCTTTACCAGCTTCAACGTCAGGTTTAGAGAACTCAACCTTTACTTCATCATCCGTACAGTTCACTACACTCAAGCGATTGGGAACCGCTTCGGAGGCGGAGTTGACGATACTGAAGTTGGTAGGCAAGTCCAATGATTTACGATGATAAGCTGCCACTTTAGGCGAACCGTAGATAATCGGCGTGCACAATTCCAGCATCACCGGGTCTGCAAACGTCTTTAAAATCACTTCATACCCTACACCATTAATGTCGCCTTGTGTAATGCCGACTCTTATTTTGTTGTCTTCCATTTTTATTACTTATTATTAGTAGTATCTTTTGAGGTTACGCCTACCGGAATTTCCGCACCTTCCTGCTTGCTGCCGGGCAGTTTCAAGGTATAGAGCGAAGCCTCCATCTGACGTACCAGATTACGTTTCATTTTATCAGGTGAATAAATAAATATTTCAGATACGATAATACGCTGATTGGCCTTGTCCAAACGTACATGCGATACGAACGGACCGCCCATGAGGTCACCCTTTATGCGCCACAAGCCGCGGGCCTCCAGTGCATAGTCTCCCTGCACACTGATGGGGCGTACATCGGTCATCAGAGAATCCGTCGACATATACATGCCTTCACGGGCACCAGGGATATTAACCTTCATCACGGAATCGCGTTTATGAACAAAATATTCTTTAGTAAACGTATCCTTATCCGTATAAGGATAAGAGTAGATTACAAAGTTCTGGTCGCCGGTAGCTGCATTCGTACCTGCCCAGAAGAAGTTCTCACCCTCCTTGGTAGATGTCAGTTCGCCCGGCACCCATACATCGCAATCGAACTGGCTTTTCACCTTCGTTGCTATATAGTCGCTATGCTTGTCCTTCAATACTGAAATCTGACGATTCATTTCCGCATGGGTAAAGAAATCGATGATTACCTGCCTATTCTCCTCCACAAATTTCTCGAACGAAGCCTCGTCCGGTGCCTGAATAGTGAGAATAGACTGAGGAGCAGCATATACATTCCTTGCATACTTGAATTTAGGCTGGGTATAGAGGTCCTTGTTCACATCGACAATAATGATATTGCGAATCAGTTTTAAAGTGGCATCATAATTGGAAGGGGCAGTATACATGATTCGGAATGAACGTTCTGACTGGGGAAGCCCCGGAACATCAGAATCAAGCACATCGAAAAGCGCCCTACCGGCAGGACGTTCCCACAAGCCGGGCTCCACCACTACCAGAACTTCATACGCACGACCACTGGAGGTCGGAGTAAACACACCCTTTTTACCACCACCGCAAGCGGAAAAAAGTGTCAGTACGAGAACCATACTTAAATAAAACAAGTGCTTTCTCATATCTCTATCATTTTAGTTTTTCACAAAGCTACGAAGAATGCGTAATATCCTCCCTACCTAAGTTAATAATTTATATTAATTCTTCTTTATTCTCCTCCTGCTTGGCAGTGGACAACATGCCACAAGCGGCAAATATATCCTCTCCACGCGATGACCGTATAGTGGTAAACAGACCGTGCGAAGTCAGATAATCACGGAACGCAGTCATGGTTTCCATATCAGCCCCTTCAAGATTCACTCCAGGTATGGCATGAAAACGAATCAGGTTAATCCGGCAGTCCAGCCCGCGTAGCAGCTTCAGAAGTTCCTTTGCATACGGTAACGAGTCATTCACTCCTTTGAAAACAATATATTCAAAAGATAGTCTGCGCTGTTTGCTAAAATCATAGTTTCTTAACAATTCCACAATCTCCGTGATGGAGAACGCCTTCTCTGCCGGCATCAGTTCGCGGCGTTGCAAAGGTATCGGCGAATGAAGGCTGATAGCCAGATGGCAGTCCGATTCCTCAATAAAACGCTGCAAGCCCTTCTTCAATCCCACAGAAGAAAGTGTAACACGCTTGGGACTCCACGCATACCCATAAGAGGCGGTCATTATTTCCAGCGCTTTCAATACCTCGTCCAGATTATCAAGTGGTTCACCCATGCCCATCATTACCACATTGGTAAGCTTGTCCCTTTCGGGCAACGAATTGATTTGATTAATAATCTGGTTGGATGTCAGATTGGCAGTAAAACCTTGTTTGCCGGTCATACAGAACTTGCAATTCATCTTACAGCCCACCTGCGAGGAGACACAAAGCGTAGCCCTGTCTTCGTCGGGTATATAGACAGCTTCCACGAAATGCCCCTCGCCTGCCCGGTACAAGTATTTCACCGTACCGTCTACAGAGCGCATGGCATCTACCGGCGCTTCGGCACCTACCTCATAGATTTCTTTCAGCAATTCCCGATGCTTCAACGAAAGATTGCTCATTTCGTCTATAGAAGTCACCTTCTTGTCATACAGCCAGGAAGCTATCTGCTTGGCAGAGAAACCGGGCATTCCCAGATTCTTCACCACATTCTGCAATTCAGAGAGCGTCAAGCCCAATAGAGGTCGTTTCTGCATATCGTTTTTCATTAAAAACAAAACTCTTTCAAGAATGCAAAGGTAGGAATAAAGTTGCACAAAGACAACGGAGAGTATAGAAAATGAAATGTACAGAGAATGAAAAAGCCGCCCGGGAGTACCGAACGGCTTTTCAATATGGGTTTTCTATTCTTAGAAGAATAAATAACGTTGGTCTTTTACGTTGGCTTTCAGATACAAGTCACTGATGAACTGGCTTGCCATGCGTGCATGCATGTTAGCCAAGTTAGCCTCTTCAGTTTCCTTGTTGAATGTTTCGTTCAGCTTCTCTTTTGCATAAGGTTGCAGAACGAATACACCACCGTTACCCTTGATAGGAGCACTCAGCTTGTTCACTTCGGCAATAGAAGCGTATGCGCCTACCAGAGGTTCGCTGCTACGCAATGCCGGGATATAGGCAGGAGCAGAGAAAGTAACGTGCTTTACAGAATCACTAACAGCATTTGCCATATTCTTGTACTGCTCGAACGAAGTTGCATTGGCAGCCTTCATATCAGCCATAATCTTCTCTGCTTTCTTGTCACGGAGAATTTCAGCTCTCAACTGATCCTTTACCAAAGCCAGTGGGCGATAACCTTCAGGAACAATACTTGCAACACCTACTACCAGCATACGGTCGCTCTCGCCACATTCGTACAAACCGGAAACTTCACCGGCTTTTGCCTCAAACGCCCATTTCAAAGCATCTTTGGTTCCTCTGATACCACCGATACCATGTTCAGAGCTGTACAAGTCGGCTCTATCCAGCAACTTGTAACCGGCATCTTCCGCATTGGCAATCATTTTCTCTAAAGTATTGTTTGCAGCGATGAACTGGCTAAACTCATTGTATGCCTTGCTGTAAGTTTCCTTGCTGAATTCTACCGGACGCTTGATAACGGCTACCTTATATTTATCCTTGACAGCCTTCTTGTTGGTTACTTGCAAAATGACATTTGCTTGTCCCAACGCCAGATTGGTCAGTTCGTTCTGTCCCAAAGTTGTGACAGCGGTAATGTATTTCAAGTTGTCACCGTCAATCTGTGCGCCTTCGTAGTTAGCAGAAGAAATCCAGGTAGGCTCACCGGTCTGACCGTACTTCTTCGCAACTTCAGCAAAGCTGGCACCACCCTTAATAGCATTGTAGATGCTGTCGGCTAAAGTCTTCGTCTTTTCAGCATCTTCGGCAACTACCTGAATCTGACGGAACTCGATAGAGTCCGGCATAGCAGCAGTAGCCAATTTCTTGAAAGAGTTAAGAGTATTGTCCGATACGTTATAATAAGGTCCGAATACACCACCCACCGCAACAGAATCCAAACGGGCTGTCACATCAGCAGGCAGAGACTTAGTAGTGTAGAACAAGTCTGTATAAGGAGCTTCGGAACCGGTAGAACGGATGAAGGTAGTATAGTCAGAAGGATTGGCAGTAAGTTGTTCGGTGTATTCTTCCATTTCCTTCTGGAGAGCAGCTCTGTCTTCTGCACTTGCAGTAACTTGCACATCAATGAACTTGATATTGCGAGTTTCCACATATTGCTTGAACTGTTCTTTCTTCTTGTCGTATGCAGCCTTCAAATCAGAATCCTTGATAACGATGGTAGAGTCAACGATAGAAGAATAGGGAACTGCAGCAAGCAGCAGGTCTGACTGCTCTACTCTTGCATCAAAAGCGTCCTGAGCTTCTACCGGGTTGGAGAAAAGAGATTTTGTAATCAAAGCCTGATACTTCTCCTGAAGACGTGCCTGGATAAGAGACTTTTCGAGGAAAGACCAGAACTTGTACATGGATTCATAGTATTCTGCATATTGTGAAGGCATCTGCGCCTTATTCATTTTTGAATAGTCCACCAAGAACTTCTTCAACATATCCTTATCAAACGCACCGGTCTGAGGATTACGGAACGGAGTCTGTTGCAGCATCGGATGCACACCGGCATTAATGATAGCCTGAATCTCAGCCTTCGATACAACCAGACCGAGTTTCTTTGCTTCCTTTTCAATCAGCTTATTATTGACGTATGTTCTCCATACTTCATCTTTGATTTGGTTTGTCTGCTCATCGCTCAATGCACTGTTGCCACTGGAGAACTTGATGACTTCTGTATATTCTTCTACCAATGCTTGAAAATCCTGAGCGGAAATTGATTCCCCGTTCACTTCACCTACGTCTTGTGACTGGTGTGGCTGAAGCACTTTCCACGCGTCACCTGCGATGAAAGCAAACAGCGCCAAACCAATAACAATCACCAATAAAGGTCCTTTAGACCGAATGTTTTGTAATGTTGCCATTTTAGTTAATATGATTTATTTGTTTATTATTATTTTCCTAACACGTTCATTTTAGCGCACGAAGATACAAAAAATGCTAATACGCATCCATTTATTCTTTAAAAAATTATGCCTAAATGAAATTATTCAATGACTTTCAGTCTTACCAACTCAATTTTAGTGGCTGTTACCTTGATTATTTTAAACTGATAATTATCCACTTCAATCACTTCATGCAGCTTCGGGAAACTTTGATAACGGTTCAGAATCAGACCGCCCACTGTCAGATAATCATCCGATTCCGGCAGGTCGAGCCCGAAAGTCTCATTTACCTTTTCTATTTCCAGACGGGCCGAAAGCACATATTCACGTTCACCCAGCTGCTTACATACATAGGACGTATTATCATGCTCATCCTCAATATCGCCGAAAATTTCTTCCACCAAATCCTCCAAAGAGACGATACCCGCCGTACCACCGAATTCGTCCACCACTACAGCAATCGTTTTTTTCTGCTGCATGAACAGTTTCATCAGTTTGTGGGCCGACATCGTTTCGGGTACAATAGGCACTTCCTTCACGTTATTCCTCCAGTCCACCGGATTCCTGAACATCTCCGACGAGTGAATATATCCCACCACATTATCTATATTTCCATCATATACTATGATTTTGGAAATACCCGACTCCACAAAAAGACATTTCAATTCTTCCAATGTAGTGGTCAGATCTACAGCTACCACCTCTGTACGCGGTACAATACAGTCGCGTATCTTTATATTCGAAAAGTCAAGCGCATTTTGGAATATCTTTACCTCTGCATCCAGTTCTTCTTCACTTTCCGCATTCTCTATGCTCGACTGGATGAAGTAATCCAAATCCACTTTGCCAAAAGCCTTGGCCGACGCCTCCTTGTTTACTTTCATCCCAAATATCCGAAGGAACAGATACGACAATCCCGATGCAAACTTTGAAACAGGAAACAGAATGACATAACATATGAATAAAGGAATGGCACATACCCTCAGCATCAGATTGGGATTGATTTTAAACAAAGTCTTCGGCAAGAACTCACCGGTTACCAAAATAATAAGAGTGGAAATTACAGTCTGCACCAACACCATTACAAAATGATTGGAAATAATTCCGGCAAGAAGATTCACCTCTATGATTTGTGCCATCAAGATACCATAAATGACAAGCGCAATGTTATTGCCCACGAGCATGGTCGAGATAAAGTTGTTCGGGTTGCGAAGGAAATAGGAAATGATACTGGAAGTGACGCCTGACTTCCTTTCCATCTCAAAACGCAGTTTATCTACGGAAACAAAGGCAATCTCCATTCCTGAAAAGAAAGCGGAGAAAGCCATGGTTATCAATAAAAAAATAACGGTATCCATTTTATCAATTTATGGTATCAGTCTGCAAGCTGTCTGCTGCGGCAGCTTCCTCGTCAACATAGAAGATGCCCTCCGGCTTGCGAATCGTGTAAACGGTCATCTGCTGGTTGGATTCAAAGCCATGTCCCGTAATGATACGGTCAGGCTGTTCGATACGGATAAACTCATCCGAATAAATTCTTTGTGTCCGCTGGTCCCAATACAGCAGCTCTGTATCAAACTGCTCACCTTTCAAATTCTGTATATGCACATTCCCCATCAGTTTCCATAACTCTTCCTTATTAAAGAAGTAGGCTGTATCAGCCTTGATACTCGCCTCCACTTGGAAGATAGAGTCGAACTTCTCCAAATAGACCCCCTTTTCAAAAGCCCAGTAAGGAGGATTCTTCCGGTCAAAGACCAGCCACTCTTCCGTATTGATGCGATAACGTGTTACACCGGAATCAGACACCAGCGTAGTCACCCCACGGGTGTCCATCACCGCCATAGAGTCACGTTCGGTAATGGCATCGCCCAGTTCCTTCTTCTTCCCGGAACACGAAGAAAATAAAAGAAGCATAACCATTGCCCCAAGGACAATGGTTATGCTTGCATTTTTATGATAAACAACGTTGATGGGTTGTAGCAACATAGTTTTATCTGATAGTTGTAGATTCACCTATCCATCCGCCGATAGTGATACGGTCACCGGCTTTGTAACCCAACATAAAGAGGTCTTTAGCCTGGGGAGTGTGGCGGGAATAAGTACCAATCAATTCGTTAGCACGTTCTGTAACTGAAGGATCTACAGCTTTAGCTCTCTGCAGCTTGTCAATTACTACAAAGTAAGTACACTTATTCAGAGCAGGCTCATCGGTCCAGTTAGGATTGGAGCCGTAAAGCTGTGCCAGTAAAATATAAGGCTCTCCATAGTTCTCCTTAAAGCTCATAGCCTTTTGGCAGTAGCTTCTTGCCTGAGAGAGTTTCTTGGCCTGCATCAAGGCTGCGGCAGTAGCGTATGCCATTTCAGCCTTCTTGTCATTATCTGTTTCTTTAGCCAATGCTTCATCAAAATACTTCACGGCATTGTCATAGTCACCTTTCTTATAGTACATGTATGCTACACCTACAGCTGCATCGGCAGTCGGGTCAATCTGATACATGTACTCAGATGCCTTGAAGTAAACTTCGCTTTCGTTGCACTTCATCAATTTCAGGATGTTCAATGCCTTCTTCAAGAAAGCGGAGTCAGTCTTGCTTGCTTCCACCTTAGGACCATAGATATTCTGCAAAGATTCACAATCAGCTACACCACTCTGAATGAACATGGCCACGAGGTTATCCTTGATAGCTTGCAAGTTAGCCTTCTTAGCTTCCTTGGTTTCAGCAGCAAGTGCGTCATCTGCATACTTGGAAGCATCAATATAATCCTGGAAGAACTGGTCGGTATGATTATCATCAGCCTTTACCTTCTGCATGGAAGTATCCAGGAAATAGTGCAACACCGCACCTTTGGAACCACCCTTTTCAGCATGAACAGATTCTTTCAGCCAATTATAAGCCGTATTAAGGTCCGGAGCAGGAGCGAACTGAAGATAATCCACAGCTTTGGCACCCAAGGCATCAGC
The DNA here is from genome assembly GCF_964250605.1 of Bacteroides sp. AR20. Lineage (NCBI taxonomy): Bacteria > Pseudomonadati > Bacteroidota > Bacteroidia > Bacteroidales > Bacteroidaceae > Bacteroides > Bacteroides sp. AR20. The sequence goes on along the minus strand of NZ_CAXUGK010000001.1, from coordinate 221,765 downwards.
CACACTCGGCACGCCCTTCATTCCCTTACCAATGAATTCAGGAATATACTTCATTCTCAAATCATATACATCCATCAACTCATCAAAATACTTCTTGTAATCAGCAGAATTTCTATCCTTAATCTGACTCAAGAAACCCACTAAAATCTTCTGAGCATCTGTAAATGTGTAATACCGCAGTGTAGGACAATCCTTCAATACAGCCATACAAGGAGCGTATGCATCCTTAAAGTTACCAGCTCTCACTGCTTCATGAGAGATACTACTGTTCGAATTACAATTTTCAGTCTGTGCGAAAGTGCTGGTCACTCCACCCGAAAGGAGCAAGACAGCCACAAGCGTCTTAATTTTCATTGTATTTAAATTTTAGTTGTTATATTTTTGTCTATTCAATTTCCATTAATCCACTTTACGCTTGAAGAACCAACGTTCGTTAAAGGTTACTCCGATACAAATGCGCAATGTATTTTCGTTCAAGAACGCTGCTTGGGTTCCTTTGGTTCGCACGTATTGCGCAGAAAGGCTCAATACAGAACGGGTTCTCGGTATGGGTAATCCAAAACCGGCAGTAACACCATATTCATCAGCGGCACGTACACCGTCTATCTTATAATAAGGTTTGGAATAATAAGCTCCCAAACGATACTTCACATGAGACAAATAACTTCTTCCCATAGGATTCGGCAGATACTCTGCACCAACGGATATTCTTCCACGGTCGCAAAACGCCTCGTCATTGTTCATATAGCTCACTTTGCTCCAATTCTGGAACATCACATCCGCTCCTACCGTCAGACGATTGTCGTACACGTACGTCACACCTGCGCCAAATGTTGTCGGAATGCCGCAAGTAACAATAGTATCCCTCGTTGCCGAAGTAGCTCCCGTATTGCTATCACCAGTCTGCGTAACTTCGTACGCATCGTTACTCAAATCATGCCCCGGAGAAAAGACGACTCCCAACGTTGCAACATGCTTTTTCCCAAACTGATGGGTGTACTGCGCTCCAAAATCCAACTTATAACTCTTTACAGCCACATTAGACTGTATTGTAATAGGAAATACACTTGAACTGGACGGAAAGGTTTCCGCAGCGGTTCTTGTTATATCTCCCCAAAGATACGAAAAATTCGCACCGACAGAAAGATTTTTAATTATTTTAAAGCCCGCACCTAAATAAAGCTGATGCAGACCTCCTTCTCCCGAATAGCTTACCGTCGTAGATTTGTCTGGGAATTCCGTATCTTCCCGGTACTCTCCCATGCTGTATCCCACATTCGAATAAGGCAACAATCCCAAGCTTATGGCAGCCCATTTACTTGCACGAAACTGCATCGTGATGTAATCAAAACTGGAATTCTTGGCATTTCGTTTCAGAGTACCGTTACTGAGGTTTGTATTCTGTAAAGAGACTGCTCCATCAAAGATAAAAGTCAGCGAATCTACCGCCGTATAGGATGCTGGATTAGCGAAGTTTGTCTGATACTTGTCCCGTAAACCATAGGCAATACCACCCATCGCCCTACTGTTGCTCGAGCCTTGTTCAGATAACTGTCCATATCCATATCGTGTATAGGGAGAATTTGTATTATTTTGAGCGACTGCCGCTCCTGATAATATCGTGAGCAAGAGCACTAACAGTGTTTGTCTATAGCCTGTCATTATTATAGTTTAAAATTCTATTTAATCCTTTCAACACTAAAAATCTGTCTGCAAAGATGATACTTTTTAAGTTTGTATCAAAAGAAAAATCATCCCCGCCCGTTAAAAAAACCAAAAGTTCAGGATATTTATGCTTCATAACCGTAATGTAACCTGAAATTTCATATTCAATACCCTTCAGTACTCCGGCACGGATAGCCGTATCGGTATCCTTCCCCATGGGCACCATCCGCCCCTCAAGAGCCACCATTGGAAGCCGTCCGGTAAACTGATGAAGCGCCTTGAAACGCATCTGCAGGCCGGGAGAGATATTCCCGCCATGATAGCGGGCAGCAGCATCGACAAACTCATAAGTGATACAGGTACCGGCATCAATCACCAGTATATCCCTGCCAGGAAATTGCTCATTGGCTCCTACCACCGCCGCCATACGATCATACCCCAGCGTCCGGGGAGTTTCATAGAGGTTTTCTACCGGAAGAGAAGTCTTTTCATTGAGCCACAGAATGGGGACAGCCATATCTTCCAGTTGCGACAACACCTCTCTACTCAAATCAATGACAGTAGCCACTATCGCTTTTTCAATCGTATATGTACGGCATACTTCAGGCAACCGTTCCAACGTCAGATTGGAGTCATACACCACCTCCACGATACGTCCACCATCAAACACCGCCATCTTGGCGATTGTATTTCCTATATCAATAATGAGATTCACCGTATTGCATAAATTTAGCGGCGCAAAGATATAACATTAATATTGAAATTCAGCAGAAACCATCTCTTTATTAGAAGAACAACTGCACAAGAATTCTTATTCACATCCACACCAAACAACCACAATGCCACTTTTACATTCTGTTGAGATTTATTAAAGCCGCAACATCATACCACAACCACCTGATTATCAATACAACTAAATGCGCTACATTCAGTATACGACTGAGCCCTATTCAGTATACGATTGAATGGCATTCAGTATACGACTGAATCAGGTTCAATATACCACTATTTCTTGCACCCGTATCGTTTGTAAATAGAAAATACCTACCACTCGTACTCGACAGTTGATTCAAAACAACCAATAATGCGAATTAAGAATTGTATCAAGTTCATAATTAAAAAAGATTCTTCGGACACAGATGACCGGAATAACGCGAATAACCGCTTTAGTTCCTAATCACAAATTGGGATAATATTAGTTTTTTCCGTAAGTTTGCAGCATGAAACGAAGCCTACTTATACATATATATATAGTAATCTTTTTCTTCTGTTTGCCTTCAGCAAATGCCCAGGTGACACAACAGCAAAAGACTGCTGCAACAGACTCCGTACGCGTCAGCCTACTGACTTGCGCTGCAGGAGGAGAGATTTATTCCCTATTCGGACACACTGCCATACGGTACGAGAACTATACACGTGGCATTGACGCCGTCTTCAATTACGGCATGTTCAACTTCAACGCCCCTAACTTCATCTTCCGTTTTGCCTTGGGAGAAACGGATTATCAACTTGGAGTAACCGATTATGAGCATTTCGCCGCCGAATACAACTATCTGGGACGCGATGTCTGGCAACAAACGTTAAACCTAACAGAAGAGGAAAAAGAACGCCTGATAGCACTATTAACAGAAAACTACCGCCCTGAAAACCGAGTATACCGCTACAATTTTTTCTACGACAATTGTGCCACCCGCCCGCGGGACCGGATAGAGCGTGCCATCAACGGCACTCTGCAATACGCTGACAATATGACTGCTAACAGTACGGGAATCTCTTTCAGGGATTTGCTGCATAAATACAGTGAAGGCCATTTGTGGTCACGTTTCGGCATGGACCTATGCATGGGCAGCAAAGCAGACGAACCCATCAACCGGCGGCTGGCAATGTTCGTCCCCTTCTACATGCAGGAGTATTTCAATAAAGCGCAGATTGTGGACAAAGAAGGACAAGCACGGCCACTGGTTGCCAAAGAAGAAAAAATCGTAGTAACGGGTAAAACACCAGCCGACTTCGTCAGCAGAGGCATCACACCGATGCAGTCGGCTTCGCTATTACTGATACTTGTAGCAGGCATCAGCATTTACGGCATACGAAGAGGGAAAACTCTTTGGGGCATAGACCTCATACTCTTCTTGGTTGCCGGAATGGCTGGATGTATACTGGCATTTTTAGCACTATTCTCACAGCATCCGGCAGTAAGTCCCAATTATATATTATTTGTATTCCATCCATTTCACCTTTTCTGCCTTCCATTCATGCTATCCAGGGTACGAAAAAGGGAAATAAGCCGCTATATGCTGGTTAATTTTGTAGTTTTAACACTTTTTATAGGGCTTTGGACAATAATTCCGCAGAGAATTCCGCCAGCAGTATTACCTTTGGCACTGTGTTTGCTGATACGTTCTGCAAGCAACCTCATTCTAACATACAAACGAAAGTAATGAAAAAAGGACTGATAACTTCCATACTCGCACTTACATTCAGTGGTCTGCAAGCCCAACCGCTGCCTGCCTCCCCAAAGCTGGTGGTAACATTGACCATTGACCAGTTGCGTACAGACTATATGGAAGCATTTTCGTCCTTATACGGAGAAAAGGGGTTTAAGCGCTTACTGCGTGAAGGTAAAGTATTCCGTCAAGCAGAATTTCCTTTTTGCGGAACGGACCGAGCCTCGGCCATTGCCGCCATCTATACCGGGACAACACCGTCCATGAACGGCATCATTGCAGAGCAGTGGCTGGATGCAGGTACACTACGCCCCATAAACTGTGTAGAAGACCCCAACTTCATGGGCAACTATACCGACGAAAGCACTTCCCCCTCCCAATTACTGACCTCTACTATTGCCGACGAGCTGAAAATAGCTACCCGCAACAAAGGTCTGGTCTATGCCATCGCGCCTTTCCGCGATGCCGCCATATTGGGTGCCGGGCACGCGGGGAACGGTGCTTTCTGGCTTAATAACAATACCGGAAAATGGTGCAGTACGACTTATTATAATGAATTTCCGTGGTGGCTGAGCCAATACAACGACTGGAAATCTCCTGACTACCGTATCAAGGATATGGTATGGACACCTGCACTTCCTTTTACCAACTATACATTTCTGCCCGAATGGCGCAACGAGCCATTCAAATACAAGCTGGATGGTGAACGGACAAACAAGTTCCGCCGCTTGATAACCAGCCCTTTCATCAATGAGGAAGTCAACCTGCTGACCGAAGAGCTGCTGAATAAGAGCACTATCGGACAAGATGACGTGCCCGACCTATTATCGCTGACTTACTACGCAGGAAATTATAACCACCGAAGTACGCAGGAATGTGCCATGGAAATGCAAGACACCTACGTGCGACTGGACCGTAGTATAGCTTCCTTATTAGAGCTCATAGAACGTAAAGTTGGGCTCCACAACGTACTTTTCTGCATCACCTCCACCGGCTATGCCGACCCGGAAGCAGCCGACCCGGGCGTATACCGGATACCGGGTGGTGAATTCTACCTGAACCGCTGTGCCGCCCTGCTAAACATGTACCTCATGGCATCCTATGGCGAGGGACAATATGTGGAAGCTTATTATGACCAACAAATCTATCTCAACCATAAACTTATTGAGAACAAGCAGTTGAGCCTGACTGAAATTCAAGAAAAATCTGCCGAATTTCTGGTTCAGTTTAGTGGCGTGAGCGAAGTATATTCAGCTCATCGCCTGCTTTTGGGCCCCTGGTCACCGCAAATAGAACGTATACGCAATAGTTTTCATCGCAAGCGCTCTGGCGATTTGCTCATGGAAATACTCCCGGGCTGGACTATCATGCAGGAAAATAGTACTGATAACCGTGTAGTACGTACGGCCGATATTCCTGCTCCCCTCATTTTATTGGGAGGTGGAATGAAGGCTGAAACCATCCGTACCCCCATCAGTATTGACCGCATTGCCCCTACCTTGGCAAGTGTAATGCGCATCCGCGCCCCTAATGCAAGTACAGCATCTCCCCTTGACTTTTGATTCTAAAATAATCTGTGCAAATCTGGATAATCTGTATAGAAATCAGTAACTTTGCACGCTCAACTAACTCAGCAATAATAATAAAAACAAATATATAATGGGATTTAATGAATTTTTAAGCTCGATTTTCGGCAACAAATCCACACGCGACATGAAAGAAATACAACCGTGGGTGGAGAAAATCAAAGCCGCTTACCCGGAAGTAGCCAAACTCGACAACGACGCCCTACGCGCCAAGACAGAAGAACTGAAAGCCTACATCCACGATTCGGCAGCCGAACAACGCGCCAAAGTGGAAGAACTGAAAGCCAGCGTTGAAGATACCGAACTGGAAAAACGCGAAGACCTCTTCAACCAAATCGACAAAATCGAGAAAGAGATATTGGAGATTTATGAAAAAGCGCTGGACGAAGTATTACCCACCGCTTTCTCTATTGTAAAGGAAACAGCCAAACGATTCTCTGAAAATGAAGAAATAGTGGTTACAGCTACCGATTTTGACCGCCAACTGGCTGCCACTAAAGACTTTGTACGCATCGAAGGCGATAAAGCCATCTACCAGAACCATTGGATAGCAGGTGGTAACGATACTGTATGGAACATGGTACATTATGATGTACAGCTATTCGGTGGTGTGGTTCTACATAAAGGTAAGATTGCCGAAATGGCAACCGGTGAAGGTAAGACATTGGTAGCTACCCTACCGGTATTCCTCAATGCCCTGACTGGTAACGGCGTGCACGTGGTAACAGTGAACGACTATCTGGCAAAACGTGACTCCGAATGGATGGGTCCTCTTTACATGTTCCACGGTTTGAGTGTAGATTGCATCGACAAGCACCAGCCCAACTCTGATGCCCGTCGCAAAGCTTATCTGGCAGATATCACGTTCGGTACAAACAATGAATTCGGTTTCGACTACCTGCGTGACAACATGGCTATCAGCCCCAAAGACCTGGTACAACGCCAACATAATTATGCCATTGTCGATGAGGTAGACTCAGTATTGATTGATGATGCCCGTACTCCGCTGATTATCTCCGGACCGGTTCCCAAAGGCGATGACCAACTCTTCGAACAGCTCCGCCCGCAAGTGGAACGTCTGGTAGAAGCTCAGAAAAAACTGGCTACCCAATACCTGGCCGATGCCAAGCGCCTGATTGCATCAAACGATAAGAAAGACCAGGAAGAAGGCTTCCTCGCTTTGTACCGCAGTCACAAGTGCCTGCCCAAGAACAAGGCACTCATCAAGTTCCTCAGCGAACAAGGCATCAAGGCCGGTATGCTGAAGACCGAAGAAATCTACATGGAGCAGAACAACAAGCGCATGCACGAGGTGACTGACCCGCTGTACTTCGTTATTGAAGAGAAAATGAACAGCGTGGATTTGACGGACAAGGGCGTAGACTTGATTAGTAGCAATGTAGAGGACCCCACTTTCTTCGTACTCCCCGATATCACAGCGCAACTCTCTGCCTTGGAAAACGAAACAGAGCTGACAGACGAACAGCGCCTTGAAAAGAAGGATGCCCTGATGACCAACTATGCCATCAAAAGCGAACGTGTGCATACCATCAACCAACTGTTGAAGGCATACACCATGTTCGAGAAAGATGACGAATATGTGGTAATTGACGGCCAAGTGAAGATTGTGGATGAGCAGACGGGACGTATCATGGAAGGACGTCGTTATTCTGACGGTTTGCACCAAGCCATCGAAGCCAAAGAAGGCGTGAAAGTAGAAGCTGCCACCCAGACTTTTGCCACCATTACATTACAGAACTATTTCCGTATGTACCACAAACTATCCGGTATGACCGGTACGGCAGAAACAGAAGCCGGCGAGTTGTGGGACATCTACAAACTGGATGTAGTGGTTATTCCGACTAACCGCCCCATTGCCCGTAATGACATGAATGACCGCGTTTACAAGACAAAACGTGAAAAATATAAAGCAGTCATCGAAGAGATAGAAAAAATGGTGGCAGCAGGACGCCCCGTACTGGTGGGTACCACTTCTGTTGAAATCTCTGAAATGTTGAGCAAAATGCTTACCATGCGTAAGATTGAACATAGTGTATTGAATGCCAAACTGCATCAGAAGGAAGCGGATATTGTGGCTACTGCCGGTTTGAAATGTGCTGTAACCATCGCTACCAATATGGCCGGCCGTGGTACCGACATCAAGCTGAGTCCGGAAGTGAAAGCTGCAGGCGGTCTTGCCATCATCGGTACAGAACGCCACGAATCACGCCGTGTGGACCGTCAGTTACGTGGTCGTGCAGGACGTCAAGGCGACCCGGGTTCTTCTGTATTCTTCGTATCTTTGGAAGATGACCTGATGCGTTTGTTCTCCAGTGACCGCATTGCCAGTGTAATGGACAAACTGGGTTTCAAAGAAGGTGAAATGATTGAACACGGCATGATTTCCAAGTCCATTGAACGTGCACAAAAGAAAGTTGAGGAAAACAACTTCGGCATCCGTAAGCGTCTGTTGGAATATGACGACGTGATGAACAAGCAACGTACAGTAGTCTACACCAAACGCCGCCACGCTTTGATGGGCGAACGTATCGGCATGGATATCGTGAACATGATTTGGGACCGTTGTGCCAATGCCATTGAAGCGCCCGACTACGAAAACTGCAAGATGGATGTGCTCCAGACACTTGCCATGGAAGTACCTTTCACCGAAGAGGAATTCCGTAATGAGAAGAAAGAAAAACTGGCAGACAGAACTTTTGACGCTGCCATGGAACTCTTCAAACGCAAGACAGAACGTATGGCACAGATAGCCTATCCGGTCATCAAACAAGTATACGAAACGCAGGGACACATGTACGAAAACATACTTATCCCCATCACAGACGGAAAACGTATGTACAACATCTCCTGCAACCTGAAGAGAGCTTATGAGACAGAATGTAAGGAGGTGGTGAAGTCATTCGAGAAATCCATCTTGCTGCACGTCATCGACGAAGCATGGAAAGAAAACCTGCGCGAGCTGGACGAGCTGAAACACTCCGTGCAGAATGCAAGTTACGAGCAGAAAGACCCGCTGCTGATTTACAAGCTGGAATCTGTGAACTTGTTTGATGCCATGGTGAATAAGATTAATAATCAGACTATCTCTATCTTAATGCGTGGACAAATCCCGGTACAAGAGGCTCCGGCTGAAGCCCCTGAGGCTCCCCAGGCTCCCCGCCAAGTAGAGGTGCGCCAGGCTGCTCCGGAACAACGCCAGGATATGAGCAAGTATCGCGAACAGAAGGTTGATTTGAATGACCCGAACCAGCAGGCCGCTGCGGCACAAGATACACGTGAACAACCAAGACGCGAACCTATCCGTGCCGAGAAGACCGTAGGACGCAATGATCCTTGTCCTTGCGGAAGCGGTAAGAAATACAAAAACTGCCACGGAAGGAATGCATAAATCAAAGCTATAAAATGATAAGGCGATAGGGTGATAAGACGATACCGTCAGGTATCTTTTATCACCCTATCACTTTTTCTCCTGCCACATTATCACATTTTTTATTCGTTCCAGCTTTTGAATATTCAGCTAAAAGAGTACTTTTGCTCCAAAGAACAAAACCAAAGACTATGACCAAATATCACTATTGTCTGTTATTGATGGGTTCTCTGCTGTTAGGCAGCTGCCAGAGTGTAGAACAACTGTCCATTGATTATATGCTTCCGGCAGAAGTCAGTTTCCCGGCAACACTGAAACGTGTGGCTGTTGTCAACAACATGCCAAACGTACCGGACAACAAACTCATCATCACTGAGGAAGAACAGAAAAAAAGCGAGAATGAGGTGGCACGCCTCACCAACTACTACAATGGAGACGCCGCAATAACAACCGAATCCCTTGCAGAGGCCCTTGCCAACGAAAACTACTTTGAAGAGGTTGTGATATGCGACTCTGCCCTCCGGAGTAAAGACATCAATCCCCGCGAAAGCACATTATCGAGAGATGAAGTACTGGAACTTACACAGAATTTGGACGTAGATTTCCTGATAGCCCTGGAAAACATACAAATGCGTTCCAATCGCAAGATAAGTTATATGCCCGACTGGGGTGTGTTCCTCGGCACAGTGGATGTAAAGGTATATCCTACCGTCAGAATATATTTACCTAACCGCAAAGGTCCTATGGTGACCGTCAACAGCAATGACAGTATTTTCTGGGAAGAGGCAGGAAATGGTGAAGCGTCAGTACGTTCCCGCCTCATCAGCGAAGAAGACATGGTGAAGCAAGCATCTGAATTTGCAGGAACGGTTCCGGTAAGACATCTACTCCCCTATTGGAAAACCAGTAACCGCTATCTCTTCAGTGGTGGTTCTGTAAATATGCGTGACGCAGCCGTATATGCCAAAGAAGAAAATTGGAGTAAAGCAGTAGAGCTCTGGAAGCAGACCTACGAAACAAAAAAAGGAAAACAGAAAATGTATGCAGCCTATAACACCGCTTTGGGCTACGAAATGCAAGACAGCATAGATACTGCCTTGGAATGGGCATTAAAAGCGCAAACCCTTGCCCGTGAGAAAAGCAAGACAGACAAAAAAGAGACAGGCGAAATACATGATGGAACCATCTCCTATTATATCTTTATCAGCATGTATGTAGACGAATTGGAGAAACGAAAAGAGGGAATGGCACGCCTGAACATGCAAATGAACAGATTTGATGATGATTTTTAGTCAAATGATGCAGAGATAACCGTTTTTTTTATACCTTTGAACAACCATTAAGAAAAGAAAGTTATTATGAAGCTCAGTCAATCGTCATTAGCACTCTTGGAGGACACTCTTAAAAAAGCAATCGGCAAATACACCTGCGGTTACGAACAGACTATCGTTACAGACATTCATCTGCAACCGAATCAGAATTCGGGCGAACTGTCTATCTTTGATGATGAAGATGAAGAACTTGCCAATACTTCCATTGAAGAATGGATGACATACGAGGGGGATGATTTCTACGAAAATGTAGAGCGTATCTTGTCCTCACTGCTCTGCAACATGAAAAATGAAGGAAAGTTCGACAAGCTGACTATCCTGAAACCATTCTCTTTTGTACTGGTGGATGATGATAAAGAAACAATAGCAGAACTGTTGCTGATGGATGATGATACTCTATTGGTCAATGAAGAGCTACTGAAAGGATTGGATGAGGAACTGGATTCTTTTCTGAAAGAGCTGCTGGAAAAATAATATTCCAAACAATCAGCCTATAAGGAAAAGAGACCTTCTTATAATAAATTAGCCCCTGCGATATAAAACGACCGCAGGGGCTAATTCTTTTTTACCTATACAATACCTAACGTATCTTAATTCCATAGAAAGAACTTGAGGTGGTAACAAAAAGCATATCCTTCTGCCTTCCACCAATTGCCAAGGAAATCGGGCGTTCTTCTATCTGAATACGTCTCTGCTCTTTACCATATTTGTCATAGACAAATATTTCACCATCAGCAACATAGACATTTCCGTCAGCATCGGTCACATTACTGTATTGGCCATAAGGACATATTATTCCTTGTTCTGTCAAACGGCCATCCCCACCAACGGAAAGTTGTACTGTCGTTTTATTCATCTCATTTACAATATAAACCGGTTCTGACTGACCGGGAACTGTAACAGTCAAAGCACAAGAACGTCCCAAATCATAGGTATCCGGAATAATTGTCACGCCATCCGGAGCGACAAAACTATACTCAGGCATACTGGCAACCACCTTGTCAAAGTCACCTCTCCAACGACTGGAAGGGTGAATGACTTTCTGTATATTCTTCATACTGGCTGTAACGACACGCGGCATAGGCTTCATCGTAGCATCCACGTTATCCGGATTAAAAGAATACCCCCAAGCACTCCAGCCACTGTTACCCCAACCACTGTACATCGGATTATCATCCGGCAAGCGCACTACCGTTTCCTGCTTGCCGTTCACCAGATAACCCGGCTGAGGGTCATAGCGGAAAATAACCAGCAGATTGTCTTGCGTATCAGTAGCCAATGTAAAAGGCTTCCAGGGATAATCGGCTATCAAAGTAATCTGCTCCGTGTCTGCCGACCATCTATAGATTTTCTTCAGACGGTTTTCACAGAAGTAGATATTTCCTTTACTGTCGGTAGTAGCTCCGGAGGCCAGTTCAAAACCGGTAGCCAGCTTCACAGGCTTGTCCATGACCGTGCAGGAAGGGCGAAGGCTCTTCTCGCTACCCGAAACAGTGAGACGGGCAAAGTCCCACGAATAAACGGGCAACTTCTTATTCATATCATATATAGGAAACTCTATGACTGGTAATATCTGCGTATAATTGTGCATATTACGGAAAGTGATATTCTTGCAATCCCATATGCGGAAACCTATCCTCTTCGGCATAAAGGCACGGATTACGCGATACATCCACACATTTACCATTTCGATATTTTGACAGTTGGACATTTCTGCCATATAACAATCAGGCCCTTCACGACCTTCTTCCTCAAACTGGAAAGCATAAATTTTCCAGTTGGCCACATTATGGAAACGGGCTTCAGTACGGACATGATGCTCCAAAGACATGGCATAAATACGTCCCGGAGTCTTCGTTTCGCTAATATAAAGCCCACTGGCAGCATACGTACTGGCTGTCCAAACATCCTTAATTGTCCCACCGCCATTGTTTGTAATCCACAAACTCCAATACTGGTTGTCCCAAGCCATATCCTTACCGGTCTCCATGACCGGAGAAGACGGGGAACTAATTCGACGCTCGCCCCTGCGGTAAGACGACTGTCCGGAAACATTCGGAGCCGGTTTGCGCAAGGTGCCGTGCCCGCCTACAAACTTCACATCATTCAAGTACGAACGCTCACCCGCCATCCATTTACAGCCGACAGCACGGTAATTATACGCACCGGTATTAATACCTATACCATTCAGCATGTCGTCGCCGCCTTCGGAAGATTCAACCAAAGGCACAGGCACGCCGAAACCACTGAATGCAGGCTCGCTTTCCTTCAACAGAAATTGAGTCCCAAAAGGATGCAGCCCAATCAGCTTAGTACCGGGAGACAGCTTCAACGTTCTCGTCAGACGATACCACCCCTGGGGCACATAGATGTTTTTATGCAAAGAGACAGCTTTCTCAAAAACTTCCGTATCATCAGTCTCGCCATCACCTTTTGCCCCTAAGTCGCGGATATTGACCCATGTCTCCATTGCCGGAAGAACCGGAAGGTCCTTGCCAAGTGTAACCGGCTGTTTTGCCACCGGCTCTATTTCACATATTTCCCTGAAAGAAGAAGCATCATTCAAATCCTGATACACCAGACCGTAAGTAAACTCCTTGACTCTGTACATTTTTGCTTTTCCGGCAACTTTCTTTCCACTTTGAGCATAGTCCACCAGTACGGGAACATTCCTACAATCCACATTCACCAGATTCAATTGCGAAAAAGTATTTCCCTCCACGCTTACCCTGACACCGGCTTCCGAAATATTCTCCCACAACGAATTCTCCACATGAAGGCGGTCTGCCAGATTCTCTGCCATTTCAAAGGCAACGGGCGTATTCTTCACATGCATATTGACGATGGCAAACCCCACCTCTTTTGAATAGACAGCCGCCTTTCTCTGCCCCTCAAAGTAAGTATCGACCATCATCATAGGCCATCCCGGAGAAGTCCTGGAGGAAATTATCCCATATTCACCGCCATAAAACCTGACGTCTTCCAGTTCATTGCCAACATCATACATGCCGGCTTTTCCCGAACCAATCCGAATGTCGCAATGATTGATAAATCCATGCTGGGCAAAATGCGCACGAATGGCGACGGCTTGAGGATTACCTTTGTCTATACGGAAATCCACATTGGACACCGCACTATAGAAAGTACCTGCACCAGCATCCGAAGGCTTCCTGCCCTCTTGTGCCAGCCCTCCCGTAAACCATATCATATAATTTTGAGTAGTCTGGAAACCGGGTGTATCGGCTCCCAAATAAATCACCGGCCGTTTCTTCCCATAACCAATCAGCCGAATGGATGAGGGAATTTGAATCGTCTTGCTAATGCGATAATTTCCTTCCGGCAGAAACAGTATCCCAAAATTCTTTTCGCGCTTCACCTGATTGATTGCCTCTTGAAGCGCATCGGTCACGTCGGACTTTCCATCAGCCTTGAAGCCGTAATTCTCCGGGGTAAAGTAGAATGCTTCCGGATCGTCCGGTCTTTGCGTATAGGCGGAACCACCCCCTACCGCCCACCCGGACGACATATTACAGATAATCCAACAGACTATCAGCAGGTATCTCATTATTTGATAATTTCTCATTACACAGATTGTTTTAATATGGATTTTCCTTATTTAATACGTACACCAAAGAACTTGGAACGGCCTGTGACAAACAATGTATTGCCATCCTTACCGCCAAACTGTAATGTGGACGGACGTTCGGGAACACGAATCATCCCTTTCTTCTTGCCATCCTTATCAAATACATATATTTCTCCGTCAGCCACATACAAGTTCCCTTCCTTATCTACAGCAGAACCAAATTCGCCCTGCTCCACAAAATAGCTCAAGTTGGAGAGCGTGCCGTCATTGGCCACATCCATCTTCACCATTCTGCGGTCATATTCATCAGATGTATAGAAAGGCTTTCCCGGATAGGCTTCCAGCAGGGAAGAACTACGTGACAAGTCGAAATAATGAGGAATGATAGTTTTTCCATCCGGTGCCAGGAAGCACATTTCAGGAACATAGACCGACACCGCATTGAAATCGTGGAAGTCTCTCCAACGGTTAGAAGGATAAAGAGCCTTATACACGTTCTTCACTTGACCCATCGGAACACGCGGCAACAGTTTGATGGTCTCTTCCGGATTTTCCGGGTCAATGGAGTAGACTCTCATTGTATATGCGGAATTACCATATCCGCTGAAAGAAGTACCTTTTGTATCAGGCATTACCGGCATTTCCTCCGGCTTACCATTAATCAGATATCCCGGCTGCGCATCATATCTGAACAATACCAATAGATTATCTTCTGAATCAAAAGCCAGGTTGGAGGGTTTCCACGGGAAATCTGCCAGCAGCGACAAGCTGTTTGTCTCTACCGACCACTTAAAGATACGACGCATCCGATGGTCGCAGAAGTAAATGTTACCTTTACTGTCGCGCGCAATGCCTTCGGCAAATTCCAAATCAGAAGCCAATTGGTTCACCTTACCTATTTCATTGCCTAACGGTTGCTGATGAGGTTCTTTTCCGGTTACAATCAAGCGAGAAAGTTCCCACGGGCGGATGTCAATGTCTTTGTTGACATCGAACACTGCAATGTTATTCGTATATTTAATCTGAGAATAGTTATGCAGGTTCAGAAATGCGATGTTCTCGCAATTGCGGATACGTACAGAACTGTGATACGGTTCATTGACACGGATAACGCGGAACATATACAAGTTTGCAAAGGTCACATCTTTGCAGTCGTCCATCTCTATCGGTTGGCAATCGGTACTTTCGCGGCTCTCTTCCTCGGTTTGCATGCAATACACCTTCCAGTTGGACACCTTGTTGAAACGTACTTCATTTCTTACATGATGCTCGATGGACATGGCATAGATACGCCCCGGAGTAGAAGTATTGTTGGCATAGAAACCATTGGTGGCATAGGTACTTGCTGTCCAGATGTCTTTAAAGGTGCCGCCACCGTTGTTAGTCACCCACAGACTCCAATACTGGTTGTCCCAAGCAAGGTCCATGCCCGAAGCCGCTACCGGATTATCGGGAGAACTGATACGAGCCGGTCTGTTCCACCGGCCACGTGGTTCCTCAACACCCGGTTTAGGTTTCCATAAACCACCATGCCCGCCTACAAACTTCACGTCATTCATATAAGAATCTGCATTTGCCATCCACTTCACACCTACAGCACGATAGTTATAACCGCCGGTATTGATACCAATGCCCACCAGCATATTTGCACCGCCTTCCGAAGATTCCACCATCGCTTTCGGACCGCCAAAACCACTGAATGCAGCAGTACTTTCGTCCAGCCGGAACTGAGTGCCAAAAGGATGCAGGCCTATCAACTTGGTATCGGGCTTCATCTTCAAAGTTTCGGTAATGCGATACCAGCCCTGGGGCACATAGATATTATCGTACTTGTCAATAGCCTCCTGGATGGCCTTCGTATCATCCGTTTCCCCATCTCCCTTTGCACCGAATTCGCGCAGATTTACCCATGTTGCCATTGCAGGCAGTGCAGGGATGTCCATCAGTTGGGCAACCGGCATCTTCTGTATCGGTTCAATATCAACCAACGTTTCATATTCCGGCATATCCACCATGTTATCCATCTGCAAGCCGTGGTCGTATGACTTTACCTTATAGATTTTATGAGCAACATGGGTGGCCGTATTGCTACGGGTATATTTCGCCAAGGTCGGTACATTCTTACAATATACATTGCGAAAGGTTATCTGATTGTTGCTGTTGTTCTCGTTGGTAATCACCACTGCCGGACCACTTACATTTTCAAAATAGCTGTTTTCCAAAAATAACTTGTCGCAATAATTAGGGTCAATATCAAATACAGCCGGAACATTCTTGGCATACAGATTCACCATTGCCAAACCGGACTCCTGACAACGAAGAGCAGCTACACGTTGTCCCTCAAAATAAGAGTCGACCATCATTACCGGCCATCCGGGAGAAGCTTTTGTCGTATAAATGCCATAATCTCCCCCGTAAAAAGCAACGTTTTCCAACTCATTGCCCACATCGAACAGACCAGCCTTGCCTTTACCTATGTATACGGCCACATAACTGATAAAACTGTGTTGGGCAAAGTGTGTGCGTAGCGCCACTGCATGCGGATTACCATCTTCTATGCGCAAGTTGATATTCGACATGGCACTGTAGAACGTACTGGCACCGGCATCACGGGGTTTCTCACCTTCCTTGACAACGGCTCCCGTAAACCAGAACATGTATTTAGCTTTTCCTTTATCATCAGCTACTTCCTCCTGAAAACCCGGAGAATTCTTAGCCAGAATAAATTCCGGGCGATTCTTTCCATAGCCAATCAAACGAATAGCCGTAGGAATATAAATGGTCTTGCTGATTTTATATTTACCTTCAGGGATAAAAAGGATTCCGAAATTCTTTTCTTTCTTCACTTGATTAATCGCTGCCTGCAAAGCATCCGATACATCCATCTTTCCATCCGCCTTTATAGGATAGTTCTCGGGAGTGAAATAAAAAGCTTCGGAGTCATTGGGTTTTAGAGGATATATCGAATTCAATTGTACAGCATACAACTGAGTACATATCATCCCCAGCAAAATTAAAATAATCGTGTTCAATTTCTTCATGGTCTTATTTTTAATGTATGGATAAAAAAAGACGTTCTGCCGTCAAGCAGAACGTCTCCCTCTGCTATAAATTACAATTTTATAACTACTACCGGCGCATAATTATGCCGTACAGTGCCCACACCCGAAACATCAGCCAGAGCGCCAATACGGAAATAATAATTCTTGCTGTATTTCAAGACATCAGCATTTTGTCCCAGATCGATGGACAATGTATAAATATCAGCGCTATTTATAGCAGTACTCGGACTAAACACTTGCTTATCAGTCCCTCCATTCAACGTCAATTTCACATTGTTACCTACCCACATATCTGAAAAAGCAAACAGCTGAATCTCTTTCAATTTCACTTCTTGTTTACCAGCTTCCAACGAGAATGTAGCAGTAATTACATTGCCATTCTTTTCTACTTTTGGACTTTTGACGCGAATATAAGGAATAACCTTGAAATCATACACATTATCCCCTGACTTAACAACAAAATCCTTCACTTCAAATGGATAAAAATTCCCATTTTCAAAACGGACATCATAAGTGGCAGCAAAAACCATATTGTTACGATATTCTCCGGTATTTGTGATATACCAGGTTTGATCCGTAGCATTAGTAAATCCATGCTCCCTCACTTTAATTGCATTACCGTTTTCCATATCAGAACCTACAAGTTCACCAGTCTGTTCGTCAAGGATAGAACCATGTATGGAAGCATCCGGTCCCTCATAATTATCAATTTCACAAGATGTCAATGCGAATAAGAAGCATGACACAAATAACAATATCTTTTTCATAACTTTCTACTTAATATTATTCAAATTAATGACCTGGATTCTGAACTAAACCATTCGTGGCAATATTAGGTATGCCCCTATAGTAGTTGATGTTCTGGAAAGTACGCCCTCCTCTTGTTTCGTCACCAAAGTAGTTCACCCTTGCAAAGACATATTTAGGCTCTGCACCACGCAAGTCAAGCATCGGCACCAAAGCTTTACGAATTCTATTATTGCTGAACTCAGTATGGAATTCCCTACGACGATTCATATCCCAAAAACGCTTTCCTTCAAACGCCATCTCCACACGACGTTCCTTCAGGACATTCTCCAATGTCAAAGATATCCGGTCGGTGTGTCCGGCTCTACGTCGCAAAGCATTCAAATAGTTCTCAGCCAATTCCTTATCGCCCAATCCACTACCATTTTCCACAACAGCCTCAGCATAATTCAGGTAGACTTCTGCCAAACGCATATCAATATAAGAGGTAGTGGACGAAAGACGGTCGGGAGACATGCTCTCGCCCTCGGGCATATACTTACGGACTCCAAAACCTGTAGCAGTCCAATTGGCATCCTCACCACTGTTCACATTATTAAATCCGGAGAACATGGTTTCACCTTCGGCTCCTAAAGCATAATATGTTGTTCCATTTTTCTGAGTAGACTCGTTTGAATAAGCCACATAGCTATTATTGTCCTTGATAAATCCGCCCTGGATAATAATCTCAGTGCCGGCATAAGATGAACCCGGCACAACCACACTTGCCAACAGACGTGCATCCTTGTTGGCAAACGGTTCATACAAATCGTTGTATTTAACAAAAGGTACCGACATCAAGGTGTTCACTACAGAAGCATTATTCATATTATGGAAATTAGCGATATAAGCATCTTCATTCCCATCCGTACGAGTTACAATCTTTGCACTTTTTCCCGTGCCGTCATCCGTATAATCTTCAAACAAATCAACGATTTCCAACATCGGATTGAAACGTCCATATTTCAGAGCGCCCGGATTGACTTGAGGAAGGATATTAAACTGAGCATAGCTATGTCCCTGATTAGTATTGGTTGTTCCATTAAGATACGCTTTACTGAAAATAATCTCTTCATTCTGGTCATTCAGGAACAAGGCCTGGAAGTTTGATGCAGCCTCCTTAACAGTAGCCGGAGCAGGCTTATAAAGAGATTTACCGGAATTCTCTATAAGGAACTTAGATGCTTCAATACATTCTTTATAGAATGCATCGGCATCGGCAGAAGTCATTCCACCCACCAGTTTCTGAGTGACAGCCTCACCAGCCAAAGGTGCCAGATTCCAATACTTGGCTACAGAAGCTGCATGAAGTGCAACTCTTGACTTCAACGCATAAGCTGCCCACTTGGTTACGCGATACAAATCCGAACCAGAAGTCGCATCGGGCAAAGTAGCAGCAGCAAGGGTACACTCATTCAATACAAATTTCCAAGTATCCAACTCTGTACTGCGAGGAACTGCCACAGCACCCGGTCCACCATTGGCATAATCATCGTCCTGCACTTTGTCAATCAGAGGAACGCCGCCATATCTTTTTACAAGCCCATAATACATATAAGCACGTGCAAAATGGGCTTCACCAGTCATACGATCCGCATCTGCAACAGAAATTGTTCCGGCTTCTTTGGCTTTCTCTACATTCTGCATAAAAATATTCACCTGACGAATATCTCCATAGGGCCAATAATTGAATCCTTCGTAACCTATACCCACTCCTCCGTCACTACGGGTAGCTTCGTCGGTGAGAAATGCCAAATTAGTAGTTTCATTCACACCATCATAACCGCGTTGATTAAAACCAGCGTTCGGACGATAATTAAAATCTTCCATAGGAATCATGGTATATATGTTTGCCAATAGTGCCTTTACACCACCTTCTGTCTCCAATAACTGCTCGGGAGACACTTTATCCAGCGGTTCAAGTTCCAAGAAGGCATTACAACCGGACAATCCCATCAATGCACATAATGAGAATATCGATAAAATATTTTTTTTCATGGTATTTCAGAATTAAAAGTTTATGTTTAACCCAAAGTTATAAGTTCTCATCAACGGATATGCCAGGTTGGCTCCCCAATCCCTTTCCTCACGTTCGGGGTCAGCATCCTTCAAAGCCTTGTTACAGAACGTAAGCAGGTTTGAACCATTGACAAAGATACGGGCACTGTTCAACCCGATTCTTTTCATAAATGATTTTGGCAGATTGTAACCGATCTCCATACTCTTCAAACGGAGATAAGTAGCTTGCGGAAGCCAAACGGAAATACCATAATTCCATCTGCTACCATTATCCGAAGTATTGGAGAAATTGTGGCGTAATGCCGGATAATAACCGGCTACCCATTGTGTGGCAGGATTATACGGATCATCTGTTATATTTGCAGGATGCCAACGATCTACATACTTCGCAATTAAATAAGATTTATTTGTCTTGCCACCATATCCCCAAACATCATCATTGGCATATCCGATGGAGTAACCGGAAGCTCCTTGAAACAGCATATTGAGATCAAAGTTCTTATAAGAAGCCGCCAAAGTCAACCCATACTGGATAGGAGGATTTGCACCGGTTGCCCAAAACTCCGGAACACGGTCACTGCTGTTAATCCTGCCATCACCATTCAGGTCAAGCAATCTGTAACTACCCGGAAGCATCTTAGAGTTACCCAAGTTTCCACCAATCAAAGGAGCCGTTTCATACTGTTCCAAAGAAGTATATTGGCCATCGTATTTATACAACCACATCACATTACTGTTACGGTTTTCCTTTCCATTCAGCCATCTATCCATAGAACTGGTATATTCTGCATGTTCCACATGCAGACTTCTTTCACGGGCATACGTAAAATTAGCACTTACTGAATATGAGAAGTCCTTACCGATTTGTCCTCTGTGTCCCAATTCAATCTCAAAACCCCGGTTCCGGTTAGAATTCAGATTTTCCTTCGGGAAACTTGCACCAAATGTATCAGGAGCAGATTGTGCACGGTCGGCCAAAATGCCTTCATTCTTACGATTGAACCACTCGATAGTACCACTCAACTTACCGTTCCATAAGTCAAAATCCAGACCTACATTGGAAATAGAAGATGTAACCCAAGAAAGCCGGTCAGTCACTACACCAGGAGCTACCATACCCATAATCTGGCTGGCACCATCAAAAACATAACCATTAGAAGCTGAATTATAAGCAGATACATATTGGAAAGGATCACCGGCATCATATCCACTTTGCCCAAAAGAACCCCTGATTTTCAAATTAGTAATAAACGGCAAATTGTCCTTGATGAAACTTTCTTCCGAAAGCCGCCATCCGGCACTTACCGACGGGAAGAACGTCCAACGCTTAGAAGGAGCATAACGATAAGAACCATCATAACGTCCTACTACCTCCAACAAGTATTTACCGGCATAATCATAGTTCGCACGCATCAGATAGGCTGCCAAACGGCCAAAACTACGATACCCTGAATTGGTAGCTGTACCCGGACTTGCCTGATTCAAAATATCATTAGTAAACAACTCTGAATATTGCCGGGAACCGGATAATTCATCGCGTCGTGTACTGCTCAACTCTGCCACAGCTGTCACATTCAAATTGTGCTGATTGAAAGAACGCATATATTGAGCCTGCACCCTACCATAAATCTTCTGATATATTCTCATCGTATTGGAATAAGCGTCAGTACTACCTCCCGTACCGGCAGGCGCATCTGTATAATAATCATACAACGGATAAGAACGGTTTAAAGAAGAGTTGTTACGATTGTTACCGTCAAATGACCCCAAAAGACTCAATGACATCACTTTTACAAAAGGAACTTGCCAATTCAATTCCACATCGGCAGAATACGTCAGGCCTCTGTTCTTGCGATAACCGTCTATATCCGGATCAACCAACGCAAAAGGATTCTTGTTTTCAGGACCGATTGCAGACAAATGATTGGGATTGTCAATCGTATGAGTACCGATACCACGGTCATTAACCATCAAAGTCTTAAAAGTCCACATAAAATCCTCTCTCGGCCTTTGGGTTTCATCCCAACGTCCGGACAGATTCACATTCAGTTTCAGCCCTTTCGTAAGCTCTGCAGTCAGGTTACTTCTCAGATTATATCTATGATAGTATTGGATACCACTCTTCAGCAAACCATTATCGCCATTATAGCCGAAGCTCACATAATACTTCACCTTATCCGTTCCGCCTCTCACAGAAACAGTATGCGATTGCTGGAACGCCAGTTTATTCATAAACATGTCAATCCAGTTATTGTCTGTATAACCCTTAGCCCCGGTTCTATACAGTTCCAGAATATCGTCAGTGTATTCAGGGGCAGCCTGGTCATTACGTGCCCTTTCATTGGCCAACATGCGATAAGCATAAGCATCTACCGTTTCTTCCATACCCGTGGCATTCTTCATACCGAACAATGCCGAGTAAGATACTCTGGTCTTTTCGGCCACACCTTTTTTGGTAGTAACAATGATTACGCCATTAGCCGCATTCATACCATAAATAGCGGCAGAAGCATCTTTCAAAATAGAGATACTTTCTATATCCTCAGAATTCAGCTGTGCAAGTTCTTCGGTACCTTCACGTGTGATACCGTCAATTACCACCAACGGGTCACCATAACCGCGAATGCTCACCATATTGTCGAAAGTTCCCGGCTCTCCGGTTTTCTGACGAATCAATAACCCCGGCATCTTACCTTGAATATTGCTAATCAGATTCTCGGTCTTGGTCGTAGCTATTTCATCAGCACCAATGGCTGCAATGGCACCGGTCAGTGATTCTTTCTTCTGTACACCATATCCTACAACAACCACTTCATCCAATATCTCAGCATCTTCTACCAAAACTATCTTGAACGAATTTCGGCCTGCAACCTTTATGTTTTGCGTCTTATAACCTACATAGCTTATTATAAGAGTAGCATCAGAGCCCACATTGGTCAGAATGAAATTACCGTCAATGTCTGTTATGACACCGTTGGTAGTTCCCTGCACCAAGATACTGGCACCGATCACCGGTTCACCGGTTGCATCGACCACAGAACCTTTCACCGTCGCAGCCTGCAAAGCCATCTGTACCCCATCAGCTCCTACAGCTTTATCATAAAGGATTATATTACGGTCCAATACCTTATAGCCTATATTGGTTCCTTTGAACACATCGTTCAGAACCTTGAATATGGTTTTGTTATTTGCCCGGACCGATACACGGCGCTTAACGTCAATCTGCTTGTTGTTGTAGAAGAAAACAAATTCGGTACCTTGTTCCAGCTCCGTCAGTACTTCATCAACAGTCTTGTTCTCAAGAGTAATGTTTACCATTGTCTTTTGAGCATAACCTTCATTGGCAAAAGTCATACCAACCAAACAAAACAACATAAATAATGCGCATCTCATAGCAAGAGGAATTTTTTTCATGCATCTCATCAGGACACTTTTTGCCCTAAATGATTGGATACAATAGTGTTTTTTCATAATTTTGTATTGATTTCTAGTGAAAAAATAAAGTTACTTTATCTGTCGCCAAACAGATATTTAAAAGTTACTGTGTTTCATGCAGGAAAATGCGCCAACATTTTCCTGCATGTTTTTCTAAACGGACTTGTGTTTCATCATACTACTTTTTAAAGGGTTAATAAACTTCTATTACCTGTCTCTCGGCATTCACATCACCATCTTCAACAAACTTGAAATGAATATTCGAGGATATTCGGAAGTGCTCCAATATTCGCTCCAAACGTTGTTTGGTAAATGTAGCCGTAAAGGAATTCTGCTTCAATGAAGCCTTTTTCAGAATGAATTCCACATTATATCTTTTGCTCAAACTCTTCAATATATCTTCAAACGGAGTGTTCCTGAAAATCAAGCGTCCGTCCTTCCAACATGTTTCCACGTCTACATTGACTTCTTTCACAACGACCTTTTCCCGCACTATATCATAAATAACCTTTTGCCCCGGTATCATCATTACATTATTCCTCCTGCCGTTATCCACATAGGAGAAACTGACTTTACCCGAAACCAAAGTGGTCTGTACCGTCCTGCTCCCCTTGTAAGCCTCCACGTTGAACTCCGTTCCATGTACCGCTATCTCGGAATTGTTCAGCGTGCCGACAATGAACTTCTTTTCATCTTTTGCGACAGAAAAGAATGCTTCACCCACCAACTTCACTTCCCTTTTATCATCGGCAAACCGGGAAGGATAACGCAACGACGACGACGAGTTCAGAACGACTTCCGTTCCATCCGGCAATTCGACAGAAGTAGTCATTCCCGGATTTGTCCTGACTTCCATCATATGTATCTCTTCTTTATCCTTGTCCCAATAAAGGATAGACCACGATACCATCAAAGGGATGAATAAAATGGCGGCCGCCCGTTGCATCCCTCTAAATAATACCTGATACCTATTGA
Source organism: Bacteroides sp. AR20 (assembly GCF_964250605.1). Taxonomy (NCBI): domain Bacteria; kingdom Pseudomonadati; phylum Bacteroidota; class Bacteroidia; order Bacteroidales; family Bacteroidaceae; genus Bacteroides; species Bacteroides sp. AR20. Next base: position 197,485 of record NZ_CAXUGK010000001.1, on the reverse strand, counting down.
CCTTTTTCTGTTTCATCTTACGATGTACATCCTCCAAGGCCTTCTTTACATCCAGCCTGGATGAAATCTGCGCCATGTCCGCTGCCAGACCGAGTGTCTGAACCTGGCGGGCTGTCCTGCGGTTCTCTTCCGATGCCTCCAGCCACTCCTCTACCAGAGCAGTTTCATCCTCCGTTGTCTCTCCTTCATAATACCTGAGAAGCAGATCCTCCATTCCCTCTCTTTTTACCATAATTTTTATTGCTAGCTTTAATCAAAAGACAAACGGGCGAAAAGAACTCCTAAACAAAAAGCTAAAAATATTTTATACACTTAGATTATAATGGGAAAAAAAGCTATTTTTGCCCAACAATAATGAACCCCCACCCTATGAGAAACATACCATTGGAAGATACATCTTTATTATCCGCCATACAAAAAGGAGATAGAAGTGCTTTTGATGTGTTATTTCAAAAGTACTATTCTGTGCTCTGCACCTACTGCTATCGTTTTGTCCGGCTGGAAGATGCAGAAGAGATTGTTCAGGACGTCATGCTATGGCTTTGGGAAAACCGCGAAAGACCCATTATCGAATATTCGCTCAAGCAATATCTGTTCAAGGCTGTCTACCATCGTTGCATGACCCGGATTGCCCAAAATGAAGTGAAGCAACGGGCAGACACCGCTTACTATGAACGAATGTTCGCCATGCTGCAGGAGGTGGATATCTATCAAATCAACGAATTAAGCAAGCATATACAAAGGGCCATCAACGAACTGCCGCCTACTTATAGGGAAGCTTTCATCATGCATCGTTTCCAGAATCTGAGTTACAAGGAAGCTGCCGAACTACTCAACGTTTCCCCAAAAACGGTAGACTACCGCATCCAGCAGGCTTTGAAGATTTTAAGGGTCAAGCTGAAAGATTATCTGCCACTGATATTGATGCACCTGCTCACCTCGCATTAAGACCATACATAAGCGGAACGTCCCCTATACCTTGTCGGCTACACACCGGGACTTAGCCCTAAAGAGTATAGAACTGAGAGGTCAAAACATCCGGATGTTTTACCCCAATACATGGGGATGTTTTCACCCAAAACACCCGGATGTATTACCCCAAAACATCCGGGTGTTTTAATGGAAAGGATGCGGATGTTATGACCTCTCAGTATACGGGTCAGACCGGTTCAGTCCTGATGGGAGAGGCACTAAGTCCCTATATATCCCGTATTCATTAATTATTCTAAAAAAAGTTAGGGAAAACTCCGGGCCACCGGTCATATAAGCAAGAAGCAACCCTATTATTATCATAACCTCAAAATGCACGCAATGAGAAAACTGATTATCCTATTGTCGGCGCTGGTGTACGTCATCCATGCACAAGCGCAATTTTCAGTGACAGCCCATCAGGAAGGATGGGACAATATCCCTCCACAAGTACAAAAACCGGGATTTTCCTTTCAGCAATCCGTACTTGCCAATATGGACGGGGACGATGCCCTTGAAGAAGTAATGCTTTTCGGACATGACAACGGGCACTACCCCACTTTCGACCTTTTCAAGGCCTACTATGCAATCGTAGACAACTATACCAAAGAAATACAATACATTTCCGACGAGATTTATGTCACCGACAAGTACAATCTCCTTGTAGAAGACCGCAACAAGGACGGCATCTCCGAGCTCTACATATCCTACTTCAAAGACGGAAAGTTCAGCGTAGACGAACAAGGTTACAATCTGCGCACCACACGCTGCTACGACCGTATAGAATGGAACCCTACTGGCAAAAACTTTAAATCTTCCGGAAAATGAAAACAAGACTGACACTTATCCTGGTACTCCTTATTTATATAGGAGCTGCCTCGCACACACACGCACAGCAAAAGAAAGTAATCAAAACCATGATGATAGCCGGGCAGGACGGCAGCCATTACTGGCAAGGCGCCTGCGAAGCCATGAAGCAGATATTGGAAAACAGCGGAATGTTCAAAGTGGACTTTGCCTTTACACCCGACTTTGGTGGAGACATCGCCACCTTCAAACCCGATTTCCACCAATATGATTTAATCGTCATCAACTACGGCGGAGCTACATGGACAGAGCCCGTACGCAAGAATTTCGAGAAATACGTTGCCGATGGAGGCGGTGTGGTAGTGATACATTCTTCCGTCGTCCCGATGGCCGACTGGAAAGAATACAACGAGATAATAGGCATGGGAGCCTGGGACGGACGAAACGAAAAGGACGGTCCGTATCTGTACTGGAAAGACGGACAATACGTCTACGACTACTCTCCGGGGTATGCCGGCTACCACGGCTTGCAGCACGAAACCGTCATAGAACACCGCGCCCCCCATCATCCTATCCTGCAAGGATTGCCTCCTCAATGGAAACACTTCAAGGACGAGATATATACCCGCCTACGCGGTCCGGTAAGAAACATGGAAATATTGGCCACCGCCTACGAACGCGGACGACATGAACCGTTGATGTGGACAGTAAGCTACGGGAAAGGGCGCATATTCGTCGACCTCCTGGGGCACTGCGGCAACGACCCGAACATGACTTACTCCATGCGCTGCACCGGTTTCCAGGTGACTTTACTCCGGGGATGCGAATGGGCTGCCACCGGTGCCGTCACTCAAGAAGTTCCCGCAGATTTCCCACTGAAGGATACTTATACATTACGTCCGGAGTTCAAGGCTCCTTTTCATGCTTACCCTGAAACCAAACACTGAATACCATGAAATACATCATCCGAACACTGCTGCTGGCATGCTGCTGCATGCAGGCACAAGCACAAGCTCCGTGGAAACCCGATACGGAACTGGAGAAACAATTACAGCAAAGCAATCATGTGCACCGCATAATGAAAGCTAATCCCGCACACGCCGGACTGACGCGGTGGGAAAAGAAAAAGGTATTGAAAAGCAGGGGACTCCCCCTGGCCGAAGATTTCGGCGCTCTGCGCCACACCGGACCCGGAACCATACATGTGGACCGTAAAGTCACTGTCTCAGGCAAAGGAAGTGTCCGTCTGGACACTCCTGCCTCCCTGGGCAAGAAGAATCCAACAAACCGGAATTACGCCACCCCGGAGATTATCCGTCCCCTCGACCGGGAAGACTTGCGGGAATACAACCGCTTTTCCGTTTGGGTATATGTGGATGCACCGGGCGTTTATCTGACCTTTGCCGGATTCACCCTATACAATGAAGGGGAGAAAATCATGCCGACTCCCGGACGCTTTGAAGGACAACACTTCGAGACTGTCTATCCCAACAAATGGCAGCACATCATATGGGAAATACCGGACCTATACCGTGACTGTGTCACCGGCTTTTCGGTAAACATCATGCTGGCAGGTGCTCCTGCAGGAGCCAGCGAACACATGAGCCTATACATAGACGACATGCGCATCGAAAAGGTAGAAGCGGAAAACAGCCGGGGATTCGACCTGCGAAAAGATGCAATGGCCTACTGCCACAGCGGATACAAGCCGGGAGCACGCAAGCAGGCTTTGGTGCAGCACGTACCGGAAAGGACTTTCAGCCTGCACGATGCCGCCACGGGACAAACCGTTTATCAAGGTAAGGCCAGTCCTCTGAATCAGGACAAGAAGCAGGACAAAGGATTTCTTGTGCTGGACTTCAGCAGTTTCAATACGCCCGGACAATACTTCCTCTCCATCGGTGATGTACAATCAAAGCCTTTCCCCATCGGAAATGATGCCTACCTGTCTACCGCCTGGCACACGCTGAACTTCTTCTTTTCCGAACGTTGCGGTTTCGACCAGCCCGGCATTCATCAGGAATGCCATCAGGATGTATTCGCCTATCATCCCGACGGACGGAGCATGAGCATTGCCGGAGGATGGCACGATGCAGCCGACCTGACTCAAGGAACGGGAAATACAGCCGAATCGTGCATCGCCCTCCTCGAAATGGCCGGTGCCGTACAAAGCAAAGACAGTATCTTCTACGAACGCCTGCTGGAAGAGGCACGCTGGGGAGTGAACTGGATTCTGCGTACCCGCTTCGGTGACGGCTACCGACTGGGTGGACTGATTATCGGCATTTGGACAAAGAATATCCGTGGTGACAAAGACGACATGCAGACAGAAGCACGAAATACGCCTACGGACAATCTGAAAGCCGCTTCCAGTTGCGCACTCGCCGCCCCTCATTTTGAAAAGAAAGACCCAGTGTTTGCACGGTGGTGCCGGAACAGTGCCATTGAGGACTTCCAATTCGCCATCGACCTGCTGGATACACAAAGGACGGAACAGAACGAAACAGAACTTTATGCCCTTGCCACCGTCACAGCCATGCGTTTGTACCGCCTTACACAAGATGTTTACTATCTGGACTGGGCAACCCGGCTGGCACGTACCGTCATGGCGGGCCAACAGTTGGAAAAGCGTACCGACTGGAAAATCCCCCTACGAGGTTTCTTCTATGAATCTTCCCGGAAAAAACGTATTCTGGCCTATTATCACCAAAGCCAAGAGCACTTGATGGCTGAAGGACTCTCGATGCTACTGACAGATGCCCCTACCCATCCGGACGCCCCGTTGTGGAAGGCATCCTGTGAAGCCTATGCAGACTATCTACGCGGGATTTCACAACTGATTGAGCCGTACGGCATACTGCCAAGCGCCGTATACGAGGTGGATAATACCGATTATAAGAATCTGTACCACGAAGGAGAGCAGGTAGGACTTCCCAGCCTGGAAGAATACAATGCGCAAGTACGCAACGGCATCCCTCTCTCGAAGGATTTCTATCTGCGCCGTTTCCCCGTCGCCTATCAGTTCAGGGGATTCCACGCCGTTGTCATGGGCAAAGCCAAGGCTGCCTTTATCCTTGCACGCCTATTCAATGATAAAGCGTTAAGGGATATTGCAACCCGCCAGGTAGAATACATATTAGGCTACAACCCGTTTGCCATGAGTACCGTTTATGGAGACGGATATGACTATCCGCCGCTTTACGGGGCATACGCCGGAAATGTTGTGGGAGCCGTGCCCGTAGGAATCGAAACATTCGAAAATGAGGACGAACCCTACTTCCCGATGCAAAATAACTGCACTTACAAGGAAATCTGGACACACACCACCGCACGCCTGATGTGGTGCGTAGCAGAACTGTTCAAATAAACAGTTCATTATACCGCTAAAAAAAGCTCCGGAGTTGAAGGTTCCGGAGCTTTTTCTCTGTTTTATGTGATGGACAGTTATGCCTTTTTCAATGCTGCAATACTTTCCTTGAGAGATTTGATGATACTTTCAGCATCTGCCTGCTTCTTGCGTTCCATCTCAAGAACGGCGGCAGGAGCATTATTCACAAACTTCTCGTTACCCAGTTTCTTCAGCACACCCTGCAAGAATCCTTCCTTATGCTTCAGTTCGGCCTCCATACGGGCTATCTCGGCTTCCACGTCAATCATATTACCCAAAGGTACGGCATATTCCGTAGTACCTACCATGAAGGAAGCAGCACCGTCGGCCTTGTTCTCCACTATATTGATGGAGGAAAGGTTACACATTTTCATGATAACCGCGTTGAATGCCACAACCGGATTCTCACCGATAACCTGCAACTCAAGTGTCTCTTTTTGGGCGATGTTCTTCTGCAAACGGATGGAACGGATATTGCTGATAACCTCTTTCACCACTTCAAACTCCCGGATGATATCCTCATCTACCAATGCCGACATTGACAACGGGCTTACCATCAAGCTCTCACCGTCTGTACGGTCGCAAAGATGCTGCCACAACTCCTCTGTAATAAATGGCATGAACGGATGGAGCAGATGCAACAAGTTATCAAAGAAACCGATAGTTGCTTCATACACTTTCCGGTTGATGGGCTGGCCGTATGCCGGTTTAATCATTTCCAGATACCAGGAAGAGAATTCGTCCCAGAACAGTTTGTAAACAGCCATCAGCGCTTCACTCAAACGGTACTTGCTGAACAAATCAGCCACTTCGGCAGCCACTTCATTCTGCTTGGCCTCAAACCAGCGTATTGCCAGTTCTGAAGCTTCCGGTACCGGAACTTCCGCACTGACTTCCCAACCTTTAATCAGACGGAAAGCGTTCCATATCTTATTATTGAAGTTACGTCCTTGCTCACACAGTGCATCGTCAAAGAGGATGTCATTGCCAGCAGGAGCTGAAAGCATCATGCCCATACGTACACCATCGGCACCGTATTTCTCAATCAAATCCAGCGGGTCGGGAGAATTACCCAACGACTTGGACATCTTACGTCCCAGCTTGTCACGGACAATACCCGTAAAATAAACATTCTGGAACGGCATCTTACCTTCATATTCATAGCCTGCCATAATCATACGGGCTACCCAGAAGAAGATAATGTCCGGACCGGTCACCAAGTCGCTGGTAGGATAATAGTAGTTTATCTCCTCGTTACCCGGATTGTTGATACCGTCAAACAAAGAGATGGGCCACAACCAGGAGGAGAACCAAGTATCCAGGCAGTCCTCATCCTGACGAAGGTCTTCCAGTTTAAGGTCTGCATTACCCGTTTTCTCTTTTGCCAATGCCAAGGCTTCTTCGGGAGTGGCAGCCACTACATAACCACCTTCCGGCAAAAAATAAGCAGGAATGCGATGCCCCCACCACAACTGGCGGCTGATACACCAGTCCTTGATATTTTCCAACCAGTTCTTGTACGTATTCTTATATTTGGCAGGATAGAACTTCAACTCATCATTCATCACCGGCGGCAAAGCCATGTCGGCAAAGTGCTGCATCTTCAGGAACCATTGCATGGAAAGCTTCGGTTCGATGGGCACGTTGGTACGTTCGGAGAAACCTACCTTGTTGGTATAGGCTTCCACTTTCTCCAACAGACCGGCAGCAGCCAGGTCCTTCTCAATCTGCTCGCGCACATCGAAACGGTCCATACCGATATACAAGCCGGCAGCTTCACTAAGCGTTCCGTTATCATTGAAGATGTCGATGCTCGGCAGATTGTACTTCTCACCCAGCATGTAGTCGTTCACATCGTGGGCAGGAGTTACCTTCAGACAACCGGTACCGAACTCTATATCTACGTAATCGTCCTCGATAACCGGAATAACACGTCCTACCAACGGAACAATCACCTTCTTACCCTTCAACCAGGTATTCTTGGGGTCATTCGGATTGATGCACATGGCTGTATCTCCCATGATGGTTTCAGGGCGGGTGGTAGCAACCACTGCATAACGTCCTTCGGGGTCACCTTCTACCATATACTTCAGATAGTACAGCTTGCTGTGCTCTTCTTTGTAGATTACTTCCTCGTCACTAAGTGCGGTCAGTGCCTTAGGGTCCCAGTTCACCATGCGGACACCACGATAAATCAGACCTTTGTTATACAAGTCAACAAAAACCTTGAGCACGCTTTCACTGCGTTTCTCATCCATAGTAAAAGCTGTACGATCCCAATCGCAAGAAGCACCCAGCTTGCGGAGCTGCTTCAAGATGATGCCGCCATGTTCGTCAGTCCATTCCCAGGCATGCTTCAAGAACTCGTCGCGGGTAAGGTCTGTCTTCTTGATGCCTTGTGCGGCAAGTTTGTTCACCACCTTGGCCTCGGTAGCAATGGATGCATGGTCGGTTCCCGGCACCCAGCAGGCATTCTTGCCTTCCATGCGGGCACGGCGTACCAGAATATCTTGTATGGTATTATTAAGCATGTGTCCCATGTGCAACACACCGGTGACGTTTGGAGGCGGAATGACGACGGTGTAAGGCTCACGACCATCGGGTTTCGAACTGAATAATTTGTGGTCCAACCAATACTGGTACCACTTTCCCTCCACGTCAGCGGGATTGTACTTACTTGCTAATTCCATGTTTTTAAATCTCTATAATTAATTTATTGCGAATAACGGGCGCAAAATTAATGAATTAAAATTTAAATATATATTTTTGTCCCTACAAAATGAGTCAGGAGTTAGTAGGAGTTAAAGGGAGTTATCGCCCTCCGGGCTTAGGAGTTAGAGGTCGATAGTCCTCTTAATGGTAGGTTGAAAATAAAAATGAGAGACAAATTGAAAATCCGGTATGTCGTATTAATCGTATTACTGTCTGTTGTATGGGCAACGCAACTCATTCCAATATTGGGAGAAGTATATGCACAGTCTGTATATCCGGTGATTTCCCATTTCTTGTCCTCCTTTTCAAAACTCATGCCTTTTGCCATAGGCGACTTGTTCATTTTCCTCAGCATCATCGGGCTCCTCTTCAATCCCATCAGGGCACGCTATATCCAGAAGAAGAAGTGGAAACAGATTCTGCTGAACGAAATGGAATACTTGCTGTGGATATATGTATGGTTCTATCTGGCATGGGGACTGAACTACTCACAAAAGGACTTTTATGGCAGGACAAACATTCCTTATACTGCCTATACTCCCGAAATCTTTCAGTCATTTGTAGACAACTATATCGACAAGCTGAATGCTTCCTATACAGATGTCACCTCCATTGACGAACCATTGGTCTGCCGGGAAAGCGTACACGGATACAACCAAATCAGCGATACGCTGGGGATACACCGCCCTCCCCACTCCTCTCCGCGCGTGAAGACCATGCTTTTCACCCCGTTCATTTCCATGGTAGGCGTTACGGGAAGCATGGGACCTTTCTTCTGCGAATTCACGCTGAACGGCGATTTGCTTCCACCACAATATCCTGCTACTTATGCCCACGAGCTGGCACACCTTTTAGGCATCACCAGCGAGGCAGAAGCCAACTTCTACGCTTACCAGGTCTGCACCCGTTCGCAGGTGAAAGAGATTCGTTTCAGTGGGTATTTCTCCGTACTCCCACATGTGCTGGGCAATGCTCGCCGACTGATGAGCGAAGAAGAATACGCAGAGCTTTTCAGCCGGATACGTCCTGAAATCATAGAACTGGCCCAAAAGAACCAGCAATACTGGATGGAGAAATACAGTCCGCTCATCGGAGACATCCAGAACTTTATCTACGACTTGTACCTGAAAGGAAACAAGATTCAAAGCGGACGCAAGAACTATTCGGAAGTAATAGGCTTGCTTATCTCATACGAAGAATGGAAAAACTAAATTTCAAAACCATGCATACAAGAAAAGAACAGATGGAGGCCTTCGGCCGCTTCCTCGACATACTCGACGAGCTCCGCGAGAAATGTCCCTGGGACCGCAAGCAGACCAACGAAAGTCTGCGCCCCAATACTATCGAAGAGACTTATGAACTTTGTGACGCCTTGATGCGCGATGACAAGAATGACATCTGCAAAGAGTTGGGCGATGTGCTGCTGCATGTGGCTTTTTACGCAAAGATAGGCTCCGAAACCGATGATTTCGATATGAAAGACGTATGCGACCGTCTTTGTGAGAAACTTATTTTCCGCCATCCCCATGTCTTCGGCGATGTAAAGGCCGAAACCGCAGGCCAGGTTTCTGAAAACTGGGAACAGCTAAAATTGAAGGAAAAAGATGGGAACAAAACAGTGCTGAGCGGTGTACCCGCTGCCCTACCCTCACTCATCAAGGCCTATCGTATCCAAGACAAGGCCCGCAATGTAGGATTTGACTGGGAGGAACGCGAGCAAGTGTGGGATAAGGTAAAAGAAGAAATCCAGGAATTCCAGGCTGAAGTCGCCCACATGGATAAAGAAAAGGCTGAAGCCGAATTCGGCGATGTCATGTTCAGCCTCATCAATGCTGCCCGCCTCTACAAAATCAATCCGGACAATGCACTGGAACGCACCAACCAGAAGTTCATCAACCGATTCAACTATGTAGAAGCACACAGCATCAAGGAGGGTAAAAATCTCCATGACATGACGCTGGAAGAAATGGATAAGCTATGGAATGAAGCGAAAGCATTGGAAAAAGAAAGCAAACAAGATGATTCTTCTAAAGGTCAGGTTTAGCTGGCTAAAGCGAGGTATCTATCATTAACAAAAGAAGGTTGCTCACATCATTGTGGCAACCTTCCTTATTTGTATTCATTCACTATTCATCTTTTTCCTTGTGTTTTTCGTGGAGAAGCATCCCCCTTTTTATGCATGCCTTTCAGTAATTCACGGTGGAAACGCATTTCAGCCCTTTGCACCAGATAAATCTTTTTACAAGGCAATATTTTCTTGAACTTATCAAAGTAGGTCTTGTCCAACCGGTCAGAAGCGATACGGGCATCATATACACCTTCCATAATTTCCTCATACTGGGCTTCGGTTGTTTTTTCATCTTTCCCTTGTCGAAGCAACTTCCAAGCCTCGTCATTTAGCTGCTTTTTCCGGTCCTGCAATTCAAAATACAATGGGAAGAACTTGGCTGCCTCCTCACTCGTCAGTCCGGCTTTCTCCGTTATAAACGCTTTTTGTTTGGCACGAAACTCTTCAGGTGACAGATGCTGGTCACATCCATCGCTAGCCCAAAGCAGAGGCATAATGCCACATATCATAACCAATAAAACAATTAGTTTCTTCATTTTTAAATAGTTGAGTGTTGTTACCTTATTCTGCATCAGAGTCTGCCAAATAAACATACAATGAATAATCATCCAGCATGGAATTCTCTACGGCCATATTAATATATTCCATTTCTGTTTCCGTATCATCAGCAGCCATACGCTCTACAGATGGAGTATGCTCCGAAGAAGCTACACGGATAATCAATGCCGCACCTATAAACATGGCGGTCATATACAACCAAGGCCTTACCTTCTGCCACATTGTAGGCTCTGTCTGCACAGCAATGAGTTTCTCTTTTTCGGGAAGCCGGTTCATTACCTCTGAAGTAAGATTCTCAAAGTAGCCTTCAGGAACGCGGAAAGGATTTTCCGTCCCTATCTTTTTCTGTATTTTATCTTCTTCTTTCATAAGCTTTCTCCTTTCTGTTTAATTAGACATTGTTTTGTGGCAAAGGTTTAATACTCCTCACCCAAAAACTTTTCTATTTTCTTCACGGCATGGTGATAGGAAGCCTTCAAGGCACCTACGGAAGTACCAAATATATCGGACATCTCTTCGTATTTCATTTCCTGGTAATACTTCAGGTTAAACACCATACGTTGTTTTTCCGGCAAGGCAAGCAAGGCTTTTTGCAAAGCCATCTCTGCTTTATCACCGGAGAAGTAAGGATCACTTTCAAGCTTTTGAAGTGCATCTGCCTCGGGGTCATCCAAAGAGACTGTGGAAGCAGCCCGTTGTTTGTTCAGAAAAGTGAGGCATTCATTCAAGGCTATGCGATAGAGCCAGGTAGAGAGTTTAGCCTCTGCCCTAAAATAATCTATATTAATCCATGCTTTAATGAAAGTATTCTGAAGTAAATCATTGGCATCTTCATGAGAGAGGACCATACGACGAATCTGCCAATACAACTGCTCGCTATATTGGGTAACAATCATCTCAAATCCCCGCTTTTGTGTGCTTTCTTCTTGTAGAAGAGCCAACACTTCGCGTTCATTATAGGAAGGGGTCATAAATTTCTATTCGCATTTGTTGTTTTAGACTGCCAAAGATACGAAAAGTTTAATTCATACCGATACACAAAGTGTTTCTTTGGCAAGCTGAGTATCCGGAAAAATAGCGGATGCTTCTTGAAGCAAGACATTTTCATCTTCGTATCGTGCCGAAAAATGTCCTATCAACAACTTCTTCACCTCAGCCCTCCTGGCTATTTCGGCCGCTTGTGCAGCAGTTGTATGAAATGTTTCTTTGGCACGTGGCGCATCCTCATTCGCAAATGTCGCCTCATGAAAAAGTAAATCAACCCCTTTTATCTGCTCCACGATAGAAGGAAGATAGATGGTATCCGAGCAATAAGCATAACTGCGGGACGGAGCAGAAGGACGGGTCAACAAGTTGTTGGAAACAGTTTTTCCCTCCGGTGTCACGTAATCGGCCCCATTCTTTATACGATTCAATTCGTATACCGGCACTTGGTAGAAATCGACCATTTCACGGATAATATGGTTAGGACGCCGCTTTTCTGCAAACAAAAAACCACAACACGGCATACGATGACGCAAAGGAATGGTAGTAACCGTCAACGAACGGTCTTCATAAATCAGCATCGGTTCTTTCGTATCAAACTCATGGGAAAGGACCTTGTACGTCATCTGCCTATTAAAAAAATCCAGCATAGGTGTCAGTAATGTTTCCAGCCCTTTGGGAGAATGGATATGCAACTCTGCTGTACGTCCTAAAAGGTTAAGTGTAGAAATCAGTCCTAATAAGCCAAAACAATGGTCTCCATGCAAGTGAGAGATAAAAATATGATTCAAACGTGAAAACTTCAGATGTGATTTACGGAACTGCAACTGCGCCCCTTCCCCACAATCAATCATAAACAACTTGTCGCGCACGTTCACAATTTGAGACGTAGGGAAATGACGCGTTGTGGGTAAAGCGGAACCACAACCAAGAATATGTAACTCAAATTTTTCCATTCCAAACCTTCCGAACTGATTTCTACTCCTTGATTTATAGAAGAGCCTTTATCTCTGAAACTCCAAAAGATATTTCAAAAGTTTCTCCGGATTTATTCCCTTTATACAGATAGCCCACCCCTTTATCACACTTCACACATACTTCCAAGAACATGCGCAAGGCTGGATCGGAGGAGTTCAAAGAGTTCTTCACATTTGCCTTCATCTGTTCGGCATTTTCCTTCAAAGCAGACATCTGTACTACAGATTCGTCAATCGTATAATGATAAAGCACCTTATCCGACTCGATTGTCAGTTTATTGAGCATAGTGGCTTCATCCACCTACATCGGGCACGATACGTTGGTCATCTTCACTTGCTCTTCCAGTTTCTTCTTATCACTGCTTTCAGCAGTTGAACCGCCATTCAATATATCTTTCAAGTCCTGAGTAGTCAGATAACATTCCACTTCGTTACCGGATGTCTTTCCTTTATATATGAACTTTATACCGGAATCAGTACCGACAACCAAATCCAGCATCTCTTTAATGGACCCTTGTGGATTACCGAACATAACAGTCACAGCAGACTTCATTGCATCAGGATTCTCTTTCAAAGCGTCTATATTGAGGAAACTTTCATTCATAAGCAGTACATATACCACATCCGACCCATCAAAAGTAATACTGGATATTTCGCCGGAAGCTCCCATATCCATGGGACATTGTTTGTTGGCAGCTGCGATAGCCAGCTTGAGTTTGGACTTCTGGCCGCATGCGGTTAGTAACATCAGCGACAGGCAAGTGAACAACACCATCTTCCCTGCATTTTTGAACATGTTTTTCATAATAAATGAAAATTAAATTATTGAATATTTCTATGATTGCAAAAGTAACCACCCTGCAAAGATAAACATTTATGGAAAAACCATCCTTAATTCCATAAAATTCTATTGACAAATCATAAAAAAGAAGGGCACTTGTTTGCGCAAGTACCCTTCCTTCATTTATAGAACGGAGTAATTATTTCTTTCCAGCTTCCATCTGTTCCTTCAAGGCAGCCAAAGCGTCGATGTCACCCAGAGTAGTAGATGCAGCCTGGTTTTGGATAGCAGGAGCAACGTCTTCTCTCTTACCGGTTGACTTCTTAGTAGCAGCCTTCTTTTCAGCTCTTTCTTCTGCCTTTGCAGCATCTTCGAAGATACGGCTGTGAGAAAGGATGATACGCTTAGCGTCCTTGTTGAACTCAATTACCTTGAATTCAAGCTTCTCGTCCAACTGAGCTTGTGAGCCGTCTTCCTTAACGAGGTGCTTCGGAGTAGCGAAACCTTCTACACCATAAGGCAGAGCAACTACAGCGCCCTTATCCAGCATTTCGATGATAGTACCTTCGTGTACCGAACCTACTGTAAATACAGTTTCGAATACATCCCAGGGATTTTCTTCGAGTTGCTTGTGGCCAAGGCTCAAGCGACGGTTTTCCTTGTCGATTTCCAGAACTTGTACGTCGATGTCTGCACCAATCTGAGTGAATTCAGACGGATGTTTAACCTTCTTCGTCCAAGACAGGTCAGAGATGTGAATCAAGCCGTCAACACCTTCTTCGATTTCAACGAATACGCCGAAGTTAGTGAAGTTGCGAACTTTTGCAGTGTGCTTGCTGCCGATAGGATACTTCTCTTCGATAGTTTCCCAAGGATCAGACTTCAGCTGCTTGATACCCAAAGACATCTTACGCTCTTCGCGGTCCAAAGTCAGGACTACTGCCTCAACTTCGTCACCTACCTTCATGAAGTCTTGTGCAGAACGCAAGTGCTGTGACCAAGACATTTCAGATACGTGAATCAGACCTTCAACACCCGGAGCGATTTCGATGAATGCACCGTAGTCAGCCATAACTACAACTTTACCCTTCACGTGGTCGCCAACCTTCAGGTTAGCATCCAGTGCATCCCAAGGATGCGGAGTGAGTTGCTTCAAGCCGAGAGCGATACGCTTCTTCTCATCATCGAAGTCAAGGATAACGACGTTGAGTTTCTGGTCGAGTTCAACCACTTCTTTCGGATCGCTAACACGGCCCCAAGAAAGGTCTGTAATGTGAATCAAACCATCTACGCCACCCAAGTCGATAAATACACCATAGGAAGTGATATTCTTAACGGTACCTTCGAGAACTTGTCCTTTTTCGAGTTTACCGATGATTTCCTTCTTCTGTTGTTCCAGTTCGGCTTCAATAAGAGCCTTGTGGGAAACAACCACATTCTTGAATTCCTGGTTGATCTTAACAACCTTGAATTCCATAGTTTTGCCAACGAATACATCGTAGTCGCGGATAGGCTTCACGTCGATTTGAGAACCCGGCAAGAAAGCTTCGATGCCGAATACGTCTACAATCATACCACCCTTTGTGCGGCACTTGATGTAACCCTTGATAATTTCTTCGTTTTCCAAAGCTGCGTTTACGCGATCCCAAGAACGGGTAGCACGAGCTTTACGGTGAGACAGAACGAGCTGTCCTTTCTTGTCTTCCTGGTTTTCGATGTATACCTCAACAGTATCACCAACCTTCAGTTCAGGATTGTAACGGAATTCACTCATCGGAATGATACCGTCTGATTTGTAACCGATGTTCACAACTACTTCACGCTTGTTCATTGCGATTACGGTTCCATCAACTACCTCGCGGTCGTTAACCTTGTTCAACGTATTGTCATACGCCTTTTCCAGTTCTTCGTGGCTTGCACTGGCTACTGATTCGCCGTTCTCATAAGCATCCCAGTTGAAGTCTTCAATAGGAGCTACATTCTTTAAATTTTCCATTAATAAATAAATTGTTTAACTCGTTAATTAAGTGAGACTTTATGTTGACTCATTGTAAATCGGGCGCAAAGATAGAAGTATTTTCTTGAACTACAAAACAAAAAGCATTCAAAACAGCAGTGGAATAATCAATTAAAGAATAAAAAAAATGTTACCTTTGCATCGTTTCATTTATACATAATCTCAATAATTTATCATGAAAAAGATAATCGCATGCATTTCCATCATTTGCTATACATTATTATGTTATAGCCAAAATCAGACAACGGACAACAACTACCGTACGCAAAAGAACATTTCCTATCTTCATCCCGGCGAAAAGGACAGTTATAAGCTGGAGCGTTGTAAGCTCGACCTCCATTATCCTACTGATAAAAAAGGATTTGCCACCCTTATCTGGTTCCACGGCGGAGGACTGGAAGCCGGAGAAAAACATTTTCCGAAGGAGTTCCTGGAGCAAGGCTACGCCGTGATAGCCGTAAACTACCGACTCAGCCCGCGTGCCCAAAATCCTGCCTACACGGAAGATGCCGCAGAGGCCGTTGCTTGGACTTTCGAGAATATAGAAGAATTCGGAGGAGATAAAGACAAAATATACATAGCCGGTCATTCAGCCGGTGGTTATCTCTGTCTGATGCTCAATCTGGACAAGAGTTACCTGGCAAAGTGGAATATTGACGCCAACAGCCTGGCAGGCGCTTTCCCCATCAGCGGACAGACCACTACCCACTACACCATCCGCAAAGAACGCGGGCTGCCTTCCGACACTCCGATTATAGATAAATATGCTCCTTCCAATAACGTAAGAAAAGACGCTTCACCCATGATACTTATCACTGGCGACAAAGAGTTGGAGATGCTGGCACGCTATGAGGAAAACGCCCATTTGTATGCTCTCCTCAAAGCATTGGGACAAAAAACCACCCTCTATCAGATGGAGGGATTTGACCACGGTACGGTGGCCGCTCCCGCATGTACCTTGATAAACAGCTATATGAAGAAGGCAGGCAAGAAGTAACCACTACCCTTGCCTTTCTTTTACGTATGCCAATGCCGCTCCTATTGCTGTTCTATATTCAGCATAGGGCGGTATATGAAAATGTACATGATAGATGGCTTCCATTTTAGAAAACACCTCCCGGCACTGGGGCAGTTGGGTGAGATTTCCTATCAGAACGAAATCCTTGATAGGACTGTTCAAAGCTGACAGTACAGCAGCTCCTCCAATGGTTTGAAGTACCGTATAAATTATACCGCAGGCAATATCTTCTTGAGAAGCATTGCTATCTGCTTTCCCGAAAAGAGAGGCGGTAGCACTCACTGGCAAGTCAGGCAAAGCAGTGTTGCAAATATCACCTATCTGCAAGTTGACACGAGTTACATCCCCTTTCTCAGCCAACTCGGACACCTGATGAATATCATGAGTTTTCAACAGCAACCTCGATAATCCCTGCAAGGTACCTCCACCAATCCCCAAGCCGCCAATATGCTGCACCTTGTCTCCGTCTATTTTCACAAAAGAAGTGCCGGTACCCATGCTGACTACAATCAGTTGGTCTATATCCGTTGCATGTCTAGCTCCCAAACCATTGGCAATAAACTCATCCGTTTTGCGAGTAGGCAGTCCATATAGAGGGCTGTTGACAAATGCGCTTCCCACTCCCGTCAGCATCACCTGCTCCACATCGGCCAGCTGTATACCATTGTCATAAATATACTTACCGAATGCTCCGAATAAGGAAGTCACCGGGTCGGTAGCCGTAATAAACATTGGAGACTGTATCTGTTCTCCATTGATTCCAACGATTTTCGTGGTACTTCCACCCACATCTATTCCTATTACTATACCCATAGCTCCAAGTAATTTGCAGCAAAGTTACAAAAGAATCAATAATTGACAATTGATTAATGTGATAATGTGCCAATATGCTAATTGGCTAATTGGCTGCGCTATGTTTATGCTACGCCATCACGTCCTGGTCATTGACACATTGGCACATTAATCACATTACCACATTGCTATCTGTTAAACAGTTCGAAGGTAAATTTGCAACCTATTTCCTGATACTTCCAGTTTGCAAAGCTGGCAAACAAGCCAAAGTCAAATATATGTGTACCAATGCCATACCCTACTTCCAGATAAGGTTTCAAGTGAGGAACCACCAATGCATTCAGATACAGACGTTCATTCAATACATATTGGGTATATTTCATCAGATGGCGGAGCAGGAGGAAAGGAGCTTCATAGGTAAGGTGTCCGCGGATATATTTACGGGAAGAGTTATACCAGCGGCCGTCCAGCAACTGGAACACCCCGCCAATATCATCACTCCAACCCATAGGAAGATTGGAACGCCGCAAATTGGCAAAGTCCACAAAGTACAGTTCCTTCTGATTGGTAAACTCTCCCCAACCAAAACGCCAATAAATATCACGCATCAAGCCCAAAGAAACCTGATGCTGCAAATCAATCTCTACACGCTCGTACGAACCACTGCTCTGCAACACTCCACTGAGTCCCCGCTCCCAATCTACTGAGATGGAAGGATACTTGGAATGAAGATTTACTTTACGGTCGCCATTCATATAATAGTATTGTCCCGGAGTCCAGGTGAGGCGGACGCGGGGAGCAAAACTATTATAGGTATGGCGGAACTTGTTCAGGATATTCGGGTCAAAATTCGGAAAGAAGGATGAACCTCCGGAACCGGCACGGGTGGCCGACTTGGTAGGCGGCATGCTCGGGTAGTTCAGTTCAAACCGGGAGCGGTTCACTTCCGTACGTCTGTGCATGGATACACCCACTTCCAGCGACAGACCGTTTACTATTTCCCAGCTATGACGCAGATTCAGATACAAATCCTTGAAATAATCCAAGTGTATCTGGTTGAAGTCAAAAATACTGTCGGGGATGGCTTTCAGGTCGTCCAGCACATCACTGCTGTAAATCCGGTTACCGTTACCAAACTCCAGATGCAATGCTGCACGCTTACGGGGCCAATAATCAAAATCGGACCTCACCCTCCAGTAAAACTCTTTTTCCTTAAAATTATAACCTATCCGGGGAACGATGCGCAGCAGGCGATCACCGGTAAAAATACGGTTGTACTTGAACTCCTGCCGATACGAAATTCCATGCTTGCCGCTATAGCTCAAAAGAAAAGGATTGATTAGTGGTGAACAGCGCACACTCCCCAATTTATCAAGGTCTACCGTATAGCGACTGATCAATGCATCTCCAATCTGCCCCCAAAACTCCAAGTTCTTATTCACCGGTTTCTTTTTCCGGGCGAGCGTATCCCGACGCAAGAAGAAATCCTGATACAGTGTCTCCTCATGCGGAGTCAAAGGAATGGGACGCAAAGTTTTAAAGTAAGCAGTATCACGTAGATAAGCATTCGTATCAGTACGCAACGTGTATGAATCGGACAAGTCATATTTACTTTTCTTCACCGACCTCCGTATATCACTGCCAGAAGTTTTCTGAATGATGTTCTTATAATCGAGTACAGCTTCATAAGTGCCATCTACCACATTTCCCAAAAAACGAAACGTTGCATCCACATCATACTGCAACGGAAGAAATTCGTCCGAATCGCCCACATTACCCATCTTCACCAGATTATTGAACCGCACCATCTCATTACGTCCGGAAAAACGCATCTCGCGTACACTCCACACGTTATCACTCACAATCAGATAACCGCCCACCAGCTGAAAGCTTTTGCTTTTTGGCATAAAACGGATTTTATACTGAAGGGCATGCCGTTCCCCCATCACCGTATCAATCCGATAGGTATAATATTTTTTGGCATTGGGTGCTAAAGGAGAGAGTAGTTTGTCATATAATAAGGTAGAAGAATAGATGTTGATGTGAAAATATTCCGGCAGCCGTCCGTCCATTTCCCAAAACTCGGAAGCAGTACCGACACTTGCCTTTACCTTCTGGTCATAGATGTCGGGAGCAGTAAAATGCAAATCGCTATAAGTTTCCATCATATATTCCCGCACCCCTTTCTTGGGCCGGAACATGGAAGGGATGTAGCGGAGAATATGATTCTTCTTACGGATATTCACCCAGCCCTTTATGTAAAGCTCAGCCTTGTAACTTTCAATAATACGTTCATAAAGGGGGGCAAAGAAGATGACTTTCTCCATGATGGAGTCTGCCGAACTCACATGTTTGTCAACCGGATAAGATACACGCTCCGCCCCTGCCTTCTGTACAAAAGAAAACAAGAAGCAAATCCAAATCCATATAAACAACAAACGTTTCAACCGCAATTTCTCCTTATAGAATCGGGACAAATATACGGAAGAATTTGTGTAATGCAAAAACATGTTCCATAAAGAAGCGGGAATGACACTTGTGACACCCTTTATTATAAAACATATGTTACGCGCGAGAGACAATAATACACAAGCACACATAGTTTGTGCGAGATAAATACGAACCTATATTAATTGTTATAAAAAGGGTGCCACAAGTGTCATGTACAGAATGATTCGTAATTGTGACACATGAAAATTACTAATCACGACGCACTAAAATTACTAATCGTGATGCGGAAAGATTACTAATCATGGCATGTAACAAACGCAAGCTTTTGGTCGTTTTTCCATAACAAGCAGACTTTTTTAGGGGGTCTATTCTCAAAAAACACTAATATTTTCGAGAATACCCCCTAAAAAAGAGGGGGTAGTTCAGAAAAAACATGTATTTTTGCGCCCAACAACCAATAAAAGGAGAGACTTATATGTCAAAAATGCGATTTTTTGCTTTGCAAGAACTTGCCAATCGGCAACCTCTTGAAGTGACCACCCCTTCAAACAAACTGTCCGACTACTACGGCAGCCATGTCTTCGACCGTAAGAAAATGCAGGAATACCTGCCTCGTGAAGCCTACAAAGCCGTGACCGACGCCATCGAAAAAGGCACTCCCATCAACCGCGAAATGGCAGACCTGATTGCCAACGGCATGAAAAGTTGGGCAAAGTCCCTCAACGTCACCCACTACACGCACTGGTTCCAGCCTCTGACGGACGGAACAGCCGAGAAACATGACGGCTTCATCGAATTCGGAGAAGGAACGGAAGTGATTGAACGTTTTTCCGGCAAACTGCTCATCCAGCAGGAACCGGATGCATCCTCTTTCCCCAACGGGGGTATCAGAAACACATTCGAAGCACGAGGATATACTGCTTGGGATGTTTCCTCACCTGCCTTTGTGGTAGATACCACACTTTGCATCCCCACTATCTTCATCTCTTATACCGGCGAAGCGCTCGACTACAAGACTCCATTGCTCAAAGCCTTGGCAGCCGTAGACAAAGCAGCGACAGACGTATGCCAGTTGTTCGACAAGAATATCACACGCGTTTATACCAATTTAGGCTGGGAACAAGAATATTTCCTCGTCGACTCGGCACTGTACAATGCCCGCCCGGACCTTTGTCTGACCGGACGTACCCTGATGGGACACTCCTCGGCCAAAGACCAGCAGCTGGAGGACCACTATTTCGGCTCCATCCCCCCACGTGTCACAGCTTTTATGAAAGAACTGGAAATCGAATGTCACAAACTGGGTATCCCGGTCAAGACCCGCCATAACGAAGTAGCTCCCAACCAGTTTGAGCTGGCGCCTATCTTTGAGAATGCCAACCTTGCCAACGACCACAACCAGCTTGTGATGGATCTGATGAAACGCATCGCACGCAAGCATCACTTCGCCGTACTGCTTCACGAAAAACCCTACAACGGCGTGAACGGCTCCGGCAAGCACAACAACTGGTCGCTTTGCACCGATACGGGTATCAATTTGTTTGCACCGGGCAAGAATCCGAAAGGAAACATGCTGTTCCTTACCTTCCTGGTAAACGTACTGATGATGGTATACAAAAACCAGAACTTGCTGCGCGCCTCCATCATGAGTGCCGGAAACAGCCACCGTCTGGGAGCCAATGAAGCACCTCCCGCCATTCTGTCCATCTTCCTGGGCAAACAGCTGTCTTCCATCCTCGACGAGATAGCTCGCCAGATAAGCAGCAGCAAGATGACATCGGAAGAAAAGACAACACTGAAATTAGGCATCGGACGTATTCCCGAAATATTACTGGATACCACCGACCGTAACCGTACTTCTCCATTCGCCTTTACCGGCAACCGCTTTGAGTTCCGTGCCGCAGGTTCGTCCGCCAACTGTGCCGCCGCCATGATTGCCATCAATGCAGCTATGGCAAACCAGTTGAACGAATTCAAAGTCTCCATCGACAAACTGATGGAAGAAGGAGTCGGCAAGGATGAAGCCATCTTCCGCATTATGAAAGAGACCATCATCGCCTCCGAGCCTATCCGCTTTGAGGGTGACGGCTACTCCGAACAATGGAAGCAGGAAGCCGCCCGCCGTGGGCTGACCAACATCTGCCACGTTCCCGAAGCCCTGATGCACTACATGGATAACCAGTCCCGTTCCGTACTCATCGGCGAACGTATCTTCAACGAAACGGAGCTTGCCTGCCGCCTGGAAGTAGAACTGGAGAAATACACCATGAAGGTACAGATAGAAAGCCGTGTGCTGGGCGACCTTGCCATCAACCACATCGTACCGACTGCCGTTATCTACCAAAACCGTCTGCTGGAAAATCTCCGTGGCCTGCGCGAGACCTTCTCTCCCGAAGAATACGAAGTCCTCAGTGCCGACCGGAAAGAGCTTGTACGCGAAATTTCCAAGCGCGTAACAGCCATCAAGGTACAAGTACGCGAAATGACCGAAGCCCGCAAAGTAGCCAACCACATGGATAACTACAAAGACAAGGCTTTCGCTTACGAAGAAACCGTACGCCCTTATCTGGAAAGTATCCGTGACCACATCGACCACCTTGAGATGGAAATTGATGATGAAATCTGGCCGCTTCCGAAATATAGGGAGCTGCTGTTTACAAAGTAGGCCTCTCCCTAGCCCCTCCCCCGTAGGGAGGGGGATAGAGATACTACGATAAACAATTAAGTTACTACGATTTACGATTTGACGGTTTACGGTTGGAGTTACTCATACAATCATAAACCCACCTGCTAATGAGTAGTTGTTTAACAATACAAACTTCAATCGTAAATCGTCTAATCGTAAATATATAGATTTTCCTTCATCTCCCCCCCTACGACATCTTTTTGTCATATTTGTGCAATATTTAATTTTTTCTTTTTACATTTGTGCTGTATAACACAGTTTTGCAGCAGTTATGGTAAAAGTAAACTTGTCTGATATTAATGTTCCGGAGTTGATTGCAGATATATGGTCTCCCTTGAATGACGAACAACGGGAATTCCTCGCCAACCACTTCACACTCCAGAACTACAAAAAAAACGAAGTCATCCATTGCGAAGGCGAGACACCTACGCATTTGATGTGTCTGCTGAGTGGAAAGGTCAAAATCTATAAAGACGGAGTCGGTGGTAGAAGCCAGATTATCCGTATGATTAAACCTGTCGAATATTTCGGTTACCGCCCTTACTTTGCAAAAACAGACTATGTCACGGCAGCATCTGCATTCGAGCCGTCTCTTGTTTGCCAAATCCCCATGACTGCCTTGATGACTCTGCTCACACAAAACAACGACCTTGCCATGTTCTTCATCAAGCAATTGTCCGTTGACTTGGGCATTGCCGATGAACGCACTGTAAACCTGACGCAGAAACATATCCGCGGAAGACTCGCAGAATCCCTACTATTCCTCAAAGAAAGTTATGGTTTGGAGGAAGACGGCTCCACCTTGAGTATCTATCTCTCGCGTGAAGATCTGGCCAATTTGTCAAACATGACCACTTCCAACGCCATACGTACGTTGTCACAGTTTGCCACAGAACGGTTAATCACCATCGACGGGCGTAAAATCAAAATCATAGACGAAGAAAAGCTGAAGAAAATCAGCAAGATAGGATAAGGAATAAGTGACAAGGGATAAGCGATTAGGGGTTAGCATAATAAAAACACATTATTGCCATCCTAACCCCTAATCACTAATCACTAAATCAGTCCTTTCGCAGACAAATATCTTTCCGCTTCAATGGCTGCCTGGCAACCAGTTCCGGCAGCGGTGATGGCTTGACGATAGTGAGGATCAGCAACGTCTCCGGCGGCGAATACGCCCGGCACTTTGGTACGCGGTGTTCCCGGCTCGGTGACGATATAACCTACTTCGTCCGTATCTACATAAGGTTTGAAAATATCTGAGTTGGGTTTATGGCCGATAGCCAAGAAGAAACCGTCAATAGCCACATCATAGCGCTTCTCATCAGGTTCACCCATACGCTGTACCAAATGTACACCTTCCACACCGTTCTCTCCAAACAAGCCTACGGCATTATGTTCGAACAGTACTTCAATCTTGTCATGCTTCATCACACGCTCCTGCATAATCTTGGAAGCGCGAAGATAAGGTTTGCGGACAATCAGATAAACCTTGGCAGCCAGTCCGGCAAGGTAAACAGCTTCCTCGCAGGCAGTATCTCCACCCCCTACAACAGCTACCGTTTTCTTGCGGTAGAAGAAACCGTCACAAGTGGCACAAGCGCTGACACCCATTCCCGCATATTTCTTTTCATCCTCCAGCCCCAGATACTTCGCAGCGGCACCTGTAGCAATAATCAGCGTTTCAGCCTCAATCATCTTTTCGTCATCAATCGTAATCTTGTAAGGTGCTTCAGCAAGATTGGCTGCGGTAGCAACTCCATAACGCAAATCTGCACCAAAACGTTCGGCTTGCTTCCGCAGGTCTTCCATTAATTCCGGACCTCCGATACCTTGGGGATAACCGGGGAAATTCTCCACATCAGTAGTGGTTGTCAACTGGCCACCGGGCTGCAATCCTGCATAAAGTACCGGTGAAAGATTGGCACGGCCTGCATAAATAGCGGCAGTATAGCCGGCAGGACCCGAACCGACAATCAGACATTTTACTTTTTCTGTTTCCATCATTATATTATTTACTATTTGACTATTTACAATTTACTATTTAGCGCATGTCGATGACTTCAGCCGTGGGATAGGCTTTTTTGTCAAAGACAAAGAAACTATCCGGATAGGATTGTCCGGTCTGGTAGTTATTAATAAGGATAGTAGTCATATACTTACTCCCCCGTGGTGCCAAGTCCACTTGATGCAGACGATACGTATCCTTTGTCACAAACAGATAGACACTTTCAGGGTCTCTTCTCTTGTCGGCAGCAGTCATGGTGATGTAATAAACAGACTTGTCTTGCTTACCACCGACACTGCTCAACTTCAATCTGTATCCCTGCTTGTAGAGGGACAACCAAGCATACGGATTAAGAGTCTGCAATTCCTCCTGCGTAGGTTCCGATACATTCACCTCATCTGCCGAAGCCACATAGCTCCACTGCGTATGTCCGTCAAACCAAGTCTTCATTCCCTCGGTCTCAACCACAAATTTCTCACCTTCCAGATAGAGAACTCCCGCATAAGAGCCTTGTTGTTCGTTCACGGTAAACGCCAGCTTCACCCCTCCCGCTTTCCGAAAGGCTTCGGCTGTACGCTCCAATATATTCTTGGCATCCGGTTGTTGTGCCGACATCGGCACAGCAAACAACAGCAATAGCACACCAAGTAAAAGCTTATCAAGTTTCATCATTCTATAAATAACCATTCCTTATTGCAAATTGTTTAACCGCATTTCCAGGTCGCTCTCATCTATACAGAACACCTCACGCGCCTTACTACCTTGCGCCGGTCCCACAATCCCCGCTTTCTCCAACTGGTCCATGATGCGGCCGGCACGATTATAACCGATGGCAAACTTACGCTGAATGAGCGATGTGGAACCCTGCTGGTGAATAACAACGAGACGGGCTGCATCCTCGAACAAAGGATCGAGACGTCCCATATCCACATCCCCCAAATCACCTCCTGTATTTTCATCCACATATTCGGGCAGATAGAAAGCAGTGGGGTAACTCTGCTGGCGGGCGATAAACTTCGTAATCTCCGCCACTTCGGGCGTATCAATAAAGGCACACTGCACACGCACCGGGTCAGCTCCCTGTAGGAATAACATATCACCGCGGCCTATCAGCTGGTTGGCTCCCGGACGGTCGAGGATGGTACGCGAATCGACCATTGCCGATACACGGAAGGCGATACGCGCCGGGAAGTTGGCCTTAATCGTACCCGTAATGATGTTTGTTGTCGGTCGCTGTGTAGCGATAATCATATGTATACCCACGGCACGCGCCAACTGGGCGATACGTGCGATGGGCAGTTCCACATCCTTACCGGCTGTCATAATCAAGTCACCGAACTCGTCGATAACGACTACGATATAAGGCATGAACTTATGCCCCTTTTCCGGATTCAGACGACGGTTGATGAACTTCTCGTTATACTCCTTGATATTGCGCACATGGGCAGCTTTCAGCAAGTCATAGCGAGTATCCATCTCCACACAGATGGAGTTCAAAGTCTGCACCACCTTCGTGACGTCCGTAATGATGGCATCTTCCCCGTCGGGTAATTTCGCGAGGAAGTGATGCTCAATTACGGAGTAGATGCTGAATTCTACTTTTTTGGGGTCTACCAGCACAAACTTCAGCTCTGCCGGATGCTTCTTATATAATAAGGAGGTGATGATGGCATTCAACCCCACGGACTTACCCTGACCGGTAGCACCGGCAACGAGCACGTGCGGCATCTTGCACAAATCCACCATAAACACTTCATTCGTAATTGTCTTACCCAGTGCGATGGGCAAGTCGTAAGTAGACTCCTGGAACTTCTTGCTGCCGATAATGCTCTGACCGGATACAATCTTCGGATTGGAGTTGGGCACTTCGATACCAATCGTACCCTTTCCCGGAATGGGAGCGATGATACGGATGCCGAGCGCCGAAAGGCTGAGGGCAATATCATCTTCCAGACCGCGTATCTTCGAAATGCGGACGCCCTGCTCGGGAGTGATTTCATACAGCGTCACCGTAGGACCTACCGTCGCCTTAATGGTACTGATTTCTATACCGAAACTACGCAGAGTATTGATAATCTTATCCTTGTTCGCGTTCTGCTCTACCATGTCAATGGTCGGACCATTGTCATCGTAATGCTTCATCAAGTCTATTGTGGGGTAATGATAGTTTTCCAAATCCAGACGGGGATTGTACGGCTCCTTCTCCGTTCCCACATACTCCTCCTCTTCGGCCTTTTCAACCTGGAATGCCGGCTCCTTCTCTACCGGCTGTTCCCGAAAAGGGGGCACCGGCTCCGGTGCAGGAGTCTCAAAAGTCATGGTAACATCCTCATCCGCAGACTTGGCTGGCTTTACCTTTCCATCACTTCCACCCAAGTCAAGGGTGATTTCATTCAGCGGTTCGTCCTCTTCTTCCTCTGTAGCAACCTCCTCCTCCTTTTCAAGAACCTTTTCCGGCTCCGCAGCTTCCGGTGTCGGAGCAGTAGTCTTTTCCTTTGCACCCCAAGAGGTCTTGAACTCTTCCGGCGTTTCACCCAGCACGCTTTCCGCCTTCTCCTTACGCTTCAAGAAGCTGAGACTAAACAATCTGCGCAACCAGATGACAGTCCGTGCACTCAGATAGATGAGGAAGCAGATGGCAGTTACCAACAATAGCAGCCATACTCCCGGCACACCGACTTGAGACACAAGCCAGTTGCTGACATTGTATCCGTGCATACCGCCCAGATAGAGGAAAGAGTCCTTGTACTGGTCTACAAACACAAAACCGAAAAATACCGAGAACCACACCAGCATCAACGAACAGCCGATGAACCACTTCCACAAGCGCACCACACGCACCCGCATCAGCTTCAATCCCGCCACAGCCAGGAACACGAGAATCAGGAAAGACGATACGCCGAAACAATCATTTATCAGATAGCTGGCCAACTGCGCACCGCGGCTACCGGCGTAGTTCTTCACCCCATTATTGGTGGAAATCAGCTCCTGCGCACTGCCTCCGTCAATGATGCTCTGGTCTGCCGCTCCCGTGAAAAAGAACGACGAAAAGGCGAGCAACAAATAAACCGAAAAGATTACCAGTACCAAGCCGATAACGAAATGAACAGTTTCACTTCTAAATAACGCTGCCACTTTCCCAAAAAACGAGAGTGACAGCTCCGTATCTTTAGCTGTTGAATTTTTCTTTGCCATATTTTTTAAATAACTATTGAGAATTGATTGCAAAAATAATAAAAACTATCCTTCTGCCGCGTTGTTTTCATTCTTTAATTTCTCGTCTGCCGATTATAGGTATTCCTAATCTACAACTGTAGTTTTATCGCATGTTTTACTTACATGCTTGCATGAAATGACATAGCGCACTAATTTACAACAGATTGCGCCATGCAAGCAGACCTCATGCAAGCATGCAGGCAGATTTTGCCTACATGACGCAATCCATGCAAGCCCTATACGCATCAACCTACTCTTTTTCCTTCAAAAAATAAATCGGCTGTTTCTGCAACCCTTTGTTCACCAACACATTCTCCTCACAAAGACGACGAATCTGCCGCGTCGCAGTCGTGCGGGTCATGCCGCAAATCGACTGTACAACACTGCGGGTGATGAACTCATTCTTACGTAGATAGTTCACCACTTTTTGCTTCACCTCATCATCCGTCAGCCTCTTTTTCGTGAGATTCCGCAATTTCAGCGGCTTTACCTTCAATACTCCTATCTCACTGCGCAGCGCCTTGTCCGGTCTGAAAGTGATGTTTTTCAACTTCACCTTAGTACTTTTCCGCTTTGTCTCCAGTGTCACCGGTTCCGTGCAGGTCAGCGTGGGAACAAAGTAACCGATGCCGTCCAAATGTACCTGCCTGCCCTCCCCCAGCTCGCGTCCCACAAAATGCGACAAAGCATCGAGTACCGCTAGTACATCCGTCTCGGTCAGCGAGCAGTATTCTTGTATATGCCTGCGCAGCTCATCGGTCGTCGTGGAGCCGTTCAGTTTAATCCGGGGATGCAGGGTCAGTTCTTCCCCTTGTTTATCCTTCGTTTTCGGGTTTTCGTACCAATCAAATAAAATTGCCATATTCTTTCCTCCATTTTTAGATTCATTTCTGTTGCTGTCTGCAGGTTTCGCTCATGCAAAGTACCGGCTTTCATTAGGCAGAGCATGGGTCTTCCTTACGCAAAGAAGCGTTCTTCCTTCTGCTGAAAGCTTATCAAAAAAAGATGCGCACAGCTGTGGTTTACCTTCTTCATATTTGTGATACACCTTCTTCACAACTATGAGAAAGACATTCCACGACTGTGCGCAACTACAAACTACAGAGGCAAAGATAATGAAAAGCAGGGGGCTTGGCAAAGGAATGCTAATCTTTTTCAGATTGAAGCATGTAATAATGCGGTAATAATAGCGCTATTTGCCCAGTTCCATAATTGCAATAATTAATCTTCATCATCATCGTCATAATCTTCATCGTAGTCATCATCGTCACCATCCCATCTACACCCACAAGCATCACAAGCATAATCATTAATACCACTTGAATCAGGATAGACCAAATGCGAGCCACACTCAGGGCAACGCAACTTGTTGTTATCATCATCGTCATCCGCAATTTCATCACATGGCCATTCTCTTCCACAATCCGGACAAACATAATTCACGCCATCGAAATAGGCATTCTCATTCAAACAAAAAATACATTCCATAACTATCTTATTTTTAATTATTACTTTTATTCATTATTCTTTTTGCATATAAGCAGCATTTAATCAGCACAACTCCCACCAGCATAGAACAGACAATGCCAATTGCAATGAAAAGAGGACTTCTATCAGCGGAAGCAATGCCGTTTTTTGCCAACACCAAAAGTCCCGTCTGAAAACAAACGGCCGACAACAAGCAGAACAGCAGCACATTGCGTTTCCAATGTTTTGGCATCGGTTCATTTTTTTCTACCTCTTCTACCATTTCCTTCATTGCTTCTTCAATCCATATCTTCATCTTCATTGTCTTGAGGATTTATTTCATATTTGGGGTCTAAATCATATCTGTACGCAAGCAAAAAATCGGCCTTTTTATCTTTGGGTTTACAAAGAGAATACAATATGGCCCCTACTACCAATGGGGCAGCCGCAACAACTGCAATCCCTGCCAGCATACCACCTCCTATTATACCGCCAATTGCAGCCAATCCGGAGGTTATTCCTGCTGCCGACAACCCAGCAACAACACCTGAAGCCGAAATCAAGCTTATCATTCCTGCCACCGTACAAACAGATCCTCCACTTGCCATTATTTTGGCAACCAAATCATCTTTGTCTTTTCTAGTCATCTTTTTGTAAGCATCAAAATCTTTGCCTAATACAACGGTGAACATGATACAGAATTCTGCATAGCACACGTCAGTAGGATAGCTCTTGCCCTCGGCCAAACGTGTAATTGCGTACTTCGACATTGTCATAGCCACTGCAAGTTCATCAATAGAAATAGAAGAATTACTCATGAATGAACGCAAAAACGGAGCGAAACCGACTCCTTTTGGAAATTCTTGATTTTCCATAATCTTTTTTTTTAAAGTTTATATTATGGCGCCCTCTGCCTATAAAAACAAAAAGCAACCGTTAGCATTAACGATTGCAAAAATATGGGGGAAGAATCAAGCACGAAATAGACGTCTACGAAAAAGGCAATCAACCTCTTTATCCATTCCTCATGTTCTTTTTAAATTCTTCCCATTGCCAGTCAGGAAAGTTCAATGTATCATTTACGATTCTCCACGCGTCCTTTGGCAGGTCTAATAGAGTTTGCAATATTTTCCATGCATTTATTATTATAGATGTAGCATCGCCCTTTGTACACACCTTTCTTAGTGTTGCCCCGAAAGATCTGCCGTTCATTGTCATCAGAATCTTGTTGATATGCGTGTAAGGAGGTGAAACAGCCACTATTCTATTATTTTCTTTACCACACTTAGAAGTATCTAATGTTTTCAAATAAAATTGCATATACCCAAGAAGAAGTATAATCACATAGACAAATTGTTTATTAGTTTTCTTCTGGAAATCTCGCTCTTTCACATCTCCGTTTCCTACTATCCGCCACGCTGCCTCATAGTGTTTTTCTTTTGTTAAGTATCCACTTTCAGTGGCCTTTTCCAGCAGCTTCTCAAACAATTTTTTATTTGTCTTCCCCTTTCCCTTTTTCGACATTCGGCCTATCTTTTCAAGCAGTTCCTGATATGCCTCTTTTGTAAAGTTAACATCAGCAGAGAAACGTATCTTATCCTCTTTTTGAGACTCTTTCCGGGAGTCAGAACGTTTTCTCAGAGCCTCAACATCTTCATTTTCAAGATACCCCTCATATACACTTCTTATAAGACGAACCGCCCTTGCACCCACCTCCACAATATCCTCATCTTCATGAAGAGTAATCCAAAAGGGCCAATAAGTATGGTTGTTCGCATTATTTGTAGGCTTAAAGCGGTGAGTGAAAAATTTCCCCGGAAATGTATTTTCAAGAACAGCAGTAACATAATAACGAATATCTTCCCATTCTTCATTGAACATGGCCATCCCATCTTTATCATTCTCATCAAGAATCAGTCCCTTACACCCATAATAAATACCGACAACCGGTTCATACACATCATATTCTATCAGAAATTCATACCCTCTGCATCCATCCTTACTATACAATGTCTCCAGCTTATACATCATGTGATGCGGAGCCTTGTTTCCATGAAAAGAAGCATCCGCTTTAAAATCCTCCACTTCATCCAACAACCTCATCTTCTTTTTATAAAACTCTGAAGCTATGCCATTTAGTTCTTCCCAATGCTTCCGGTTCCTCTCTCTGATTTTATCTTTCTCCATCTCAGAGACAGCCTCCTGACAGTTCACATCACATTCGGCCCATCAAAATCAATGCTAACACTGGAAAAATATTCAAGGGCTGCCTGCACTTCTTTCTTTTTAGCATAGACCTGCCTCGCTATAAAGATGCAAGCCTCCCGCGTAAGGTGATAGTTTTCCACGCTCCTACATGCACCAGAGCCTACCCCAACCATTTCAACCATCAGGTTAAAATGGTCATCCACATTTATGCCATCCGCTTCGGCGGACTTCATGGCCTTTGCCAATGGAACGGAAAATTTCTGGTACGTACTATACCCCAAAGCAGCGCACAATTCCCTCGAAGTCCAGTATGACCGTCCTTGCCCATCAAACTTCCTTATTTTCTCAAAAGGTGATTTATCACTGATTTTCAATTCTTTATTCATAAAGACAGAAACAAATTACATGATATAAAAATCCTCATCTATAATGACGAACACTCAACAACACTAATATCAAGCATGAAGATAGCAATAAAAAAACATCCCGTCACATAATTGGAAACATTTTGTATACAGAGAGACGGGAGCAATGCCCTATATTTGCAACCGGTCAATCAATCACCGGCCATGAAAAACAGGTAGTTTATGAGAAATTTCATTGTATTATGCTTATTGGCATGTCTGGCATCATGTACAGACAAAAAAGAATTCCAGACAATAAGAGAACGAATCGATTTATCAGGAAATTGGAACAGTTCATTAGGGAACTGCACATTGCCCGGTACGACGGATGAAAACAAGTTGGGAGACGGCAGGCATCCCACCAATGTAACCTCCCAGTTGACACGGACTTATCCCTACTCCGGCATCGTAGAATATGAAAAAGATGTTGAAATTCCCGTACAGATGGAAGGGAAACGCCTGATACTCTTCATGGAACGTACAAAGCCCAGTACTCTCTGGATAGACGGGGACAGCGTCGGCACGTTGGGACATATCTATGCACCTCACTGCTATAGCCTGCCGGCCTTGGCACCCGGCAGCCACCATATAAAGATACGCATTGACAATTCCCCCAGCTCCGTACCAGCCGAAATCCAAAGCTCGCATGCCTGGACCGACGGCACACAAACCAACTGGAACGGCATTCTGGGCGATTTCTACATCGAAGCGACCCCACACACCTATCTCGAGCAGGTACAAGTCTACCCGTCTGTAAAGGAGAAAAAGGCCCGCATCCATGTAAACATATACAGCGATTCGGAGCAATCGGGCGTAGTGACCCTTTCTGCCAAGACGTGGAACACCCAACAAGAACACCAGTTACCGGACATGGAAAAACAAGTCGGCTTGAGCAAAGGTGAAAATAAAATAGAACTGACGCTCGACATGGGCAACCGGATGCAGACATGGAGCGAATTCCACCCCACACTTTATGCACTGAACGTGACCCTTGCCACAAACGAGGGTAAAGACAATATAATAACAGATTTCGGTATGCGCGACTTTGCCACCGAAGGTACTCAGTTCACCATAAACGGCTTCAAGACCTTCTTGCGCGGCAAACACGACGCTTGCGTATTCCCACTTACCGGATATGCGCCGATGGATGTAAAGTCCTGGCGAAAAGTTTTTCAGACAGCCAAGAGTTATGGCATCAACTACTACCGTTGCCATTCCTACACCCCGCCCCGCGCCGCTTTTGCCGCTGCCGACATCGAGGGTATCTATTTCCAAGCCGAGTTGCCTTTATGGGGAAGCATTTCACCGGACAACCATCGCTTGAATGACTTCTTGCTGAACGAAGCCTATATGACCCTCGACTACATGGGCAATCACCCCTCATTCACCATGTTGGGACTGGGCAACGAGTTGGGTGGCGACGTTGACCTGATGCGCAATTGGCTGGACGGATTCAGAAAACATGACAACCGCCATCTCTATTCGTTCGGTTCCAACAACTTCCTGGGTTGGGGAGGTGCCATAGACGGTGAAGATTATCTGACAACCTGCCGGGTAGGAGGAGGCGAAGGCTATACAACGCACGTACGCAGTTCGTTTGCCTTTGTCGATGCCGAAAAGGGAGGTATCTTGAACAACACCCGTCCCAATACCCGTGCGGATTATACTGCTGCCATAGCGAAATCTCCCCGACCGGTCATCAGTCACGAAACCGGACAGTTCCAAATTTATCCCGACTACAAGGAGTTGGAGAAATACACCGGCGTATTGCATCCATATAACTTGGAGATATTCCGTGACCGGCTCAATGAAAATGGACTGCAGAACCAGATTGACGCATTCCATCAGGCCACCGGCCGGTTTGCCGTCGAATGCTACAAGGCTGATATTGAATACGGCCTGCGCACTGCCGGTTTAGGCGGATTCCAGATGCTCGACCTTCAAGACTTTCCCGGACAAGGCTCGGCACTGGTAGGCATTCTGGATGCTTTCATGGACAGCAAAGGCATTGTCACTCCCGAAACATTCCGCGGCTTTTGTGCTCCGGTGGTACTGCTGGCGCTTATGGACACCTACTGTTACAGCAACAAAGAAGAGCTGAACATAGGACTCGCCCTGACAAATTACGAAGAGCAACCATGGTCTGATGCATTATGCTGGCGTCTGGAAAGCCTGAGTGACAGCGTAACTTTTGTTCGCGAAGGCAAAGTCCCCGCCCATGTAGAGCAAGGAAAAGTAATGCAGGTGGGTGAGTTGAAAAGCACCCTTACCGAAATAGACAAGCCTGCCCAATTGCGACTGACACTGACCACCGGGAATTATCATAACTATTATAACTTATGGGTATACCCCGACCGGACACCGGAAAGCGAAGCGGACATCTTCATCTGTCAGTCCTTGGATGACGAGGCGCGAAAGATACTGAGCCAAGGAGGGAAGATACTGCTTATACCCGACCACAAAGCCATTGAAGAACAGAGTGTAGGCGGACTTTTTACTCCTGACTACTGGAACTATGCCATGTTCAAAAGCATTTCGGAAAACGCCGGCCGCGAAGTTTCGCCGGGCACCCTCTCCTTGCTGATGGACGAGAAACATCCCTTGTTCCGGCAGTTCCCCACCGAGTGCCATAGCAACTGGCAATGGTGGAGCATCGTACGCCATGCCCGTCCCTTTATTCTGAACGCTACACGCCACGAATACAAGCCGCTTATCCAAGTAGTAGACAATGTGGAGCGGAACCACAAGTTAGGCTTGCTGTTCGAATTTGCCGTAGACAACGGTAAGGTATTGGTTTGTATGAGCAACCTCGAAGCAATTCGCCACACTCCGGAAGGAGGTCAGCTGCGCAATGCCATTTTAAGCTATATGAAGTCGGCTGAGTTCTCTCCCACCGAGACGCTGACCTCACAGCAGTTGCAGCACATATTAACAACCGAGGTGAGGAAGCAAGACATTGTCGGCGTGAAAAACCAGTCGGATTACGACGTACAGCCGGAATAAATATGAGAAGTTTCATCATAATTCCACTTTTCCTCGGCTGTCCCGTCATTTTTCAGTAGCTTTGCGGACTTTAATACAGCAAGCACCCCATGAAACTTACCCTTATACGCACCGCTCGTGAAACCGGCAAAGAGACATTCAGCACATGGCCCAGCGACACCTTGATGGAGAAGATGAAAACCGAGAACAAAGCCGGACACATATCCGCCTTGCGCAGCCTCATTCCCCACATCACCGGAAGCAACGGACACTACCCCTGCATAGACAAACTGCCACGCATCTGCCCTGCCGCAGAATATGCCCGCAGCAAAGAGGGGGAAAGATACCTAAAAACCTATAACGGACTGGTACAGATTGAAGTCAACCACCTGGCCAATGCCGTGGAAGTGGAGCAAGTAAAGCACCAGGCGGCCCTGCTGCCGCAAACTTTTGCCGCCTTTTGCGGAAGCAGTGGACGAAGCGTAAAAATATGGGTACTGTTTGCCACCCCCGACGGTTCGCGCCCCAGGCAGGAAGAAAAAATCAGGCTGTTTCATACCGCTGCCTACCGGCTCGCCGTAAACTGTTACCAGCCCCTGCTCCCCTACCCCATCACACTGAAAGAACCTGCCGTGGAGCAAAGCTGCCGCATGACGCTCGATGACCGTCCCTATTACAATCCGTCTGCCGTCCCTTTCTGTCTGGAACAGCCTTTGTCCGTGCCCGACGAGCCCACCTTCGGCCAACGGAAACAGACCGAAGCAAACCCGCTGATGCGCATTGCCCCCGGCTATCCGGCCTCCCAAACCTTCTCCATCCTCTTCGAAGCCGCCCTGAACCGTACCTTCGAAGAGCTGGAAAACTGGAAACGGGGCGATGACCTTCGCCCCCTGCTCTACCTGCTTGCCGGGCATTGCTACAAAGCCGGCATTCCCGAAGAAGAGGCAGTACGTCAAGTCATGATGCACTACTACCGCGAAGCGGATGAACAACTGGTGCGCATGACCCTGCACAACCTCTACCGCGAATGCAAAGGCTTCGGCACCCGCAGCAGCATGACCCGCGACCAAATCACCGCCTTCCACCTGGAAGAATTCATGAACAGACGCTATGAGTTCCGCTGGAACACCGTGCTGGGAGAATTGGAATTCCGCCAACGGGACTCCATACACTTCCATTTCCGCCCTGCCGACCAGCGGGTAAGAAGCAGTATCGGACAGAATGCCCTGAAAGAAGGAATCAGCGTATGGGACAGAGATGTGGCACGCTACCTCAACTCGGACGCCATTCCCTTGTACAACCCCATCGAAGAATATCTGAACAGCACCGGACATTGGGACGGCAAGGACCGTATCCGCGCATTGGCCGACCTCGTCCCCTGCAACAATCCGTACTGGCGGGAACTCTTCTACCGCTGGTTTCTCAGCATGACGGCGCACTGGCAAAACATCGACCGTCAGCATGGAAACAACACGTCTCCCCTACTGGTCGGAGCCCAAGGCTATCGTAAAAGTACCTTCTGCCGCATCCTGCTGCCACCCGAACTGCGCTTCGGATATACCGACAGTATCGACTTCAAAAGCAAGCAGGACGCAGAGCGGAGCCTCGGCCGCTTTTTCCTGATAAACATCGACGAATTCGACCAAATCAGCGTCAATCAGCAAGGTTTTCTAAAGCATCTGCTGCAGAAACCCGTGGCAAACCTGCGCAAGCCTTACGGCACCGCCATCCAGGAAATAAGACGCTACGCCTCCTTTATAGCCACCAGCAACCAGAAAGACCTGCTGACAGACCCCAGCGGCAGCCGCCGTTTCATCTGCATCGAAGTCACCGGCCCCATCCATACCAATGTCACCATCAACTACCGGCAACTCTACGCACAAGCCATGGATGCCATAGCCAAAGGTGAACGCTACTGGCTGGACGATTCCGACGAAGCCATCTTGAAACAGACCAACCGGGAGTTTGAACAGCCCACACCGTTGGAACAGCTCTTCCTCTTCCTCTGCCACTTCCATCCCGCCGAAAATGAAGAGGAAGGAGACTGGATGACCCCTATGGAGATTCTCTCCTTCTTGCAAACCAAGACCAAAGACCGGCTGTCCATCAATAAAGTGGCTCTGTTCGGACGTGCACTCCACAAACTGGGCATCAGCAGCCGCCGGAAGACAAGAGGAACAGAATATCATGTAGTGAAAAAAGAATAATCCTGCCAATTAATTTGCTTCTACTTTCGGTTTGCGCTATCTTTGCGTTTCAAATCAAGAAGATATGAAAAAAGAAAGTCAAGTGATATTCGACCGGAATGCCGTAGAGTTTGTGACCGTAGCCGCCGAGTTTTGCAAGTTTCTGGAACAAGCGGAAGGGGGGAAACGTTCCGCGTTCGTCGATACCTCCTTAAAAATACTTCCGCTGCTCTACCTGAAGGCCTCCATGCTGCCCGAGTGCGAAACCATAGGAGACGAGGCGCCGGAAACATTCGTCACCGAAGAGACCTATGAGGTACTCCGCATGAACCTCGCCAATATCCTGGCCGAGAAAGACGACTACCTGGACGTATTCGTATCCGACATGAAGTATAGTGACCAGCCCATCACCAGGAACATTTCCGAAGACTTGACCGACATATACCAGGACATCAAGGACTTTATCTTCGTATTCCAGCTGGGTTTCAACGAGACGATGAACGATTCGCTTGCCATCTGCCAGGAAAACTTCCGCCTCCATTGGGGACAGAAGCTTGTCAACACCCTGCGTGCCCTACACGAGGTGAAGTATGCGCAAGGCGAGGATGAAGAGGAAGAAACCGCTGACTTTGAATTTTAAATTATGGTTATCAAAAGAACAATAGATAAAGAAATCTTGAAAGACCTGCCCAAAGCCGCTTTTCCGGGACAGATACATGTCGTACAGACACCATGGGAAGCGGAAAAGGCAGTCGCCTATCTGAAGTCCTGCCCGTTGCTGGGCATAGACAGCGAAACCCGTCCATCGTTCACAAAAGGACAGATACACAAGGTGGCCCTGCTACAGATTTCCTCAGAGGAACATTGCTTTCTGTTCCGCCTCAACCTGACGGGACTGACTCTGCCGGTTATCACATTGCTGGAAAACCCAAGCGTAACGAAAGTAGGCCTTTCCTTGCGGGACGACTTCATGATGCTGCACAAACGCGCGCCCTTCGAACAGCATGCCTGCATCGAATTGCAGGAATATGTCCGCGCTTTCGGCATCCAGGACAAAAGCCTGCAGAAGATATACGCCATCCTCTTCGGGGAAAAGATTTCGAAAAGCCAGCGCCTTTCCAACTGGGAAGCCGAAACCTTGACCGAACCGCAGAAACTGTATGCCGCCACCGATGCCTGGGCATGCCTCAACATCTACAACAAGCTGCAAGAACTGAAACGGACAGGAGATTTTGAGATAGAAGCCAATAATAATGTGGTAATGTAATGCACATTATCACATTACCACATTAATCACATTATATATATGTACAAAGTATACCTTAAACCCAATAAAGAGGAGTCATTAAAGCGTTTTCACCCGTGGGTGTTTTCCGGCGCCATCGCACATTTCGACGGAGAGCCCGAAGAAGGGGAAGTTGTTGAAATCTACACGTCCAAAAAGGAATTCATAGCCAAAGGGCATTTTCAGATTGGCAGTATCGCCGTACGCGTACTGACCTTCCGTCAAGAAGAAGAAATCAATGCGGACTTCTGGAAACGCAAACTCAGCATAGCATACGACATGCGCCGCAGTATCGGCATAGCCGGAAACCCGACAAACAACACCTATCGCCTGGTGCACGGGGAGGGAGACAACCTGCCGGGGCTGGTTATCGACATTTATGCCCGTACCGCAGTGATGCAGGCACATTCTGCCGGCATGCACCTCGACCGCATGGCCATTGCCGATGCCCTTACCGAAGTGATGGGCAGCCAGATTGACAATATCTATTACAAATCGGAGACGACCCTTCCCTTCAAGGCCGACCTCTATCCGGAGAATGGTTTCTTGAAAGGCGGCAGCACGGACAATGTAGCCATGGAGTACGGCCTGAAGTTCCACATCGACTGGCTGAAAGGCCAAAAAACCGGTTTCTTCGTAGACCAACGCGAGAACCGTTCGCTACTGGAACGTTATGCCAAAGGCCGCAGCGTACTGAATATGTTCTGCTATACCGGCGGCTTCTCCGTATATGCTATGCGTGGAGACGCCAAACTGGTGCATTCCGTGGACAGCTCCGCCAAAGCCATCGACTTGACCAACAAGAACATCGAACTGAACTTCCCGGGTGACACCCGCCATGCCGCCTATGCAGAAGATGCCTTCAAATACCTTGACCGCATGGGCGACCAATACGACCTGATAGTTCTTGACCCTCCTGCTTTTGCCAAGCACCGCGATGCTCTGCGCAATGCCCTGCAAGGCTACCGCAAACTCAATGTCAAGGCTTTCGAAAAAATCAAGCCCGGAGGTATTCTTTTCACTTTCTCGTGCTCGCAAGCCGTCAGCAAAGAAAACTTCCGCACCGCCGTGTTCACAGCCGCTGCCATGTCCGGCCGCAGCGTACGCATCCTGCACCAACTGACGCAACCTGCCGACCACCCGGTCAGCATCTATCATCCGGAAGGGGAATACCTGAAAGGACTGGTTCTATATGTAGAATAAAGGAAAAAGCAGGCTTTGTTAGCCTGCTTTTCTTAAATAGAGTTAATAAAAAGCAGAAATACGCCAAAACAGCATGTTATATAACATAAACCGTGTATATTTGCACTGTGTTTTTCATGGTATTAGATTTAAGGTTAATAAAGATTGGGTGTCTGGGATAGATACCCTTCTTTTTTTATAATACATTCCTTCCCAAAACCCATCCCTCATTAATCTCTTTCGTTGAAGAAAAAGCCGTACAGAACTTGTTTTTCTCCTAGTCTCATTGTACATTTGCATCTATTACATAATTCAAAACATAAAAAGCTAATATTATGAGCATCAAATTCCGACTCACTGCCATGCAATTCCTGCAATTCTTCGTTTGGGGAGCATGGCTGATTTCATTAGGTGGTTACATGGGCGGTACGTTACATTTTGAAGGCGGACAAATCGGAGCAATCTTTGCAACCATGGGTATAGCCTCACTGATAATGCCCGGACTGACCGGTATCATCGCCGACAAATGGATAAACGCCGAACGCCTTTATGGCATACTCCACCTCATCGGTGCCGGTGCTCTGATTTATGCTTCAACTGCCACCACATACAACCACATGTACTGGGCCATGCTGCTCAACATGCTTGTTTACATGCCTACACTATCTCTGGCCAACACCGTATCCTACAATGCGCTGGAAAGATATAAAATGGATTTGGTGAAAGACTTCCCCCCCATCCGTGTATGGGGAACGGTAGGCTTTATCTGTGCCATGTGGGCTGTGGACCTCACCGGGTTCAAGGCAAGTTCGGCACAGCTCTATGTGGCAGCCATATCGGCAGCCATGCTGGGACTTTATGCTTTCACTTTGCCAGCCTGCCCCCCCATGCGCAGCGAAGGAAAAACGATGCTCTCCGCTTTCGGACTGGACGCACTGGTGCTGTTCAAGCGCAAGAAGATGGCTATCTTCTTCTTGTTCTCCATGCTGCTGGGAGCCGCCCTTCAAATAACAAACACATACGGCGACCTTTTCCTGGGTTCGTTTGCTTCCATACCCGAATATGCAGATTCGTTCGGTGTAAAACACTCCGTCATCCTGCTCTCCATCTCGCAAATGAGTGAGACGCTGTTTATCCTTGCCATCCCCTTCTTCCTGAAACATTTCGGAATCAAGCGTGTTATGTTAATAAGTATGTTTGCATGGGTATTCCGTTTCGGGCTCTTTGCCCTCGGAGACCCGGGAAGCGGACTCTGGATGCTCATTCTCTCGATGATTGTCTACGGCATGGCATTTGACTTTTTCAATGTATCGGGCTCGCTGTTTACAGAAATGGAGGCACATCCCAGTATCCGTGCCAGCGCACAAGGCTTGTTCTTCATGATGACGAACGGTGTGGGAGCCATCATCGGAGGTTATGCCAGCGGAGCCGTGGTGGATGCCTTCTCGGTATATGCCGAAGGCGGAGGACTGGTAAGCCGCGACTGGACACCGGTATGGCTTATCTTTGCAGGATATGCTTTAGTCATTGGTCTGCTATTTGGAATGGTGTTCCGCTATAAACATAATCCGGAAAAAATAGAGAAAAACTGATTGAGAGTCAGGTTGATTTAATAGGTATGAATAAGAAAAAGATAGAACTACAAGTACTAAACATTTCCAACAGCCAGGCGCAAGCGGGTGCCTATGCCCTGGTACTGGGTGAAGTGGGTGGCAAACGCCAGCTTCCGATTATTATAGGTGCCACCGAAGCACAAGCTATGGTCATCGAGATGAAAGGTATTGTACCGCCCCGTCCGCTGACCCATAACCTATTTGCTTCCGTTCTTGAGGTGCTGGGTGTAAAACTGATGCGTATTCTTATCTATAAAGTAGACAACGGAGTATTCTACTCTTACCTTTATATGAAAGCCGAAGAAACCATTCTCCGGATTGATGCGCGTACCAGCGACGCCGTTGCCCTGGCATTGCGCATGAATGCCCCCATCTTTGTCTACGAAGACATCCTCGAAGCAGAATGTCTGAAAACCGCCGAAGGTTCCACCGACCCGATGGGAGGCAGCGAACCGGACAAAGACGAACTGCTGCAGGAAGACACGATAGGCATACTGAAAACGGCCCTGCAAAAAGCAGTCGATGAAGAGGACTATGAACGTGCCGCAAAGCTGAGAGACCAGATTAACCAACTCAAGAACAATTTATAACATGCACGTATTCTATACACCCGACATACAAGCCCACGCAGAGCTGCCCGAAGAGGAAGCCGCACACGCCGTACGCGTCTTGCGCCTGCAGGCTGGAGACGAGATTATGCTGACAGACGGAAAGGGCTGCTTCTATCGCGCCGAAATCAGTACGGCTACCAACAAACGCTGCCTGGTGAATATTCTGGAAACCCTTCCGCAAGCCCCCTTGTGGAAAGGTCATCTGCACATTGCCATGGCACCTACCAAGAACATGGACCGTACAGAGTGGTTTGCCGAGAAAGCGACGGAAATAGGGTTTGATGAACTGACATTCCTGAACTGCCGTTTCTCGGAACGGAAAGTCATCAAGACGGAGCGCATCTCCAAAATTCTGGTTTCTGCCATCAAGCAGTCGCTCAAGGCACGCCTGCCCCAACTGAATGAAATGACAGACTTCAACAAGTTCATCACACAGCCTTTTCCGGGTCAGAAATTCATCGCCCACTGTTATGAAGGCGAAAAACCGCTTTTGAAGGATATGGTACATCCCGGAGAGGACGCTCTCGTACTAATCGGTCCTGAAGGAGACTTCAGCGAAGAGGAAGTCCGGAAGGCGACGGAAAACGATTTTATCCCCATCAGCTTGGGAAAATCAAGGTTGCGTACAGAGACGGCGGCACTGGTTGCCTGCCACATCCTCAATTTACAGAATCAATGATACTCACTAAAACAAAAACTATATGAAAAAGAACCTATTCTTCCACTTCTCAGTACTGGCAATGCTCATCGTGCTGATAAGCGCTTGTTCGTCCAAAAAGCCAGAATACACCAACGTTATTCCTTCCGATGCCTCGCAAGTCATCGCTGTCAATTTAAAATCATTGGCAGACAAGGCCGGTACCAAAGATAAAGAGACTAAAGAAGCACTGCAAAAGCTGACAGATGCCTTGAAAAGCGATATGAATGCAGCTACTTTCCAACAATTGGAGGCTGTACTGAAAGACCCTGCCAAATCGGGAGTGGACGTCAATGCGCTGATTTATGTCTTCAACGCTCCCTCGTTCCCCTACACCACCATGGTAGCCAAGGTTCAAAGTGAGGATGATTTGCTGAAGCTTCTGGAAGTTACGGAGAAAGAACAGATAATCAGCCATGTGGCAGAAGCGGACGGTTACAGTTTTGCACAAATCAACAAGCGGGCATTGCTCGCTTTCACTCCTACCACGCTTATGGTGGTGAACTACACCGGCACATCGCAACTGGAAAAAGTCAAAGAAGGAATTCCCGCCTTGCTGAAACAGACCGGAGAAAACAGCATCAACAGTAACACCGCTTTCAAGAAAATGCAAAAGCAGGATGGAGACATCAATATGCTCATCTCTCCTTCCAGCCTGCTGAGTGCATACGCCAATCCGCTGAATTACGGAATATCCCACAATATCGACCTGAAAGACTTGAAGATGCTGGGAAGTCTCTCCTTCGAAAAAGGGAAAATAGAACTGAAAGTAGAGAGCTATACCGAGAACACAGAATTGAAAGCACTTTTCGAAAAGCAAATCAAAAGTACTTGTCCCATCGAAAACACGTTCTTGAAGTATTTCCCAAAATCTACCCTGGCGCTATTCAGCATAGGTATCAATGGAGAAGAGTTCTACAATGTGCTGCAAGAGAATGAGCAGTTCCGCAACGATTTCTCCATTACCAAAGCCGCTGAAGTAAAAGACTTGTTCAGTGCTTTCCACAACGACCTGACCATAGGCCTTATCAATGTAACCATGAACAGCAATCCCTCTTTCCTGGCCTATGCCAGCGTAAAGAATGATGCTCCAATGAAAGCCCTTTATGAGAAAAAGTCCGAACTGGGACTGAAACGCGGCGAAGACATCGTGAAACTGAATGAGAATGAATATGTCTATAAATCACGCGCTATCAACATATTCTTCGGTATACGAGACAAACAGATGTACGCCACCAATGACGAACTGCTGTATAAAAACGTCTGCAAGGCTGTTGACCCGTCTGTTAAAGAAACGAACTTCGC
Source organism: Bacteroides sp. AR20 (assembly GCF_964250605.1). Classification (NCBI taxonomy): domain Bacteria; kingdom Pseudomonadati; phylum Bacteroidota; class Bacteroidia; order Bacteroidales; family Bacteroidaceae; genus Bacteroides; species Bacteroides sp. AR20. The sequence continues at coordinate 154,113 of NZ_CAXUGK010000001.1, read as the reverse complement.
TTCCGGTCTGAAAGGCAAGCGCACAGCCTTTGTCATCAATGCGGAAGCCGTACTCGACCTGCCCGTCGTAAAAATGCTTGTTGGATTCGGCGGACAAGAGTATAGCACCTATTACTCGCTGCTCGGCAATATCTCGTATCTGGAAGCTGTCGGCACCGAGGACAAGGCAACCGTTACCCTGCAACTGAAAAATAAGGATGTAAATGCGTTGAAACAGATTGTGGACTTCATCAAACAGTTTGCAGGAATGTAATTTAAGGATTAAGGATTAGAGATTAAGGATTAATACCACTCATGAATAGGATTCACCTACGGCAAACACTACCTCAAGTGTTTGCCGACCGTGATGCCATTACCTCAGACGTATGGCATCGGGACATTACGTTCCACAAAGGGAAACGTTATCTCATAGAAGCCGCTTCGGGTACCGGAAAGTCATCGCTCTGCAGCTATATTTACGGCTATCGGCACGATTATCAGGGAATCATCAACTTTGATGAACGCAATATCCGTTCACTCTCCGTCAATGACTGGATAGATATACGCAAACACTCTCTCAGCATTCTTTTTCAGGAGTTGCGTATCTTTCCCGAACTTACCGCCATCGAGAACATACAACTGAAGAACCGGCTTACCAATTTCAAAAAAAAGAAAGAAGTCCTTACCCTCTTCGAAGCCATCGGCATTGCCGACAAGGTAAACGAAAAAGCCGGAAAGCTATCTTTCGGCCAGCAACAAAGAGTCGCCTTTATCCGCAGCCTCTGCCAGCCTTTCGACTTCATCTTCCTGGACGAACCCGTCAGCCATCTGGATGACGAGAACGGAACAATCATGGGCAGGCTGCTGACAGAAGAAGCCAGCCGCCAAGGAGCGGGAATCATAGTGACTTCCATCGGCAAACATCTGGAATTGGATTATGATGAAATTTATCAATTATAAATGTGGCTAATATGAACCGACTTGTTTGGAAACTTCTCCGCCAGCACATCAGTGTCGGACAGTTGGCAGGCTTTTTCCTCGCCAATCTCTTCGGCATGATGATTGTATTGCTGAGCGTACAATTCTATCGTGATGTCCTTCCCGTTTTTACGGAAGGGGACAGTTTCATGAAGAAGGATTATATCATTGCTACCAAGAAAATCAGTACTTTGGGCAGCTTTGCCGGGAAAAGCAATACCTTCTCCAAAGATGAGATAAAAGACCTGAAAGCCCAACCTTTCACCAAAGGGGTAGGCGCGTTCACTCCTTCCTTGTTCAAAGTCTCTGCCGGACTCGGTATGCAGGAAGCCGGTATCCGCTTGTCGACAGAGATGTTTTTCGAGTCTGTACCCGACGAATATGTGGATGTCAGTCTGGACAAATGGCATTTTGATGAAGATACCCGGATAATTCCCATCATCGTTCCGCGCAATTATCTGAACCTCTATAACTTTGGCTTTGCACAAAGCCGGAGTCTGCCGAAACTCTCCGAAGGTTTGATGAGTCTGGTACAGATGGATATCATGATGCGGGGCAACGGACGTGTGGAACAATATAAAGGCAACATTGTAGGATTCTCCAACCGGCTGAATACCATTCTCGTCCCCCAATCCTTCATGGACTGGGCCAACAAGAATTTTGCACCGGAAAAAGAAGCTGAACCGTCCCGACTTATTGTGGAAGTGAAGAATCCTACCGACACAGCCATCACCGACTATTTCCAGCAAAAGAATTACGAAACCGAAGGCAACAATCTGGATGCCGGAAAGACAACTTATTTCCTGCGCCTCATTACGGCTATCGTCATGGGCGTAGGATTATTCATCAGCATTCTGTCATTCTACATCTTGATGCTGAGCATCTTCCTGCTTCTCCAGAAGAATACGGTAAAACTGGAAAACCTGCTGCTGATAGGATATAGCCCGACGCGGGTAGCCACGCCTTATTATATACTGACAGTAGGGCTGAATGTACTGGTACTGTTCCTCTCCATCGGTTGTGTGATATGGGTACGCAGTTACTATATAGAAGTAGTCAGGAATCTCTTCCCGCAATTGGAAAGCGGGTCACTGCTTCCATGTATATTGACCGGTTGCCTATTATTTTTTGCTGTATCACTGCTGAATATTTTGGCAATAGGCAAAAAAATTATCAGTATCTGGAAAGGGGGAAAATAAAGATGGGAAAAATCCATCCAACAGATATAAAGTTCATGGTATTGTTGGTATTATGCCTCAGCATGGCATTTCCCAGCTCTGCCAATAACTTTCTATTCACTACCATTGACACCTCGCACGGTCTGAGTGATAACCAGATACGCTATATCCTCCAACTTCCGGACGGAAGAATGGTATTTACCACCACCCGGAACGTCAATCTGTATGATGGAGCCAACTTCACCTCCCTGCAGCCCACCCCCGAAGATATATATCCGCTGAAACAATACAAGGGCTTCTACCATGTCTATCTGAGCGGCGATTCCCTCTTGTGGATAAAGGATTACCAACGGCTGATGTGCATCAATCTCCATAACGAGCGATACATTGCCAACCTGGACTCCGTCTTTCAACAGAAAGGCATGCAGCATCCCATAGAGGATTTGTTTGCGGACGAACGGGGGCTTGTCTGGGTAATCAGCCATGGCGAGCTGTTACAGCCGGAACTTTCCTTCCGATTGAAACTGCCTGAAGACCGGGGAACGATACAAGACCAGACTGCAGATGACGAATCGCTGTATCTGTTCCATGACACAGGAGAAATCGTATGCTATGATGTAAAAAACGGAAAGCAACAGTATGACATTGCCGCATATCCCCGGACGGAACAAGAGAAGTTCCAAAACACCTCCCTCATACTCAGAGGAAAAAACGGGTTCTATCAACTGCGCAACGGCTCTAAAGGAGGATTTTTCCATTTCGACCTCCATAAGCGAGCATGGGAGAAGCTGATGGAAACAGACTATACCCTCAATACACTGATGATTTCCGCGGATGAGAAAGCATACATCAGCTGCATCCGTGGTTTTTGGATTATCGACCCTAAAAAGGGGACACGCCACTATATGCCCACCTTGAGGACCCGAAAGGGCAACGTCCTTGCCACAGAAATCAGTACGATTTTCCAAGACCAACAAGGGGCTTTATGGCTCGGAACATTCAACAGAGGATTGCTGTACTACCATCCGGCCCTATATAAGCACATCCACATAGACAAGAAGGATTTCCCCCTATCACTTGAAAGAAATACAGCCGTAGCAAACTTTACGGAAGACCGGGACGGCAACATATTCATAAAGGACCGGACAGCTATCTATAAGCTCGACCTACAGGAAGACGGCAACCGGATACTCATGCCGGTAGAAGCATCCACCCTGCCCAAAGAGCTACAAGGGGAATACGGTTCGGAAGCGGCATTCGTGTCACATGACGGAACGCTCTACTTCGGAGACGCTGACGGATGCAATATCTTTTCTCCCAATCCGGAGCCTCCATCTTCCAGTCTGCCCTATCCACCGGTTTTCACGGCAATCCATGTACATGGAGAACGCATCCTCCCGGGCAGAAGCTATGAAAGCCGGACTATACTACCCGAAAACTCTCCTTATGTGGAAGAAATATCATTGAACCACGACCAGAACTTCCTCACTCTCGAGTTCTCCGCATTGAATTACTTCAACCGCGAGCACACCCATTACCGCTATCAGCTGGAAGGTATCGACGCACAATGGGTAACCGCCGGCAACATGAAGCAGAGCAACGGCATTCTCCAAGCTCCCTATACCAACTTGCCACCGGGAAGCTACACCTTCAAGGTAATGGCCTCTAACGATGGAAAGCATTGGAATGAAGAGCAAACGGCCCGGATAAGCCTAACAGTCCATGCTCCCTGGTGGAAAACCGGCGTTGCATACGTCATCTATATAGTCTTGTCAATCGCCATCATTGCGGCAAGCATCCGCCTCTACATACACCGCACCCGGAAGGAGATGGAACGGAAACACAAAGAAGAAATCCTTTTGCTCCGCATCCGCAACTTGATAGAGCAGTGCAACCGTTATGAAGCGGAACAAAAGAAATCACTGGAAGGAAAAAACATAACTTGTGTACATAGCCATACCGAACCTCACCAAACAGAAAACAAGCAAGACGCATCCGAATCTGTTTTCCTGACAAAAGCTATCGAACTGGTGGAAAAGAACCTGCATGTACCCGGCTACTCCGTAGAGCAGCTAAGCCGCGACTTGTGTATGGAACGCACCGGACTTTACCGGAAACTGGTAGCCATGCTCGACCAGTCCCCCAGCCTCTTCATCCGCAACATCCGCTTGCAACGTGCGGCACAACTCATCCTGGAAGGCAGCCTCAGCATTACGGAAATCGCAGAGCGTACCGGCTTCAGCAGTTCCAGCTATCTCAGCAAATGTTTCCAGGAAATGTACGGCTGCCGTCCCTCGGAATATGCGGAGAAAATGCAGAAATCAACTTGAGTGTTGTTCCGTTTCAACAAGATTGTTGCCACCTAAAGGGGATTCAAGGCTACTTTTGCAGCATAATTTTAAAAGAACCATGAAAATGAATTTTATGAAAAGAGCCGGCTTCGTGCTGACTTGTGCAACCATGCTTGCAAACTTGTGTGCCGCCCAGAACACAGAGCGCACACCTCAAGGAATGAAATGCACCACACAAGGAATGGACATCCGTGTGGAATTCTATTCGCCTTCCATTGTGCGGGTTTACAAAACTCCCGAAGGCAAACCCTACAACAAAGAAAGTCTGGTAGTGGTCAAATCACCCGAAACGGTCAAAGTGGACTTTTCGGAGGAAGCAGGACAAACCGTGCTGAAATCTTCCATATTGAAAATTTTTGTCAATCCGGCAACCGGAGGCATCAGTTTCCATACCATCGCCGGCAATGAGCTGCTGAAAGACAAGGACTACGGCACCTCTTTTGCCGATAAGAATGATGCCGGCACTCCCTCCTATCAAGTAAGGGGCTCTTTCCTATTGGATAAAAACGAACCTATCTACGGAGTAGGACAAGTGATGGACGGCAAATTCAACCGCCGCAACTCCATGCACCACATGCAGAACGAGAACATGTTCACCTATTCTCCTTATTTCATGTCGCCTGTGAAAGGCTATGCCGTATATTGGGACAACTACTCCATTTCAGAATTCATGGATACTCCGCAGGAACTCGCTTTCCAGAGCCTGGGACACTGTGCGGACTATTATTTCATGTATGGCGGAAACGCCGACGGCATCATCGCCCAGGTGCGCGACTTGACGGGACACTCCCCCATGCTTCCGTTGTGGGCCTATGGTTTCTTCCAAAGCAAGGAGCGCTATCATACGCAGGAAGAAAGCCTGAATGTCTTGAAGAAGTATCGCGAACTACAAATTCCCATTGACTGTATGATTCAAGACTGGCGCTACTGGCCCGAATATCAGAAGACGGACAGTGCGTGGAACTCACACAGCTTTGACCCTGAACGCTTTCCCAACCCCAAGAAGTGGGCCGACGAAATACACAAGCTGAATGCCAAGCTGATGATTGTGGCATGGCCCGGCTTTGGCACCCACACAGAGCAACGCAAGGAGCTGGATGCCAAAGGCATGATTATCAATTTTGATACCTGGCCTCCACAAAGTGGCGCACGCCCCTACGACGTCTACAATCCCGAAGCAAGGGATATTTATTGGAAATATCTGAATAAAGGCATTTTCAGTTACATCGGCAACGACGGCTGGTGGCTCGATTCTACAGAGCCCGACCATATCAACCGACAAGAATCGGACTATGACCTCCCCACTCACTTGGGATCTTACCGAAGTGTAAAGAACACCTACTCACTGATGCACAACAGCGGAATAGCCTCGCATCAAAAGGCTTTGAGCAAAGACAAACGCGTTGTCATCCTAACCCGTTCCGGATTTATCGGACAACAACGTTACGGCTGCAACACCTGGAGTGGTGACGTGACCTCCACTTGGGACATGCTGGAGAAACAGATTCCTGCCGCACTGAACTACACCTTAATGGGCATTCCGAACTGGAACAGTGACATAGGCGGCTTCTTTGCCGGACGCTGGAACCAAGAAGGGGGAGCCAAGAACCCCAAATACCAAGAACTGTATGTACGCTGGATGCAGTTCGGCACTTTCTGCCCGATGATGCGTTCGCACGGTACGGAGTTGCCCCGTGAAATCTGGAACTTCGGCAAGCGTGGCGAGTGGTGTTTCGATGCCCAGGAGAAGATGATTAATCTGCGCTATCGCCTTCTGCCCTACATTTACAGCACTTCCTGGGATGTGTCCCACAATGACGGTACATTCATGCGTCCTTTAGTAATGGATTTTGCAGCAGATTCTAAAACACATGAAGTTGGCGGCGAATTTCTTTTCGGACGCTCCCTACTGGTAGCACCGGTCACCCGGCCGGAAGTGACGGAATGGTCGGTTTACCTTCCTCAAGGCGCAGACTGGTGGGACTTCTGGAGTAACGAAAAACAGCAGGGCGGACAGACCTTGAACCGCTGTGTATCGAAAGAGATTCTGCCCGTCTATGTAAAAGCCGGCAGTATCCTGCCGTTCGGTCCCAAAGTACAGTATTCCGCCGAAAAGAATTGGGACAATCTGGAGATACGCATCTATCCGGGTGCCGACGGCACATTCACCCTCTACGAGGACGAAAATGACAACTACAACTACGAAAAGGGAGCTTATTCCACCATCCGCTTCCATTGGGACGACAAGGCTCGTCGCCTGACAATAGAAGAGCGGGAAGGCAGTTTTCCGGGTATGCTGAAAAGCCGCAAGTTCAAGGTTGTTCTGGTCGGTCAGAACTCCGGTACGGGAGACCGGCCGATGAAAGGCGGAAAGACAATAAGCTATGCAGGAAAGAAAAAAAGTATAAAGCTGTAACAGTAAAAAGGAGGAACGTGTCAAAACTACCTTACTATTTTTTAGGCGCGGATTACGCAGATTTCAAGAATTCAATTTGCATAGTCCGCGTTATTCCACGTAATCCGCGCCTAATATTACAGCATAATGAAGTGGTCATATACTTTATTAAAAAGGAAACAGCAACGGCAACACAAATACCATCACCACTCCCATAATAATCTGCAACGGGAGCCCCACTTTTATATAATCCATGAATGTATATTGTCCTGCCGGCATCACCAGTGCATTGGGCGGTGTAGAGAATGGAGAAGCGAAACACATGCTTGCCGCAACCGTCACGGCAAACAAGAACGGAACGGGACTTACTCCAATCTGAACCGCACTTTGAAGAGCAATAGGGGCCATCAGCACTGCCGTCACCGTATTGCTGATGAACATGGTCATCAATGAAGTGGTGAAATAGATACCTGCCATCAACACAATAGGACCATAACTACCCAATCCGCTCACAAGACTGTTGGATATATATTCCGAGGCACCGGTTTTTTCGAGTGCAAGAGACATGGGGAGCATGGCTGCAAAGAGCACAATCGTTTCCCAGTTTATCGTTTTATAGGCGGCTTCCACATTCCTGAAACATCCCGTCAGCACCATCAGCAAGCCGGCAATCATCACCGCTGTCACCGGGGCCACGGGAATAAAGTCGAAGACCATCATGGCAACCATCAGCACCATGATAGCGGCAGCTATGGGCGCTTTATAATCCAGCGTCACTTTGGCGGCTTCTGCCAAAGGCTGCCCCAATACCACCCAATCGGAATCTTCCCTGCTTATCCGTGCGATGTCCTGCCACGCACCCTGCACCAGCAAAACATCGCCACTATGCATACGCTCACGTCCCAATTCACGTAATATATATTCCTTCTTACGACGGATGCCCAATACATTTACATTAAATTTATCACGGAACCCTGCTTCCTTCACCGTCCGGTTCACAATATTGGAAGAGGGCATCAACACGATTTCGGCGATTCCGATGTCATAAAAGTCAAGGGACTTGTCGGCTTTGGAGGCTTCTTCAGTGGTATGCCCGTCGAGCATTTCCATTAAAAAGTCTTCAGCAAAACGATTTACGTTCGACACCTCTCCCGTAATGTAAAGCACGTCGCCCACCCAAATGGTCGTATCGGGCGATGCCAATTTCTGGGTAATGGTTTTCAGGAATCTATGTTGGGAAGAGTCTACACGCCGTACTTCAATGATATTCAGACCATACTTGCGGCGTACATCCAGGTCTATGATGGTTTTTCCTATCAGACGGGAGTCATTGACAGCCCTCAAACGGAACAGATTGCTGGAAAGTCCGTACTCCTGTACCAGTTGGTCCAATGATTTGCCCGACAATGTTCCGTCATTCTTTTTACCTTTCTTGGAGAGAAACCATTTGGTCAGAGGCATTAAAACCAAAGTTCCCACTATCACGCACACAATGCCCACCGGCAAAAAGGAGAAGAAAGACAGCGGTTCAAAGCCCGCTCCCGTCAATGTATTCTGAATGACCAAGTTAGGAGGCGTACCGATAAGTGTCATCATACCGCCCATGCTGCTGGCAAAAGCCAAAGGCATCAATAGACGGCTAGGATTCATTCCGGCACTCAGTGCCAAGCTCACCACGATAGGCAGCATCAAAGCCACCGTTCCCGTATTGCTCACAAAAGCACCAATGGCAGAGGTAACCAGCATAACCAGCAAGAAGAGTTTCAGCTCGCTTTTGCCTGCCAGCTTTAAAATGCGCGAACTTATCATTTTAGCCAGCCCGGTCTGAAAAATGGCGCCGCCCACAACGAACAAGCCCACCATCATAATCACCACCGAGTTGGAGAAGCCGGAAAGGGCCTCTTCAGGAGTAAGAATCTGAAATATCAATAAACCAATCAGCGCACAAAGCGCCACAATGTCCGAACGGACTTTGCCTGCTACAAAAAAGGCAGCGGAGAGAACAAGGATAATAAGGGTAATCAGCATAAATATGTATATTAAGAATGCACAAATATACTTATTTACGCATGATCACACAACCCCTTACTACCTCAAATTACTGATTCAGAACTCGAATTTTTCCAACTTCATGGCAGCCAGCCCCTGGATTTTGGGCACCAGGGCCACAAAATGGTCTGCTTTTTCATGGGCAGACAATGACTCTGCATCTTTCCATGTTTCACAAATCATAAGAACATCGCTGCGAGTGGCGCTCTCAAACACATCATAAGCAATGCATCCATTGTCCTTCAAGGAATATGCGACCAGTTCTTTGGCAGATTCCAATACTGCGGCACGGTTCTCCGCACTTACCTGAATAAAAACATTTAATCTAATCATACTTGTATAAATTTTAAGTGCATCGCAAATTTAAGCAGAATAAATATCTCCACCAACAAAAGTAAATTGTTATTAATTCCTTTCTCGCCGGATGAACCAATCTTTGGCAAGTATGTTGTCTCATCAGAATTGATTCTAACTTTAACTATTAAAAACTGACTTGATTATGAAATGTAAAGATTCTAATTTCTGGATTGGACTGGGAATAGGTTCGGTTGCCGGTGCATTGGCCTACCACTTCTCCCGTACGGAGAAAGCTAAAAAGCTGGAAGATGCCATATGCCGTGCCATCCACAAAGCAAGTGGCGAAGCCAAGGAGTTCATCAACACTGCTGAAGAAGAAGCATTGCACGTTGGCACCAAAGTAGCAGACAAGATGGCCCATGAGGCCCATGAGGCCGCAGAGAAAGCTGACAATCTGAAAAACAAGGTTCACAATTTTGCCGATGCTAAGAAATAAAACAAGCACTTGGAAACTTCTGAAGGGGTGTGTCAAAATTCACCACAGATTACACGGATTAACACAGAATGAGCTTAATCTACTGATAATCAAAGATGCTTATCTGTGCAAATCTGTGTAATCTGTGGTGAATACCAGTTTCGACACACCCTCTTTGCATATCGACCCATCAGTTCTGCAGACTGCGCCGATTCAAAATATCATTCATATGCTCCAATGCCCATCCTACCAAAGATTCAATATGCGGCATCAGGCTACATCCGGTTTCTGTAAGGTTATACTCCACACGGGGAGGAACTTCCGCATAGACTTTCCTGACAATCAGCCCGTCCGTCTCCAATGAGCGCAATGTAACCGTCAACATCCGCTGGGAAATATCCCCTATGGTTTTCTGTATATCGCAAAAGCGCATCGTTCCATTCGCTTTCAGTGTGACCAGCACAAGCATTGTCCATTTGTCTCCCAACCTGCTCAGTACATCCCGTACCGGACAAGCATCCATACGATGAAAATTTTCCATTCCTTTATTTTACCAATCAGTTCAACCTCAGCAATGGCGACTCTATGCTTAGTGTCCGGCATTGCACCACAAAAGTAATAAACTTACTCAAAATAACTATCGTTTCATACAATAATAAAAACATTCTTTATACTCATAAAAGCATCCGTCTCATCCGGATTATTTGTATGTTTGCAACATCATTTCCCATTCATATGTAACTGCAAGACTCTTATGAACGTAAAAATAGAAGAAAGCTGGAGAAAACGCCTGCAAGAGGAGTTTGACAAACCTTATTTTGAGAAGCTGGTAGCATTTGTAAAAAGTGAGTACGGGCATGCCAACGTGCTACCTCCCGGCCATCAGATTTTCCATGTCTTCAACTCTTGCCCGTTCGAAAAAGTGAAAGTCGTCATACTCGGACAAGACCCTTATCCTAATCCCGGTCAGTATTATGGAGTCTGCTTTTCCGTACCGAAAGGAGTAGCCATTCCCGGTTCTCTGACAAACATATTCAAGGAAATACATCAGGACCTGGGAAAGCCCATTCCGACTTCCGGAAATCTGGACCGTTGGGTAGCGCAAGGCGTGTTTCCTATGAATTCCGTCCTCACAGTACGTGCCCACGAAACCGGCTCGCACCGGAACATGGGATGGGAAACCTTCACAGACGCTGTTATCAAGAAACTGAGTGATGAACGGGAGAATCTTGTATTCATGCTTTGGGGAGCGTACGCCAAAGAAAAAGCCGCTTTAATCAATAGCAGCAGACACTTGATTCTGACTACCGTCCATCCGTCCCCACGTTCTGCCGAATACGGATTCTTCGGTTGCAGGCACTTCAGTAAAGCCAACGATTTCTTACGGAGCAGAGGGATACAAGAAATTGACTGGTAACACGCTACAATACTCCGCTGACTCCGCTTCCAAACAAAGCAAAGTCCCCCAGGCACGGGTCATCCGGAAAGGCCTCTGCCAGAGCTTCAGTAATCCGGCGGGCATTCTTCAAAGAAAATGTTTCTGTCTCGGTGAGTCCCAAAGCATAGGCCACACGGCAGACATGCGTGTCCAAAGGCACAATCAGGTCCCTGCAATCAAATCTCTCCCAAATACCAAAATCCACTTCCGGACCTTTCCTTATCATCCAGCGCAAAAACATGTTCAGTTTCTTTTGGGGGCTCTTTGCCGAGACTTCCAAAAATGCACATAACCTTTCCATCGGATTACCGGCATACGTACATAAGGCATCCTCCAGACTGTCAAAAGCAGAATAGGCAGCATGCAAACGCCTGAAATAGGAATGAAAGTCAGCATAAGAAAGCATTCGGTAAAAACTGCTTCTGTCCGTAGCAGGGAAGTCATTCTTCCATCGGCAGGACAACACGTATTGATGAGGTGATACCCCCATCAACCTATGCAACTCATCAGCCTTTTTCAATATCTGCTTACGGTTGCCGAAACTCATGATGGCAGTCAGCAGCCCACTGATTTCAATATCCTGCTTCCGTTCATAGCGATGTGGAAACTGTACGGGGTCGTTCTGAATGAAGCCGGCGCAATGATAGGCCGCCGCCCACTCCCAAAGTTGTCTTTTAATCTCCTCGGTCATCTGCAAGCATTTGTTTTTTCATCTGAAATGCAAAGATATTGCAAATCGAATGCAAAACTTTCATGCTTGCACGAAAAAGTTGTGCCGGGATATAACTTATCTTATTTAAAGATATTGCATTTATAGCAACATCGGACAAGTAACCTATTTCTTTTCCTCCTATTTTTGCAACATGAAAAAGCCCAATAGAACCATGCAACAGAAAAAGACAACCCAGGAGGAATACCAAAAGTGCGTGAACGCAGTAGTGGATTATATAAATCTGCACCTCGGAGAAGAAATTGACCTGAAATCTTTGGCCAGGATTTCCCATTTCTCTCCCTTCTACTTCCACCGCATCATGAAAGCTTTCCTGGGTGAACCCGTCGGTACGTTCATTGTCCGGACGCGTACCGAAGCCGCTGCCCGGTTGCTTCGTTACTCGGACATGCCGATAGCGGACATAGCCTACCGTATAGGCTACTCTTCGCCCTCGTCACTGTCAAAAGTATTCAAGCAGTTCTATGGCATTTCACCATTAGAGTATCGTAACAATAAAAACTTTGTAATTATGAAACCAGCCATTATTCGTCCGGAACTGGAACTGAAACACGAAATCAAAGAAGTTCCTGCCCGAAATGTAATTTACATCCGCCTCTTTGGCGACTATAAACTGAACGACTATTGCAGCGCATGGATGCGCCTTTGCCAGTTCATCCAGGAAGAAAAACTGCCTATGGGAGAAGTGATGCCCTACTGTATCTATCACGATGACCCCAAAGTGACGCCCGCTGAAAAGCTGCGTACCGATGTATGTATAGTCCTACCCTCATCTACAACGGCCAAAGGAGACATAGGATTTAAACAGCTCGCGGCAGGCCGCTATGCCATATTCCTATACAAAGGCCCATATGAACATCTGCAGGCCGTATACGATACCATCTACGGGAAATATATCCCCGAAATGGAATGTAGCTTACGGGATGAGTCCAGTGCGGAACGTTACCTGAACAACCCCGCAGATACGGCGCCGGAGGAACTGTTGACAGAAATTTATATTCCGGTAGAGTAGGCAAACCGTTCTGCCGGAGCTATCAGACTTTCTCCCCGGAAGAGTTTAGGAGCCGGACAGCGAACAAGTATTCGTTCCTCCATGGAGTAAAAATCGTTCCACCATGGTGGAACGATTTTTACTCCGCGGTGGAATGATTTTTACCTCATGATGGAACGAATAAATATCAGGCAAGCCGGTCGATACTATATTAGATACCCATATCTATACTGTATTGTAAAAAAGGGACACTCCCTTGTCTGTATGCTTGTTTTTATTCATTAATTTTGCACGACGCAATGCGAATCAAGCAATTGACGCAAACAGATAATTTTAAAATCTCCATTAAAATCAAGATAAAAAATGCAAAATGTTTCCATAAAAGGGTTTATATATGCGGCTCTCTCCTCTGCCACCTTCGGGCTGGCTCCTTTCTTCACCATTTCATTACTCCTTGCGGGCTTCTCCTCTTTCGAAGTATTGGCCTACCGATGGGGAATAGCTTCACTTACCTTGGTCGTTTTCGGCATTATGCTGGGCGAGACATTCCGCATCAGCAGGAAAGACTGGGGAACGGTGTTCATCCTCAGCCTGCTCCGAGCAGCTACCTCCTTCAGTCTGGTCATCGCCTATCAGAACATATCCAGCGGAGTGGCATCCACCATTCATTTCATGTATCCGCTGGCCGTGGCACTGGCCATGATGGGCTTTTTCGGAGAAAAGAGGTCATTCGCCATTCTGTTTGCCGTGTTGGTGTCACTAAGCGGAGCTGGACTTTTGTCATCCGGCAAAATAGACTTTGAAGGAGGAAACACGACCATCGGGCTGATTGCTGCCGGTCTGTCCGTATTCTTTTATGGAGGATATATCGTAGGAGTAAGGAAGAGCCGTGCCGTGCAGATTCCCTCCACTGCATTGACATGCTACGTAATGGGGCTGGGAGCCTTGTTCTTTATTATAGGAGGATATCTGACCGGAGGCATCCGGCTGGCCAATGATACCTACACATGGCTGAATATTCTCGGACTGGCGCTGCCGGCAACAGCTATATCCAACATCACCCTGGTAAAAGCCATTAAATACATAGGGCCTACACTGACTTCCATTTTCGGGGCCTTGGAACCTCTGACAGCCGTAGTTATCGGTTGCCTGATATTCAATGAAAGCTTCACACCGGCCAGCGCCATCGGCATGGCGCTGATAATAACGGCCGTTACAGTCGTGGTGGTACACGAAAAGAAAAAGGAGAGTGAGAGTTGATTGTCCTTATTTCGCCTTTTTATAATCCGTGATGAAACCCTCCATCATCCACTTGGCCAAGGCCTGGCGGTTCGAACTGATTACAAAACGGCGCTGGTCAAAAGTGTTCTGGATATTTCCCAATTCCACGAATACGGAAGCGGGAGAAGTATTGGCTAACACATAAAGATTGCGTGCGCTGACAGTTCCGGTAAACCCACGGTTGGGCTGGTGCTTGTCATATTTCGATTCGAAAGTTTTCTTCATGGTCTTAGCCAGACGCTTGCTGTCGGGCTTGCTTTTAGAGTGGTAAAAGAACACATCGGTCTGATGGCTCTTACTGCGACTGTCCACATGAAGAAAAATGGCACGGCAATATTTATAGTTCTTGCGGTCCTTCTTGTAAAACTCATTGATTTTGGCGCAACGTTGCCGGAGACGTGCCACTTGGTTCAAGGGTATGGGAGCTCCCATGCACGTCTCACGTTTGCTGTTGGAAAGGTACTTGTCATCACGGATTCCGTCTTTAGCATCCTGGATAATGATACGGACTTCCGCCCCCTCTTGCATCAAGTTACGGGCAAGGCGCAAAGCCACATCATACGCATACTCATCTTCATGCAGTTCTATTTTGCCGATTCTGCCGATAGCTCCGGGGTCGGGGCCTCCATGCCCGCTCACTACATAAAAACAAGCGCCCTGCAAACGGTTGGATGTCACTTTTACACTGGCAAGCGCTTTCCCGAACAAAGGTTCATTGATTGTCTTCTTCCCATTGCCAACCGGCTTTGATAATGGGGGCAGTACATACTTCACTCCCAGCCGCAATTCCTCCTTCCCTTTAAGAAGTTTCTTGTTCAGCTCCAAAAACTCCTTATAATAGGCTCTCCCCGGGCGCTTGTTACGTTCCAGGAAAACAGAGATTCCTTCTCCACGTCTCGGACTATCCCGCTCTTCCTGAGCCGAAGCATTAAAAGCAAACAAAGTACAAAAGAGGATGGTCAGTAAACAAAATATGCGTTTCATATTCCAATTATTCATCATTTATTCGGTTCGCTACAAATTTCCAGCCGCTAATTTATAGCATTTTACCATACTTAAGCACAAAATTATAATTTTTTCCCTACTTTTGCGACAACTTACGCGATAATAGATAAGAAACTTTTAAAACAGATAACATTATGGCAAAGCAATTCAAGCCGGAGACGCTGTGCGTACAAGCCGGATGGACTCCTAAAAAGGGCGAGCCCCGTGTACTCCCCATCTATCAAAGTACAACTTTCAAATATGATACCAGCGAACAGATGGCACGCTTGTTCGACCTTGAAGACAGCGGCTATTTCTATACCCGCCTGCAGAACCCTACGAACGATGCTGTAGCCGCCAAGATTGCCGCCCTCGAAGGTGGTGTGGCCGCTATGCTGACATCCAGCGGACAAGCAGCCAACTTCTATGCCATTTTCAATATCTGCCAGGCAGGAGACCATTTTGTTTGCTCCTCTACCATCTATGGCGGAACATTCAACCTCTTCGGAGTAACTTTGAAGAAATTGGGCATCGACGTCACTTTCGTCAACCCGGATGCCAGCGAGGAAGAAATTTCCGCTGCTTTCCGCCCCAATACCAAGGCCCTATTCGGCGAAACCATCTCCAACCCTACGCTCGAAGTGCTCGATATAGAGAAGTTTGCCCGCATTGCCCACAGCCACGGCGTGCCCTTGATTGTGGACAACACCTTCCCTACCCCTATCAACTGCCGCCCGTTTGAGTGGGGTGCCGACATCGTAGTACACTCTACCACCAAATACATGGACGGACATGCCACCAGCGTAGGTGGAGCCATTGTAGACAGCGGTAACTTCGATTGGGATGCACACGCCGACAAATTCCCCGGACTGTGCACACCGGACGAGTCTTACCACGGACTGACTTATACGAAAGCCTTCGGCAAAATGGCTTACATCACCAAGGCTACAGCCCAACTGATGCGCGACCTGGGCAGCATCCAGTCTCCACAAAACGCATTCCTACTGAACCTGGGTCTGGAAACACTGCACCTGCGTATGCCCCAACATTGCAAGAATGCACAAGCGGTAGCCGAGTATCTTGCCCAGAACGACAAAGTGGCTTGGGTGAATTATTGTGGTCTGCCGGGCGACAAATACTACGAGCAGGCACAGAAGTACATGCCGAACGGCTCTTGCGGCGTTGTCACCTTCGGCTTGAAGGGCGGACGGGAAGAGTCTATCAAGTTTATGGATTCACTGAAACTGGCGGCCATCGTGACTCATGTGGCCGATGCACGTACTTGCGTGCTGCACCCAGCCAGCCATACACACCGCCAGTTGACAGACGAGCAGCTGATGGAGGCAGGTGTACGCCCCGACCTGATTCGCTTCTCGGTAGGTATAGAGAATGCAGAGGATATTATTGCCGACATCGAACAAGCGCTGAACGCCTAAAGGAATAAACAAAAGGGAGTGCATTTTCGGACAATGCACTCCCTTTTCATTTCAATATTCTCTATTACTCAACATTCAATATAATCGTCAAACTTTCCTTGCCTTGGTAGAAGGTCTTTGCTTTCACTACCAGGGAACCACACTTCACCGGTTCTTTCCATAAGGTTGACTGGGCAGTAGGTTCCGAACCATCAGTTGTGTAACGTACTTCAGCACCATCAATGGCCACATTAGCATACAGATTTCCATCTTTTACCAATAATCCCGGCTGAGGCAAGCGGAAGTTAATCCCATTCTTTGCCCAATAAGGCATTTCACTCTTGCTGATTTTCTCATAATAAAGTGCCAAAGCCTGATTGAAAGCCTGCTGCTCCCGCATGCCGGACAGGTTTTCCCATACCGGATGAGCATTCCAGCCACGTTCTGCCAGCCCTAATATTTTGGGGAAAAGAAGATATTCCACGCCATCAAAACTACGGATAGTTTCGGCAAACAATTGCCCTTGTACACCCATAATATGCTTCTTGCCTATCTCTGTCAAAGCAGTCTTCCCCTTTTCCGCATTATCCAAATCAATGGGATTGCCTGCCATATCCACACGCAGTGAACGATAAATGCTGAAAGGAAGCATAGAGAAAGAGACAGACTCATCCACATAACCTCCCCAATCGAGTCCACGCTCGTCCGGATGACCATTGTAAGCCATATCCATATAGAAATTGCCCACGTTGCAAAGGATGACCGGGTAACCGTTATTGGCTGTCTGATAAACCACTTCATCAGAGCCCGGTACAGTATTCCAGCAATACACACCGGCAGCCTGGCCCCTCAACTGTTGATGAGCCTCTTCGGTATGCCCCAAAGCAACTTCCTGCCAACCACTGAATTTCAGTCCGTTCTTCTGCATCACATCCGCCATTTGCGTAATGAAATACTCTGACAAACCATGAGCTTTCGTCATGCCTTTTTCCTTCATCAGTTCCTGGCATTTCGGGGAGCCCATCCACACACCGCGAGGCACTTCGTCACCACCCAAATGCACTGTGTACAGTGAAAGACCAGCTTCCTGATACATCGCATTAAGTTCCTGAATCACCTTCTCCATAAAACGGTAAGTAGAAGGCAAGGCGACATTCATCACATTGTCCGTATAATATTGTACAGAAACATAACGTGAAGTATCTTCCGGTTCACTCAACATATATTCTGTAGCTTTCCCCGGATCAGTTTCAAAATATTTGTTATAGCGTGCCCTCATGGAGACAATGGCAGCGCGGGCATGCCCCGGAGATTCTATTTCCGGAACAATGCGGACATGTCTTTCGGCAGCATACTTCAGCAAATCAATAAATTCCTCGCGGCTATAATATCCATTGCCTACAGTCTTTGCATCAGGGTCATAGCCACCGTCATAACATGGGTAGAGGCACTGGCTTTCGTCAGTGGTATGCCCGCGACGGCTACCCACAGCAGTCAGTTCCTCCAAACCAGGAATCTCCAAACGCCAGGCTTCATCATCACAAAAATGGAAATGCAGGACATTCAATTTATAAGATGCAAAAATATCCACCAGTTTCTTCAAGTTCTCCGGAGCGGTGAAATTACGGGCAATATCTATCATTTGTCCACGATATGCCAAGTCCGGATAATCCCGAATGGAGACTGCCTCCAGCAAATAAGGTGTCTGCTTGCCCTTCAACATTGACAAAAGTGTCTGTGTACCATTAAAAATGCCATGAGGAGTGGCAGCACTGATTTTTATCAGGTTGTCACCTATATTGATAGTATAATATTCATCATTTACGGCCTCCTTCCTATCAAGCAGTTCTTCCAGCACAATCTTCACGGAAGCATTTCCGACAACTTCCAAACCATACAAACCAGTCAGTTTCTCTTTCAGCAACTTGGCTTCACCGGCAAAGTTCTCCGGAAATGCCAAAGCTACCTTACCTTCCAATACGACATTATCGCCTTCAATGGCTACCACTTTCTTTACAGACGGAAGAATGTCTGACTGCACCAAAGCAGGAGCACCAGCCAAGCGAAGATTGGATTCATAAATCTTAGTCGCATCCGGATAGCCGCTCATTGACTCGGGAGAAGGAAGCGGCAGCGCCTTCAAAGCCACGGGCAACGGACTGCCCTCTTTACCATCCACAGTCTCCACCCAATAAGTTCCTTCCGGTACATGGGAGTTCCGGTCCAGCTTGTAAGTGCAAAGGAAAGTGATCCGCATGGAATCACCGGGAGCCAGCGGAGCAAATTCGTCTGTCGGATACATTTTGAAAAAATTACCGTTCACTACCTCTACCTTCACTTCAGAGGCTCCTTCCTGCTTCACCCCTCGGGGAAGCTGTGAATAGTAAATCGTCCAGTTCTTTTTTAGAGGTTTTTGAGAGATATTCTTGAGAATAAAGGTATTCTCATAATATCCGGGTTCGATGTCACTTGCACCCATTTCCCAGGTCAGAGCAACCGGTGCCTTAGGTTCATTACTCGTTTTACATCCAGCAAATAGTGCCATTACACAAAATAATAATCCTGCCAGAGGAAGTTTCAAAATTCTCATGCAACTCATGTGTTAAGTTAATAAATGGGGGTAATCTCTAAAATCTGATGCCAAAAATAAGCATTTTAAGCTAATTAACTGATAAAAGTAATAGATTTTATTGACAGCGAGCTACAATTTAGAACTTTTATACCTACATTTGCAGCCAAATTATAACCAATTTAACTATTCTACCATGGCTAAAATAACCAAAGAAGCAGCCTTGCTCTACCATTCGCAAGGCAAACCGGGTAAGATTGAAGTAGTACCCACCAAGCCTTACAGTACACAAACCGATCTTTCTCTCGCCTACTCTCCGGGCGTTGCAGAACCGTGCCTCGAAATTGAGAAAAACCCGCAAGATGCATATAAATATACAGCAAAAGGCAATCTGGTAGCTGTCATCTCCAACGGAACCGCCGTGCTCGGCCTGGGCGATATCGGTGCCCTCAGCGGCAAACCCGTCATGGAGGGTAAAGGTCTGTTGTTCAAAATTTATGCCGGTATCGACGTATTCGACATCGAAGTAAATGAAAAAGACCCCGACAAGTTCATCGAAGCTGTCAAGGCTATTGCCCCAACATTCGGAGGTATCAACTTGGAAGACATCAAAGCACCCGAATGTTTCGAAATAGAACGCCGCCTGAAAGAAGAATTGGACATCCCCGTGATGCACGACGACCAGCACGGCACCGCCATCATCTCCAGCGCAGGATTGCTGAACGCCCTGGAAGTGGCAGGCAAGAAGATAGAGGAAGTGAAAATCGTCGTAAACGGTGCCGGGGCTTCCGCCACCTCATGTACCAAACTGTATGAAGCGCTCGGTGCACGCCGTGAGAATATCCTGATGCTGGACAGTAAGGGAGTCATTACCAGCGATCGCGAGAATCTGACCGAGCAAAAACGTTACTTTGCCATCGACCGTCGCGATGTACATACTCTGGCAGAAGCCATCAAAGGCGCCGATGTATTCCTCGGACTGTCAAAAGGTAATGTGTTGACCCAGGACATGGTTCGCAGCATGGCAGACCATCCCATCGTGTTTGCCCTTGCCAACCCTACTCCGGAAATCTCTTACGAAGACGCCATGGCAGCACGTCCGGACGTACTGATGTCCACCGGTCGTTCCGACTATCCTAACCAGATTAATAATGTAATCGGTTTCCCCTACATCTTCCGCGGCGCCCTCGACACGCAGGCAAAAGCCATCAACGAAGCCATGAAAATTGCTGCCGTACACGCCATTGCCAACCTTGCCAAGCAGCCCGTGCCCGATGTGGTGAACGAGGCATACCACGTAAACAACTTCACTTTTGGTCCCGAATACTTCATCCCGAAACCGGTTGACCCGCGCCTCATTACCGAAGTGTCCTGCGCTGTGGCCAAAGCTGCCATGGAAAGCGGTGTAGCCCGCAAAGACATCGAAGATTGGGATGCCTACCGCCTGCAACTGCGCGAGCTGATGGGTTACGAAAGCAAACTGACCCGCCAACTCTACGACACCGCCCGCCGCAACCCGCAACGTGTGGTATTTGCCGAAGGTATCCACCCCAATATGCTGAAAGCTGCTGTGGAAGCCAAGGCTGAAGGTATCTGCCATCCTATTATATTGGGCAACGACGAAGCCATCGAGAAGCTGGCAAAAGAACTAGACCTTAGCCTTGAAGGTATCGAGATAGTAAATCTGCGTCATCCGGATGAAGCGCCGCGCCGTGAACGCTATGCCCGCATTCTATCTGAAAAACGTGCCCGCGAAGGAGCCACTTACGAAGAAGCCAACGACAAAATGTTCGAACGTAACTACTTCGGTATGATGATGGTGGAGACGGGTGAAGCAGACGCTTTCATCACAGGTCTTTACACCAAATACAGCAATACCATCAAGGTTGCCAAGGAAGTCATCGGCATCCGTCCGGAATACAAGCATTTCGGCACCATGCATATCCTGAACTCCAAAAAAGGTACATACTTCCTGGCCGATACGCTGATTAACCGTCATCCCAATGCCGAAACGCTAATCGATATTGCCAAGCTATCGGAATATACCGTCCGCTTCTTTAATCATACACCGGTAATGGCCATGTTGAGTTACTCCAACTTCGGTGCGGATAAAGAAGGCAGCCCGGTAAGTGTACACGAAGCTGTGGATTATATGCAACAAAACTATCCTGACCTTGCCATTGACGGAGAAATGCAGGTGAATTTCGCCATGAACCGCGAAATGCGTGATGCCAAGTATCCGTTTACGCGCTTGAAAGGAAAAGACGTAAACACACTGATTTTCCCGAACTTGAGTTCTGCAAACTCTGCTTACAAGCTGTTGCAGGCGATGGATACGGACTCCGAACTGATTGGTCCTATCCAAATGGGATTGAACAAGCCTATCCACTTTACCGATTTTGAGAGCTCCGTGCGCGATATCGTTAACATCACTGCAGTAGCAGTTATCGATGCTATCGTAGACAAAAAGAAGGCTGCCAAATGAGACGACCGTTATCAAAATTCCAAATAGTTTGCATTGTGCTGCTTTGGGCAGCACTTTGCTACATTGTTTTGATATCTGTCGAACGAATTGACGGTCCAATTATCCTAACGCTTGCCATTTCGGCGGCTTTAGTATTTATTCCCGTCATAAAGTCTCTAAAAAGAGGATAAATAATATCTTTTTATTCCATTTTGCGGTATAAAACAATAAAATTGTTGTTTTATACCGCATTTTCTTTATAAAATGTTTGCTCGTTTCATTTTTATGTGTACTTTTGCAACCGCAATGAGAGGAAAAGGAAACAAACCGAAAATCGAATTGTTTTAGGTAACATATAGTAGCAACCAATAAAAGAAATAGATTATGAATGCAGCTAAGGTATTAGAAGACCTGAAAAGACGGTTCCCCAACGAACCGGAGTATCATCAAGCAGTAGAAGAAGTTCTTTCTACGATTGAAGAAGAGTATAACAAGCATCCGGAGTTTGACAAAGCCAATCTGATTGAACGTCTTTGCATCCCCGATCGCGTTTACCAATTCCGTGTTACTTGGGTAGACGATAAAGGTAACGTACAAACCAACATGGGCTATCGTGTGCAGCACAACAACGCTATCGGCCCTTATAAAGGCGGTGTTCGTTTCCACGCTTCTGTAAACCTGAGCATCCTGAAATTCCTTGCTTTCGAGCAGACATTTAAAAACTCATTGACAACTCTGCCCATGGGTGGCGGTAAAGGCGGTTCGGACTTCTCTCCGCGCGGCAAGTCGAATGCTGAGGTTATGCGTTTCGTTCAGGCTTTCATGCTGGAGTTGTGGCGTCATATCGGTCCTGAAACAGACGTACCTGCCGGTGATATCGGTGTAGGTGGTCGCGAAGTAGGTTTCATGTTCGGTATGTATAAGAAGCTGGCTCATGAATTTACGGGTACTTTCACCGGTAAGGGCCGTGAGTTCGGCGGTTCGCTGATTCGTCCGGAAGCTACCGGCTACGGTAACATCTACTTCTTGATGGAAATGTTGAAGACTAAGGGTACTGACCTGAAAGGCAAAACTTGTCTGATTTCCGGTTCCGGTAACGTAGCTCAATATACGGCCGAGAAAGTATTGGAATTGGGTGGCAAGGTATTGACCATGTCTGATTCTGACGGTTATGTATACGATCCGGACGGCATTGACCGCGAAAAGTTGGATTACATCATGGAGCTGAAAAACCTCTATCGTGGACGTATCCGCGAATATGCTGAACAATATCCGGGTGTGAAATATGTGGAAGGAGCCAAGCCTTGGGGCGAAAAGGCTGATATCGCTTTGCCTTCTGCCACTCAGAATGAATTGAATGGCGACCATGCCCGTCAGTTGATAGCTAATGGGGTAATGGCAGTATCCGAAGGCGCCAACATGCCCTCTACACCGGAAGCCATCAAGGTATTTCAGGATGCAAAGATTCTGTATGCTCCGGGTAAGGCAGCCAATGCTGGCGGTGTATCAGTATCTGGTCTCGAAATGACTCAGAACTCTATCAAGTTGAGCTGGAGTGCAGAGGAAGTGGACGAGAAATTGAAGAGCATCATGAAGAACATTCACGAAGCTTGCGTGCAATATGGTACGGAAGCCGACGGTTATGTAAATTACGTGAAGGGTGCCAATGTGGCCGGATTTATGAAGGTGGCAAAGGCTATGATGGCACAAGGGATTGTGTAAGGACTAAAGCCATAGTACAACTATAACAGAAGAAAGGTGAGGAGCTCAAAGCTTTTCACCTTTTTTCTGTTTAGATAATATAGAAGAAACAAAAAATTATCTCTTTTCCAATCCATTGTCACATAAATCAGATACTTTTGCAGAAGTTAATGAAAGAAGACCATCATCATTGAATAAAATCAAACGATTATGAATACAACAGAAATCCCCGTACTGCTGTTGACCGGTTATCTGGGTAGTGGCAAAACGACGTTGGTAAATCACATCCTTTCTAATAAACGTGGCATTAAGTTTGCCGTTATCGTCAATGACATAGGCGAAGTGAACATTGATGCAGACCTTATACAGAAAGGTGGCGTGGTGGGAAAGAAAGAGGAAAGTCTGGTAGCTCTACAGAATGGTTGTATCTGCTGTACGCTGAAGACAGACCTGATAGAGCAGATGTTCGAAATCATGAAGATGCAACGCTTCGACTACATCGTGATTGAGGCGAGTGGCATCTGTGAACCGGAACCTATTGCCCAAACACTCTGCTCCATTCCTCATATGGGAGGAGCGTATACTAAATACGGTATTTGCCGCTTAGACTGCATTACCACCGTAGTGGACGCCTTACGTCTGCAAAGTGAATTTTCTTGCGGAGATAACTTGACACGCAAAGGCATTGATGAGGAAGATATAGAGAACCTCATCATTCAGCAAATTGAGTTCTGTAATATTATCCTGCTGAACAAAGCAGCAGAAGTACAGCCCGAGGAATTAAAACGTATCAAACAGATTATCCGCACCTTGCAACCCGGTGCCCAAATTATAGAGTGCAATTATGCAGATGTAGACCTGGATAAGATTATCCATACCCACCTCTTTAACTTTGAACGTGCCGCAACTTCCGCCGGATGGATTCGTGGCATAGAGCAACAAGTAAGCGAAGAGGAGGAAAAAGAGGCGCATTACCATCATGAAGAGGGTCATCATCACCATCACGAAGATGAACATCATCATGAAAGCGAACATCATCACGAGAAATGTCATCACCACCATCACGAAGGAGGTGAAGTAGAAGAATACGGTATTGGCACATTTGTCTACTACCGCCGTCCTGCATTCGACATTCATAAGTTCGACCACTATGTCGCTACCAAATGGCCCCGCAGCGTTATCCGCACCAAGGGTGTCTGCTACTTCAGCCACAACCGCGACATGTCCTTCCTCTTTGAACAAGCAGGTATACAGAAGAAAATAACTGAAGCCGGACAATGGTATGCCACCGCCCCCGAAGAAGACATGATAGAACTGATGCGCCAAGAACCGGGATTGCTAAGAGACTGGGACGAGCAATACGGCGACCGCATGCTGAAGATAGTATTCATCGGACAAAATATGGATAAAGAGCAAATCATCCGCGACTTGGACAAATGCCTTGAATAACTTCCTAAAAAAGTGCTCCCTGTCATTCCGATCTTAAGAACAACGGGGAGCATCGTCCCAGGCGCGTAACTCTATTTTAAGAATCAGGAACCATATCAATTCTCCGTAAAACGGAACATTTTGAAATACACCTTCTGCTCTGTGTCGGATACATTCACCAGCCTCATCTTCGCAACGCTCAAATCTTTGAGAGATGCCTTCACCTGCGTTCTGTATCCCGGCTTCAAATCCACCGCCTGCCAGTTTGTGCCATCCGAAGTTACTTCCAGTTTAAACTTCGAATCAGCAACCTCCGCATCTCCCAAATCGATAAGCACCGAACTCAACTGGCGGGCATAATCCATCGAAATGGTCAGCACACCGCCTGCCTGCCAGTTGATGACTTCATTGGACGGAATAATTGTATTCACCTTTCCCTTCTGCTGAATAGGAAGCGAAGCCAACTGATTCACGTCGCTCTTCAACGTGTAGGGAGAATAAACAGCCTTTGTATCAAGCCCGGCATGGAACGCTGCATTATAGCCCGTTGTCGCCGCTTCGAACAAAGCATTGAAAGTAGGCATCAGATGCAGGCTACCGCTCTTTATGCCCGCTTTATATTGGGCATCCGTCTCACCCATCAGCACCAGCAGGGCGCGGGCGTGTTCGTAGCTACCTATAAATGCATCCTTCTGCTGGCGCAGGCGTATCATGTTCAGCACCTCCGCACCATACTCTCCCACTTGTTTGAACTGAATGAGCCAAGGCCTTATTTCAGTTATCAATGGACGATTCTCATTTCCCGACGCAAGCAATCCATCAGCGGCAACGATTATCTTCCGGCATTCCTCAGCTACCTGCCGATAGGCATCTTCATCTATCTCGTTTTTCTCTTGATAGGCTTTCAACAAGGCAGAGAGAGCAGGCTGAATGGCAACGGACTCTTCACGACGGAAGCGATGTCCATTCTGTCCCGGGTCGGAATTATGAGCAGCGAAGATTTCCAAATATTCGGCATGAAGTGGCATAAGGTCTCTGACTGCATGTTTCCAAGAAGTTTCACTATCATAATTCTCCATATTCCAAGTATAATCAGCTACACTGTACAGAGAGATTTTGGAAGCCTCGGCATGTTCCATCGGATTGGAAACAAAAGCAGACATATCATCTTTTATATCAAGCCCGTTTCCATAAACCGGCCCTAGCAGCAAATGGTCTTGTACATAATCCGAAACGGGGAAATTCCACCAAATGTACGCCTTACGTTTCAGAAGCGGATTGACGAAGTCCAGCGTAGACTTATCTATAGTAGCAACTACCATATCACCGGTCCACATCACCTTGATACCCTCGTTCAACTTATCACCAAGCGTAGTGAGATAGCCCCCCTCCACATCAGTCCATGACTTGTTATACTCCGTGGGACACAGTATTAACGGCGCAACATCCCGCTTGACTTTTACAAAATGGTCATCAATATAGTTCAACAGTTCAGCCTGCTTGTCCGCCTTTGTCCCTTCACCCGAAATATCATCAAAGAAAACGGCAAAACCACGCACACCCAACTGGTACATGCTTTCGAACTTCTGCAACAATAACGAGCGGTCTTCTTCATTCCAGCGAATATCCTGACCCGGATGAATGGCCCAATAGAAAATAACATTGTTCTCCTTCGCCCTATTCACCAATACTTTCAACTCTTCTCCTTCTCGAGCAGGATAAGGCTTGCGCCAGTTGGGAGTCCGGTGATAAGGATCGTCTTTCGGTCCATAGATATAGACATTCATTTTGTTCCGACCATAAAAATCAAGCTGGCGTATACGCGCCTCCTGACTCCAAGGAGCACCGTAAAACCCTTCCACCACACCCCGATAGGGAACATCGGGATAGTCCGTCACTTCAGCCAAAGGCAGCTTGTCTAAAGCAAGCAACTGCGCAAGAGTCTGTACACCATAGTACGCTCCCCGTTCGTCAGCACCGGCTATGACGATGCAGTCTTTTTCTATTTTCAGGAAATAACCTTCGGATTTGCGTGGAATCCGATGTTGGTATTTCTTAATAATCTTATCTCCTTTCACTCCTATATATACACGGAAAGAAGCGCCAAGCACCTCTTCCGGCATCAATGAACGGAGTAAAGGCAACGCAGGTCCGTCCTGCACGGAATTGCCGGAAAGGATCTGGTATTGTCGGGGAATATCAACAGAATCTTTTTGCGTAATATATTCTTGGGGAGTAGGTTGCAAATGAAACTCTTGCGCACAAAGCGTCGCTGTCGTCAGCATACCGAATGCTCCCAGTAACAGTAGTTCTTTTCTCATAAGCGGATTATAAAATTAAGGAATATCTATGTATTAAGAAAACTCTTCCATGCATTCAAGGTTGATACGTTCAAAAATAAGAAATAAATATGAAAACACGTACAAATACAGACATTTATTTCAGTTTAAAGATTCATTCTGCATCCGTTTGAGTTCATCGCACACTGCCGGATGCAGGAAGTAGCGTACGTCTTTCCCCTCCTCCATGGCCCGACGGATAAAAGTGGAGCTGATTTCAAATATCGGAGAAGAAACTGTCCGCACATTTTGAGGTAAAGAGGCGGCCTCTACCGGATAGCCGGGGCGAGGATAGACCAGAAGATGATTTTCGGCAAGAATACGTTCCGACTTGTACCAACGGTGGAACAGCCTCCAGTTGTCCGAACCAATGACAAGATGGAAAGTGTGTTGAGGATAAGTTCGTTTCAGCGCATCCAACGTATGAACTGTATAAGAAGGCCGAGGCAGATGGAATTCAAAATCGGAAGCGCGAAATTTGGGATAACCCTCAGTGGCTAGCTGCACCAGCTTCAAACGTAACTTGTCATCCATCAGTTCGTTTTCTTCCTTCAGCGGATTGTGGGGGGTGACCATAAACCACACTTCGTCCAGGTCCCCGTATTCGCAAAGATAGTTG
Organism: Bacteroides sp. AR20; assembly: GCF_964250605.1. Taxonomy (NCBI): domain Bacteria; kingdom Pseudomonadati; phylum Bacteroidota; class Bacteroidia; order Bacteroidales; family Bacteroidaceae; genus Bacteroides; species Bacteroides sp. AR20. Next base: position 126,452 of record NZ_CAXUGK010000001.1, on the reverse strand, counting down.
GCGAGGGCCAAATGTCCGATGTGTATCGGGTTGAACGAGCCGCTGAAGATTCCTATATTCATTTATTCTTATTCATATACAACCTTACAAAGGACGTCTTTGCAACGCACGCCAGGCAGCCCAAGCATTGAAAATCGTCACTACAGAGATAAGAAACATTGAAATACTGGAACGAGGCTCGCCATGCTGTATATACAATACACCCACAACAAGGGAGCAGACGAACAAAACGCTATTAATAATCAACAAAGCCTTGTTCAGCTTCGGGCTGTTCTTCCTCCTCGGTGCCAACTGGTTGTACACTCCTCCACGTTGTTTCATTCGTTCAAGAATTGAGAGATTACTTTCAATGCTTCCGCTTTGGCTGTCTCCAGGTCATCGTTCACAATCACGGTATCGAACTTCGGTGCAAAGCCCAGTTCGTATTCGGCTTTCGCCACGCGGCTCTCTATCACTTCGGGAGCATCTGTTCCGCGCCCCACCAAGCGTTTGCGCAATTCCTCCACTGAAGGTGGCTGAATGAAAACAGACAAAGCACGCTCACCATAGAATTTCTTGATATTGCAACCACCCACTACATCCACATCGAACACTACATTCTGTCCGGCAGCCAATTGCTTTTCCACCTGCTCCTTCAGTGTTCCGTAAAAACGGTCCTGATATACCTCTTCATACTCCAGGAATTCATCATTGGCTATGCGACGACGGAACTCGTCAGGAGTCAGAAAGAAGTACTCCACTCCATCTTTCTCCGTTCCGCGGGGCGGACGGCTGGTCGCTGAGATGGAAAATGCCAAGTTCAGATTTTGAGTCAGCAGATAGTTGATAATCGTTGACTTGCCGGAGCCCGAAGGGGCTGAAAATATGATAAGTTTTGCCATCGAATTATTTACGATTTGACGATTTACTATTTGATACTACATGACGTTCAATACTTGTTCCTTGATTTGCTCCAATTCATCTTTCATCTGAACGACAATCTTCTGCATCTCCGCATGATTGGACTTACTGCCCAAGGTATTGATTTCGCGTCCCATCTCCTGGGCGATGAACCCTAACTTCTTGCCTTGTCCGGTTCCGGTTTCCAGCGTATTGATAAAATATTTCAGATGATTGCCAAGACGCTGTTTCTCTTCGTTCACATCCAGTTTTTCGATGTAGTAGATGAGTTCCTGCTCCAGACGGTTCTTGTCATAATCCACGCTCAAGGTCTTTTCCAGTGCATCGGTAATACGCTCCTTCACTTTGGCCACACGCTCTTTCTCGTAGGGAGCGATAGTCTCCAACAAATGGGAGATATTGGCGATCTTCTCACGGAACTTCTTTTCAAGGGCAGCTCCTTCCTGCTTACGGAAGTCCACCAGCGCACCGACAGCCTTTTCCACAGCCGAATAGACCACAGTCCATTCCTCCTCACTCAGTTCCTGCGTATCATTCTTCGTCATCACATCCGGCATACGGAGTAACGTGGCAAACCAGTCCGTCGCATCCGGCACAGGTATTCCTAGATTTTCTGATATAGCACAAATCTGCTTGTAATATCCCTCAACCAATGTCTGGTTGATGGGAGTGGCGCTTTCCGCACTCTCTTTCTTTTCTATCCAAAGGCTGAAATCCACCTTTCCGCGCTCCAGTTTCCGTGATATTTCATTACGGATTTCCATCTCCTTCTCACGATAAAGCGGAGCAATGCGGGCAGATAGGTCCATTGCCTTACTATTGAGCGACTTTATTTCAACGTTGATTTTCTTATCAGGCAGTTCGACGGTTGCTTTGCCGTAGCCTGTCATAGATTGTATCATAATGTTATAGTTTTGCGCAAAATTACACGATTATTTTAATTAGTGAAAATAATCACGTAAATTTGCCACAATAAAATCAAGAATAAAAGTTATGTCATGTATCTTGCATATTGAAACGTCCACTTCTGCCTGCTCCGTAGCCGTGAGCGAGGATGGACAGAACGTTTTCAAGAAAGAGGACCTGAATGGCCCTTCACACGCCGTTTCATTGGGAATCTTTGTGGACGAGGCGCTATCCTTTGCCGATAGCCATGCCATGCCGTTGGATGCAGTCGCCGTGAGCTGCGGCCCTGGTTCGTATACCGGGTTGCGTATCGGCGTGTCGATGGCAAAAGGTGTCTGCTATGGACGTAACCTGCCACTTATCGGGCTGGAAACCCTGAAAGTCCAGTGTGTACCGGTATTGCTCTACCACGATGAGTTACCCGACGACGCATTACTCTGCCCGATGATTGACGCCCGCCGTATGGAAGTCTATGCTGCCATCTACGACCGTGCCTTGAAATCGGTGCGCGACATTGCAGCCGATATTGTGGACGAAAACTCCTACCTGGAATTTTTAGAGCAACATCCCGTCTATTTCTTCGGTGACGGTGCAGCCAAATGCAAAGAGAAAATCACGCATCCCAATGCACACTTCATCGACGGCATCCGCCCGCTTGCCGGCATGATGTTCCCGTTGGCAGAAAAGGCAATAGCCGAACAAGATTTCAAGGATGTGGCCTATTTCGAACCCTTCTATTTGAAGGAATTCGTAGCCGGCACGCCAAAGAAACTTATTTAGGGTTTAGCGATTAGGGATTAGGGATGAATACCATGCGGTATCACTACGTAGCCCATTAATCACTAATCACTAACCACTAATCGCTAAACCCTAATCACTAATCGTTGAACATTAATCACTAATTAAAGATGCAATATAACACTCAACAAAAACGGATGCCCCTACCCGAATATGGTCGTAGCATCCAGAATATGGTAGACCACGCGCTGACAATCGAAGACCGTGCAGAACGCCAGCGTTGCGCAAACACAATCATCAACATCATGGGAAACATGTTTCCCCATCTGCGCGATGTGCCCGACTTCAAACATAAGCTATGGGACCACCTTGCCATCATGGCCAACTTCCAATTGGATATAGATTATCCGTACGAAATTATCCGCAAGGACAATCTGAATACCAAGCCGGAGAGCATCCCCTACCCCAGTACCAAAATCCGCTACCGCCACTATGGCCGTACACTGGAAGTACTGATAAAGAAAGCCATCGAATTTCCGGAAGGAGAAGAGAAGCAGAACTTGATAGCGCTCATTTGTAACCACATGAAGAAAGACTACATGGCATGGAACAAAGATACCGTCGATGACCGTAAGATTTCAGATGACCTCACCGAACTCTCTGACGGAAAACTGCAAATGACAGACAGTATCGTCCGTCTCATGGCCGAACGTATTGACCAGAACTACCGTCCGAAAGTGAACAACCAGAATAACCGGAACAACAACCGGAACAATAAACGGAAATACTAAAATTGAATGATTAGTGGTTAGTGATTAATGCCATGCGGCATCACCATGCAGACCACTAATCACCAACCCCTAATCACTAATTTCATGGCATCATTTGTAATCGAAGGAGGACACAGACTTTCCGGTGACATTTACCCCCAAGGAGCAAAAAACGAGGTGTTGCAAATTATCTGCGCCACATTGCTCACTGCCGAAGAGGTGACTGTGCACAATATCCCGGACATACTGGACGTCAACAACCTTATCCAATTGATGCGAGATATGGGAGTCAGCGTATCTAAAAAAGGCATTGACACTTACAGCTTTCAAGCTGCCAACATTGATTTCGCCTATCTGGAAAGTGACGCGTTCCTGAAAAAATGTTCCAGCCTGCGCGGTTCCGTCATGCTGGTGGGGCCGATGGTGGCACGTTTCGGCAAGGCCATGATTTCCAAGCCGGGCGGAGACAAGATAGGACGCCGCCGTCTGGATACACACTTTATCGGTATCCAGAATTTAGGAGCCGACTTTGTCTATAATGAGGAGCGTGGCATCTACGAAATCTCAGCCAAACAACTGCATGGCAGTTATATGCTACTCGACGAGGCATCTGTTACGGGAACTGCCAATATCGTAATGGCAGCCGTCCTTGCCAAAGGCAAGACCACCATCTACAACGCCGCCTGCGAACCCTACGTGCAGCAACTTTGCAGAATGCTGAACCGGATGGGAGCTAAGATAGAAGGCATCGCCTCCAACCTCCTGACTATCGAAGGAGTAGACGAGCTGCACGGAACCGAGCATACCATCCTCCCCGACATGATTGAAGTGGGCAGTTTCATTGGCATGGCAGCCATGACCCGTAGCGAACTGACCATCAAGAATGTCTCCTACGAGAACTTGGGAATTATCCCCGACAGTTTCCGTCGACTCGGCATCAAGATGGAGCAGTGGGAAGACGACATTTACGTGCCCGCACAAGAGACGTACCAGATAGAGTCCTTTATCGACGGCTCCATCATGACCATTGCCGACGCACCCTGGCCCGGACTGACACCAGACTTGCTCAGTGTGCTGCTGGTGGTTGCCACCCAGGCAAAAGGTAGTGTACTCATTCATCAGAAAATGTTCGAAAGCCGTTTGTTCTTTGTGGACAAGCTGATAGATATGGGAGCGCAAATTATCCTCTGCGACCCGCACCGCGCCGTTGTCATCGGTCACGACCACGGCTTTAAACTACGTGGCGGCAACATGACCTCGCCCGATATCCGTGCGGGCATCGCCCTGCTGATAGCTGCCATGAGTGCGGACGGCATCAGCCGCATCCACAACATAGAGCAGATAGACCGTGGGTATCAGAACATCGAAGGGCGACTGAATGCGCTCGGAGCAAGAATAACAAGAATAGAATAAGATGATAAAGAGAGAAGAAGTATATAAGATAGGTATATTCAACAAGCCCCACGGCATTCACGGAGAACTATCGTTCACTTTTACGGATGACATCTTCGACCGGGTGGAAGCCGAATACCTAATCTGCCTGCTGGATGGTATACTGGTGCCTTTCTTCTTGGAAGAATACCGTTTCCGCTCCGACACCACCGCCCTTGTCAAACTGGAAGGCGTGGACACAGCAGAACGCGCCCGCATGTTCACTAATATTGAGGTCTACTTCCCCGTAAAACATGCAGAAGAGGCAGGACCAGGTGAACTGAGTTGGGACTTCTTCGTCGGTTTTCGTATGGAGGAAGTACATCACGGCACGCTGGGAGAAGTGACGGACGTGGATACATCGACCATCAACACACTGTTTGTGGTAGATTATCAGGGAGAAGAACTGCTGGTGCCGGCACAAGAAGAGTTTATCATAGACATTGACCAGAAGCACAAGGTCATCACCGTAGACCTGCCGGAAGGTTTGATAGCTTTGGACGAAACAGAAGAGGTATGAAAAAGAAACGAAGAAAAGCATTTTGGAGTAACATCAAGTTCAAGTACAGACTGACGATTACGAACGAGAATACCCTTGAGGATATCATCACGTTGCGCGTATCCAAGCTGAACGGACTGTCCGTATTGCTCTCCGTGCTGTTCGTATTGTTTCTCATCGCCTCCCTGATCGTAGCCTTCACCCCGCTGCGCAACTACCTGCCGGGATATATGAACAGTGAAATCCGTGCCCAGGTAGTGGAGAATGCCTTGCGCGTAGATTCCCTCCAGCAACTGGTGAACAGACAGAACCTCTATATCATGAATATCCAGGACATCTTCCAGGGCAAGATAAAGGCAGATACCATACATTCCATCGACTCGTTGACCCACCTGCGCGAAGATTCGCTCATGGAACGTACACAACGGGAAGCCGAATTCCGCAAACAGTACGAGGAGACAGAAAAGTACAACCTGACGAGCATCACCGCTCGCCCCGAAATAGACGGACTGATTTTCTACCGCCCCACACGCGGCATGATTTCATCTCCCTTCAATGCCGAAACAAAACACTTCGGCACGGACATTGCCGCCAATCCGGGCGAAAGCGTATTGGCCACCTTAGACGGTACCGTCATACTGAGTACCTACACTGCCGAGACGGGTTATCTGATAGAAATACAGCACAACCAGGACTTCGTGTCAGTCTACAAGCATTGCGGCTCTCTGCTGAAACGGGAAGGCGATGCGGTGAAAGGGGGTGAAGCCATCGCACTGGTAGGAAACACCGGCGAGCTGTCCACCGGTCCCCACCTTCACTTCGAGCTGTGGCATAAGGGCAGGGCCGTAAATCCCGAGCTTTACATCGTATTTTAGTCTCCAAATAGTAAATTGTAAATAGCATAATAGTAAATGAAACAGATTGCCATACTCGGTTCTACCGGTTCCATCGGTACACAAGCGTTGCAGGTCATCGAAGAACATCCCGACCAGTACGAAGCATACGTATTGACCGCCAATAACCGCGTAGAGGAACTCATAGCCCAGGCACGCAGATTCAAGCCTGAGGCAGTGGTAATAGCCAACGAATCGAAATACACGCAACTGAAAGAAGCGCTTGCCGACCTACCTATCAAGGTATATGCCGGCGCAGATGCCCTCTGCCAGATTGTGACCGAAAATCCCATTGATATGGTATTGACCGCCATGGTGGGATATGCAGGGCTGAAGCCCACCATGAATGCCATCCGAGCCCGTAAGCCGATAGCCCTTGCCAACAAAGAGACGCTGGTGGTGGCGGGAGAGCTCATCAATGACCTGGCACGCTTCAGCGGTGTCCCCATCCTACCCGTCGACTCCGAGCACTCCGCCGTTTTCCAGTGCCTGGCCGGTGAGATAGGCAACCAAATAGAAAAAGTGATACTGACTGCCTCCGGAGGTCCGTTCCGCACCTGCACTATGGAGCAACTAACAACCGTCACCAAAGCGCAAGCACTGAAACACCCCAACTGGGACATGGGCGCCAAAATCACGATAGACTCTGCTTCCATGATGAACAAAGGGTTCGAGGTAATCGAAGCCAAATGGCTGTTCGGTGTACGTCCCGACCAGATAGAAGTCGTGGTACACCCGCAATCCGTCATCCACTCCATGGTACAGTTTGAGGACGGTGCCGTGAAAGCACAACTGGGAATGCCGGACATGCGCCTGCCCATCCAATATGCCTTCTCCTATCCCGACAGGTTGAAAGCCTCTTTCCCGCGCCTGGACTTCAAGCTGTGTACGGAACTGACGTTCGAGCAACCGGACACCACCCGTTTCCGTAACCTCGCCCTGGCCTACGAAGCGCTGCATCATGCAGGCAATATGCCTTGCATTGTCAATGCCGCCAATGAAGTGGTGGTAGCCGCCTTCCTGCAGGACAAAATTTCGTTCCTTGGCATGAGTGAAGTAATAGAAAAGACCATGTCGCGTGTATCCTACTTACAGAAGCCCACCTATGAAGACTATGTGGCTACAGATGCCGAAGCCCGGCGGATAGCAGAAGAGCTGATTTGATAGATACACCGGAATGAAAAGAATTATAAAAAACATCTACTCATTTGATACGTTAAATAAGAAAACGTACCTTTGCGAAAATTATAAAAATCGTAAAACAGCAAATAATTAGATGGAAACATTCTTGATTCGTGCCCTGCAACTCATTATGAGCCTCTCGTTGCTCGTTATTGTTCATGAGGGGGGGCACTTCCTTTTTGCGCGTCTGTTCAAGACGCGGGTAGAAAAGTTCTGCTTATTCTTTGACCCTTGGTTCACATTATTCAAGTTCAAGCCCAAACACAGTGACACGGAATATGGTATCGGGTGGCTACCCTTAGGTGGTTATGTAAAAATAGCAGGTATGATAGACGAATCTATGGATACCGAACAGATGAAGCAACCCATGCAGCCATGGGAGTTCCGTGCCAAGCCGGCATGGCAGCGCCTGCTAATTATGGTAGGCGGTGTATTGTTCAACTTCCTGCTCGCATTGTTCATCTATTCCATGATACTTTTTACTTGGGGCGACGAATATATACCAGTACAAAAAGCCCCATTGGGTATGGATTTTAACGAAACAGCCAAAGCCATAGGCTTCCGCGACGGCGATATCCTAATATCTGCCGACGGGGTACCGTTCGAACGCTATGATGGCGACCTGCTGACCAGTATTGTCGATGCTCGCCAGGTAAGCGTATTGCGTGATGGGGAAGCTGCTTCAGTCTACATCCCCGAAGACATGATGAACCGCTTGCTGGCAGACAGCGTGCGTTTCGCCAGTTTCCGTTTCCCTTATGTAGTCGACAGCCTGATTGTAGGATACCCTGCCGCTTCCGCCGGTCTGCAAGTAGGTGACAGCATCACCCACTTGGATGGAAAGTCAATAGCCTACTACGACTTCAAAGAAGAGATGCTGAAGCGCAAGAAAGCCAATGCATCCCATGAGGTAACCTTGACATACGTCCGTAACGGTGTGACAGACACCTTGAGCATGATGACCAATGCCGACTATGAAATAGGCGTAGCAGCACGTACGGCAACCGACAAACTGCTGCCCGTTGTCCGCAAGGAATACAGTTTTCTTTCCTCTTTCCCTGCCGGCGTATCTTTGGGGGTAAAGACTCTGAAAGGCTACGTAGGCCAGATGAAATATCTCTTCTCCAAGGAAGGAGCCAAGCAACTCGGAGGTTTCGGAACCATCGGCAGTATTTTCCCCGCCACGTGGGACTGGCACCAGTTCTGGTACATGACGGCATTCCTCTCCATCATCCTTGCCTTTATGAATATTCTGCCCATCCCCGCACTGGACGGCGGACACGTGTTATTCCTCATTTACGAAATCATTGCACGCCGCAAGCCCAGCGACAAGTTTATGGAACGTGCACAGATGGTGGGCATGTTCCTCTTGTTCGGTTTGCTGATTTGGGCAAACTTCAACGATATACTGAGGTATTTCTTTTAAAGAACAAGACATAAAAAAACGCATCATCCATTCGCAGTAGAACGGATGATGCATTTACATCAAACAGATGATGTGTTCGGGGCAAGCAGACGATGCGTTTGAGCCAAACACATCATCTGTTTTTTCTGTGTCTTATACCAAATGGCCGATCCACTCTTCTCTATCGCCCGGAAGCAGGTCTATTACCGGAACTTCAACCATTGTATAGCAACCCGGCTGCTGACGCATAGCGGCACGCGCCACACATACCAGCACTTGTGCCGTGAGGGCAGGATTGTTAATACGCATGTTGAACTCAAATAGCTGGTTCTGCGTCTTGCCGGACACACCCTTACGGGTCAAGTTTACCCCATGCCCCATATCGAGCAGTGCATCCACACTCGGAACCAATTTTACATGTGTTTCGTCATTCACGAAGTACGGGTCGGCTTTGATGGCTGCAGCCACCTTATCAAATTCGTAACCATCCTTCAACTCAATGTACACCATACGACGGTGAATGCCGGTTCCTGTAGGAATAGTCATGGAAAGAGCGGCTTTCACACCTTCGATGGCCTTTACAGCCACGGTGTGTCCCATGCTCATACCCGGACCAAAATTAGTATAGGTAATGCCTTTCGGAGCAATGGCTTCCAGCATAGTGCGGACAATGGAGTCACTACCCGGATCCCAGCCGGCAGAAATGATGGATACCGTATTATGCTTTTTAGCCTCTGCATCCAGTGTGCGGCGCAAGGCAGTGATACCCGTATGGATATCGAAACTGTCCACAGTATGAATGCCTAAAGCAAGGATCTCCTTTGCATACTCTTCCACCTTGCGGGTAGGCGTACAAAGGATAGCAACATCCACGTCTTTCAGTTCCTTGATATTCTTCACAACGGGATATGCACTCAGTTCCGCAGGACAGTTTTCAGCTCCGGCACGGCGTACTACACCGGCAATTTCGAAATCGGGAGCTGCTTGCAGGGCTTCGAGCACATAATGCCCGATATTACCATAGCCAACGATGGCCGCTCTTACTTTTTTCATTCTTTTTATGAATTTATTTATCAGTTTTCTACTTTATCGGCGCAAAAGTAAGCATTTTAATTTATTATATCGGCAGAACTCCCTGCTGTTTCACACAGTTTTTCTTTTTTTAGTGAGTGAAAGTCCAATAATAATTCATACATTCGCAGATGATATGTATGCAAGGCGCATTTTGGGCCGACAAGTAAAAGAATTATGATAGAATACATCAGAGGCGGAATTGCCGAACTAAGTCCGGCAACCGCAATAATAGACTGCAACGGATTGGGATACGGCGTCAATATTTCATTGAACACGTATGCCGCCATCCAGGGCAAGAAAGAATGCAAACTATATATATACGAAGCTATCCGTGAAGACGCCTATGTCCTCTACGGATTCGCCGACAAGCAGGAACGCGAACTATTCCTGCTGCTCATCTCCGTTTCAGGCATCGGCGGAAATACAGCCCGCATGATTCTCTCGGCGCTCTCGCCATCCGAACTGATAAATGTCATCAGCACGGAAAATGCCACTCTACTGAAAACAGTTAAGGGTATCGGGCTGAAAACAGCCCAACGGATAATTGTGGATTTAAAAGACAAAATCAAGACCGGCAGCGTTGTAGCCGGCAACGCAGGGAGCATAGGTACACTGGTATCGGCAGCCAACGCACAAGTACAAGAAGAAGCCGTAGCCGCCCTTACCATGCTGGGCTTTGCACAAGCCCCCTCACAAAAAGTAGTGCTTGCCATTTTGAAGGAAGAACCAAGTGCACCGGTGGAACAAGTCATCAAATTGGCATTAAAAAGACTATAATCTTTATCTAAAACAAATCATGACAACAATCAACATGCAATATTGGTTGGGGGCCAATGAACGCACCCGCGTACTGCCAACAGACAAATGGTACCTCGACTTCGCCACAAGCATCCTGCCCCTCGTCAAAGCCTCTCCTCTGTTCAACAAGGAAGACCTGCGTACCCAAATTGACGCAGCCATCTCCCTCGGCATGTACTTTCAAGATGCCATTGCCCAAAGCGGAGGCTGGAAACTTTTCTCCGAAGCCTTTCAAGGAGTATACGGAACTTACCTGCCGTTCTATCCACTGGGTGACGATTATACGCCCGATGAAATAAATCAGGAAGACATTGCATTCGTACTGTGGACATTGAAATCACAATTCAGTATTTTTGACAAGGAATACACCTTGTTCAGTCCTTATGACAAAGACCTGCTTGCATTAAGCCAAAGCGCCTATGAACTGATGGATGCACGTTTCGAAGAAGCTCCCATCAGCGAGGGAGAATCTTCCTTCCTTTGGGTAATGGGACTTGATTTACTGGATATGCCCATTACTCCGCTGCCGGAAGTCACTCCGGAAACCAAACTGAGTAAAGATGCCGCCCGCTGTCTGGAATACAGCCAGGGGAAACCGCTGCTATACTTCACCGATTACAAGGAGCTTTGCACTTTCTTTGTCGATGTCTTGGGATGGGAAAACAAACGGTCCGCACTATTGCCCGACCTGGAATACCAAAAAGAGTTCGTGATTTATGCCAACGCCAAAGGTATGCTCGTAGCCCACAACGTGGCCGCCTATTTCTGTGAAGAACATAACCCGATGTACGATGCCAAACGCGCTGCTGCAGAGGGTTACAAGATGTTCTGCCAACCCGGAGAGTGTCCGTTCGACCTGCTGAAATACGGAATGACCAAAGGAATTCTACCCGATGTGGAACTTCCCTTCCTGAAAGGAAAAGAAACACTGCATCAATATTGGGACTTTATAGCCCGCTACTACTTATGTGAATATTATGAAGGCGAGTAACCATTCCGGCATAAAGCCCAAACGAAGCAACAAGGCCAAGCCAACCGGAAAACGGATTGGTAAATCCAAACCTTCGAAAGCGAATAATCAGCTTAACAGAAGGGTGAAATAATGGAAAATGGATAATGGAAAAACAAACAGTGCAGCGTATTTATTGAAACCGCATGGCAATTTTCCATTATCCATTATCAATTTTCAATTTTCAAAGTTCCACAATCTCTTCCTTACACAACGTCAGTTTCTCCACTCCTTCCGCTGTTACAACCCAAGAGTTTTCGATACCAACGGGACCAATGCCCGGCAAAACAATTTTCGGCTCCAATGCAAAGACCATACCCGGCTCCAACTCCTGCTTCATACGCGGAGCCAATACCGGCATTTCATTGATTTCCAAACCGATGCCATGACCGATAAACTTGGCCTTTTGAGTGGCTCCCATAAAGTTGTCGGCAAAGCCTGCTTTGGTGACAATATCGATAGCGAGATTGTAAAGGTCCTCACAAACAGCACCCGGTTTCGCTTTTTCTACAACAGCCTCTTGTATGTCCAGGCAAACTTGATGGGCAACATATGCCTTTTCCGGCAGCTTTCCGATAGAGAATACACGGCTCATGTCTCCCATATAGCCATAGAAGTTACCCCCCATATCAACCATAAAGCTCTGACCGGGCTGCAACAGTGCACCGTTCACACTGATAGGCAGTGACGGGTCAAGTCCCTCGCCTCCCAGAGCAAAATCATAGGGGGCAGGCGCAGTGGCATTGTCTCCTGCCAGCAGACTTCCCATAAAAATCTCCATACTTTGTCCGAAGGTACGAAAAATACCCAGACAACCTTCCAGACGCATCAGGCGCTCTATTTCGATGGATAACTGGCGGTCTGTCATTCCTGGTCTATAAACCGAGGGTATTTGTTCGTAAGCTTTAGCATGTGCAATGCCGGAACGACGGAACATCTCAATCTCTATTTCAGTCTTGACACTTCGGGCCTTCCGGATAAGTGCCGTACCACAAGGAAGCACCTCCGTTTCAGGGAAACACGCAGCCAAACGGTTATATTCCGTAAAAGACAACTCATCCCCCTCCAGCATCAACCTCGCAGGTATGGGCAAACCACATTCCTTTAGTAAGTCAGGCAGTTGTTCCGGTTTACGGATAGGATGAATATGTTCCCCTTCAATATTGTTAGGACGTTTGATGAATAAACGGGCGGGAGCATTCAACGGCAGATACAAGTAACCGCTGACGACACGTCCGTACGTATAGATTAAGTTTACATTGCAAGCGATAAGAGCGGCATCAATCTCTTGTTGAGCCATGAGAGAGCGTATTTTATCACGTCTCAGTTTCAATTCAGGTAGTAACATTTATATATTTATGATTTATAGATTTATGATTTCATTGCATACGACAGCTTTTAAAGTATTACCCGCATCTTTTACGAAGCGCAAAGATACAATTATCGCCTCATAAATCATAAATCATAAATGATAAATCATAAATCTATAAATCATAAAAAAAGTACTGCCCCATACCTTCACAGGCGTAGGGCAGCACAAACCACAAATACAAATACAACTAAACAAAGTTTCTCTCTTAGATAATTCCCTGACCCATCATGGCATGAGCCACCTTCATGAAGCCGGCGATATTCGCTCCCTTCACGTAGTTGATGTAGCCATCAGGTTCTGTCCCATATTTTACGCATTGAGCATGAATTCCGTGCATGATGGCGTGGAGTTTTTCATCCACTTCGGCTGCACTCCAGCTGAGGTGCATGGCGTTCTGCGACATTTCCAGTCCGCTGGTAGCCACACCACCTGCATTGACAGCCTTACCCGGTGCATACATAATCTTGTTGTCAATGAAAAGGTCGATAGCTTCGGGCGTACATCCCATATTGGAGATTTCGCCTACACATGTCACCTTGTTGTCAATGAGGTGTTGTGCATCTTCGCCGTTCAGCTCGTTCTGGGTAGCGCAAGGCAGAGCGATGTCCGCTTTCACTTCCCACGGGCGTTTGCCTGCCACGAAAGTAGAGCCGGGGAATTCGTCGGCATACGGTGCTACGATATCGTTGCCCGATGACCGGAGTTCCAGCATATAATCTATCTTTTCGCCACTGATACCGTTCGGGTCGTAAATGTAACCGTCGGGACCGGAGATGGTAACCACCTTGGCACCCAATTCGGTAGCCTTGGTAGCAGCACCCCAAGCCACATTTCCAAAACCGGAGATAGCCACGGTCTTGCCCTTGATGTCAATGCCTTTTGTCTGTAACATTTGGTTTACGAAATACAAGCCACCAAATCCTGTTGCTTCAGGACGAATCAGCGAACCGCCAAATTCCAATCCTTTACCGGTAAATGTGCCCGTAAATTCGCGAGTCAACTTCTTATACATACCGAACATATAGCCCACTTCGCGACCGCCTACACCGATATCACCGGCAGGAACATCCATATCCGGACCGAGGTGACGCCACAATTCCAGCATGAAGGCCTGACAGAAACGCATGATTTCAGCATCGCTCTTTCCGCGCGGAGAGAAGTCGGAACCACCCTTACCACCGCCCATAGGCAATGTAGTCAAAGCATTCTTGAAAGTCTGCTCAAATCCCAGGAATTTGAGGATAGAAAGATTTACGGAAGCATGGAAACGAATACCGCCTTTGTACGGGCCAATGGCATTGTTGAACTGCACACGATAGCCGAGGTTCGTCTGAACTTCACCCTTATCATCCACCCACGTTACACGGAAAGTAAAGATACGGTCAGGTTCAACCAGACGTTCTATAATTTTCACTTTCTCGAACTCGGGATGTTGGTTATAGATATCTTCGATGGAAAGAAGAACTTCCTTTACGGCTTGAAGATACTCAGACTCGCCGGGGTGCTTTGCCTCTAAAGAGGTCATGATACGTTCGATATTCATAATATTACGTTTTAAAGGTTATTACCTTGTTGACTTTACGCTATTCAAACAAAATGTCAATGAATAACACCGCAAATATAAGAAAACTTTTCAAAACAGCTAAATTTTACGGTTATATTTTGATTAAAGAATGATAAAATGTCAAATCCCCGGCATTCTCTATTCATACCTAAATGGTCTATTCTTTTCCTATTCTGTCAACAATTCGCCATAACGGCATAAATATAGAAAAATTATAATAAAGCAAATAAGAAATGACGAATAATTTACGAAAAAAGACACAATCCTCACGGACTATGCCTTTCCAATTGCTAACTTTAATTCTTAAATGCTTGTATTAAATCCGCAACATAATAATTACTATGTACGGACAAGCTTCATAATTTCTTCAATCCTTTTACCTCTTCTTTTGTTGCTTCTCGAACACTGATAGCCACCCCTCCACTACTTGCCAAAGGTTGACGCAGCACACTCTTTGACGTTACTATGCCACGACGGATGTCATAGCTCTGCGGATTATCTTTCCAGTCTGCATCCCGACCATCTGCATAAACGGTAACAATATATTTCCTTCCTTCGGGTAAGAAAGAGAAAGGAATAGTTGCCGTACGAGGATGTTCGTCGGTAATAGCACCTACATACCACTCTTGTTTTCCTTTGGCTTGACGAGCCACTGTGATATAATCACCCGGTTCGGCTTCCAAATACCAAGAATTGCTCCAATCCACCGCTACATCCTTAATAAATTGAAACGCATCGGGAAAACGGCGATAATTATCCGGCAGGTCTGCTGCCATCTGTAACGGAGAGGGCATCGTTACATATAGAGCCAATTGTTTTACCAATGTAGTACCCGCCTGACCTTTAGGTTTCGAACTATTATAATACGAAAGTTTTGTCTGGAAAATACCAGGAGTGTAATCCATCGGACCACCCTTCAACCGAGTAAACGGCAAGATACAAGTATGATCCGGATCATTGCCCCCCATAGATTCAAACTCACCACCACGGGCAGATTCTTGCGCTACCCAGTTGGGCCAGGTCCGACACAAGCCGGTGGGACGAACAGCCTCGTGACTATCTACCATAATCTTATAATCAGCAGCACGCTTCACCACATGTATATAATGATTGTTCATCCATTGTGAGGAATGATATTCACTACGGGGAATGATTGAGCCCACATATCCTGTCTTTACAGAATTATAGCCATTATCTACCATAAATTGAAAGGCTACATCCAGCTGCCGCTCATAATCGGCAGCATTAGCAGCCGTCTCATGATGCATGATAATCTTTACCCCCTTTGATTTGGCATAGGCATGTAGTACCGCAACATCAAAGTCCGGATAAGGTTTGTCAAAAAGGAACTGACGATCCTTACGATAGGATACCCAATCTTCCCAACCTTCATTCCAACCCTCAACCAATACCGCATCAATACCATTCTCCGCCGCAAAGTCTATGTACTCTTTCACATGTTCAGTATTGGCCGGATGATGTCCATTAGGAGTTAACTTTGAATAGTCGGTTATGCCGGGTTTAGCCTTATAATAGTCGCTATATGCCCATGTACCTCCTCCACCAGTAAACATCTCCCACCAGACACCGATAAATTTCTGTGGCTTAATCCAAGAAGTATCTTCCAGCTTACAAGGTTCATTCAGATTAAGAATCAACTGAGAAGCAAGGATGCTACGTGCATCGTCACTAACCATAATTGTACGCCACGGGGTATGCAACGGTAATTGCAGATATCCTTTCTTTCCTAATTTATCGGGAGTAAGATGAGCAGAAAAGTTAAACTCTTTATCATCCACATTCAGCAACATGGCAGAATAATCTACCAAGGCAGCTTCATGAATATTGATATAAAGTCCTTCGGTAGTCTTTATCATAAGGGGTGTTTGTACTGTGAATGAAGTCGCTTTAGCTTCATATCCTTTTTTACGTAGATTACGTTCCATAGCTTCGCGCACTTCGGAAATGGCCGCAGTAGTATAGGCAAACTCATTCGTATCATAATCACCGGGAATGCAATAGAGTGTATGATTACCGGTCAGATTGAATTCCGTCAGTTCGTCTTTTACCGTCAGATAATTCATGTTTTTTTGCTCCGGCAACTCATAACGGAATCCGAGTCCATCGTCAAACAATCGAAAACGTACAATCATCGTACGGTCGTACTTTGCCGGTTGTGAGAGAGTGACAGTAAGTTCATTGTAATGGTTACGGACTTTTTCATACTCTCCCCATACAGGCATCCAAGTTTCATCAAAAGTAGAATTTGTTGCATCAAGAATCCGGAAGCCATTTGACAAATCCGCTTCTTCCATAAGTATTCCCAAGGCAGAAGGTTCTACAACCGGCTCTCCTTTGTAATATAAGCTATAGACCGGCCCCCCCTCGGAATCAAGCACAACATTGAGTTTCAGATTCCCATTGGGAGATAACAATTCGTGTGCCATCGCCACACAAGCAATTCCCAGAAATACAACTGTTAATAATACATGTTTCATATACATCCGTTATTGTTGATATATAAAATATTGATAAGGCTCCATCGTCATTACTGTAGGCAACTCCACATCCACACCGGCAATCACATCGGTCATGGTCTTGCCAGCATGCTCCATAGGTACTTTCACTTGTACAGACTCATTGGCGGTATTCACCATGACCAACATGCCATGACTGCCTGCTGCCCGATAAAATGAAGCGACATCTCCGGTAGTATAAACTTCCAGTTCACCACCACGTACACTGCTCGTAGCTTTATAGGCTCTGATGATTTCTGCCATCTCTTGCGCAAAGACTTCATTGGACTTCAAGTCTATAACTCCGTAATTGAAAAAGTTAAGTGACCGCGGATAGGCTACTTCCTGCGAACTATAAATAAGAGGTATCCCCTCGAGCATAGTCGTTAATACAAAAGCAGACATGGCACCACGCTCACCGCCATAACATTCTATCGGTGATGCCTCACTTGCCTGGTCATGATTAGTAGAATAGCGTAACCGTAACGTACCCTTCGGCATTCCCTCCAATTCGGAAGTATTCATAGCATAAAGGTCAGTAAGTGAGCATTTACCGGCATAATAGTCTTTCAGTTTACTATGGAAGTTCCAGCCGTAGAGCAGATTGAAACCATTGTTCATTAAAGACGTTTTTCCGCCTTCGGCAAGCATCAGCAAATTATTGTCAAGTGTACGGAGCTCGGCGATTGCTTTCTTCCAGAAAGCATCTGGTACCCCCTCGGCATAATCACAACGGTATCCATCAATACCAATTTCTGTTACCCAATACTTCATGGCATCAATCATGGCTTGCTGCATGGTTTCGTTGTCAAAATTCAAGTCAGCAACATCCGCCCAAGGCTGTTCTTGAGGTTGTACCACATTGCCATTTGCATCCTGTGTATACCAATCCGGATGCTCAGTCACCCAAGCATTGTCCCACGAAGTATGGTTGGCAACCCAGTCAAGAATCACTTTCATTCCTTTGGCATGGGCAGCATCTACCAGTTCTTTCAAGTCTTTTTTTGTTCCGTAACGTGTATTCAGCTTTTTATAATCCTTTATACAATAAGGTGAATTCACACTTTTCAGTACTCCCGGCTCATTTACAGGCATCAGCCAAAGCACGGTAGTCCCCAGGCTTTGAATACGGTCAAGCTCTGCTTTGATGGCAGAGAACGCATTTTCTTCGGCAAAAATGCGGGGATTTGCCTCATAAATCACCATATCCGAAGCCATGTATTCTTCCTGTGGGACGGGAATCGGTTCCATGTCACTCTGACTATCACTACACCCCATACAAGAATGTAGCATCGTAAAGAGCAGTGTCGCAATTATTACTTTTTTCATATTTCTACTTTTTATCTATACTTATACTCATTGGCGGAACTGATATCTGCAAAAGGAGCATCCAAACTCTCCAGTAATGGGCATTGGCAGAAAAGATACTAAGCCTTAATACTAAAAATCCCGGAAGCCAATACTAAAAAACAAAAGAGCTAAGAGATAACTTCTTCCCAAGGCTTGGTTTTTCTATCCCAAGACTTGGGATAGAAAAACCAAGCCTTGGGACATATATCCGCAAGATTGAAAAGAGATATCCTATCCCCAATCTCATTCCACCAATAGGTCATTTAACATCTTCATTACTATACAAAACTCATTTCAAGAAATTATTCTGATTAGGAACAAAAGCCGCTTCAGATTCCGGTTCAGAGTCTCCGTCCGGATTGTTAGGGTCAATCTCCTCACCAGCTATGTCCGTAATACGGAAATAATAATCTCGATCAAGCGTCACTGCTGCGAGGTCAAATTGTGAGCCTCCATTGTTATTATTCATTATCAGATTGTAAGTCAATCCCTTATTTGCTTCACCTGTATCGTAATAATTATACGTGACACCTTTTATCTCAACACTACCGGTTGGTAATATTCCTGGCCAACTGCCAAAGAGTTCCGGTATATCATTTCCCCACGCATATATGGTTGTTTCTGCCCATCCGGACTGGTCTTCAATAAAAATGGTATAACCATCATGGATGACCACTGCATCCGGATCTATTTCCGTCCAACCGCTTTCTGTGATTTCCAAATATATGTCACGGTCAAGAGTAAAGTTCTGTGGTCCATCAAATTGTGAACCTACTCCATTATCGTTAAATATCAAATTGTAAACCAATCCCTTATTTGCTTCACCTGTATCGAAGTATTTATAGGTAATTCCTTTTATCTCAACGCTACCAGTAGGTGAAATACCGGGCCAACCTCCAAAAAGTTCCGGCAAATCATTTCCCCACGCATAAAGTGTCAGTGCATCCCAACCTGTATTGTCCATCACGAACACAGCATAACCGTCGTGGGTCACTTCACTTGGGTCTTCCGGCTCCTCAAAATAAGCATTCCAGCGGGTTACCGTTATATCAGTGCGAGTACCTACCTTAGCCGAAATTTGATGTAAAGCATCCCCATTCTGCAAAGTACGCTCTATACCTTGTGTCTTAGAAACGAAATAAAAGCCATCGGCAAGTGTCTTTCCATTAACAAAATCTTCCGGATAGAGGTATATGCCCCATTTAACATCATTGTTTGCAGCTTTCTCCATCTGCCACTTAAGGTCTCCGGAAGCAGCATCCTGACCTCCATTGAAATCGCCTGCAATATAAATTATTTCATCGGCACCAGTTCCTTGGGGCATAATCACCTCCAGCAAGATAGCATCGCTACGAAGTTCAAATTGCGGCAACTCATGGTCAAACACAATTTCCTCCTTGTCACAACTACTGATGAAAGCTACAAAAAGCAACAAAAGCCATAGCGGATTACATATATATTTTTTCATTGTTACTATTATTATAGGATGATTAATAATTAGGATTCTGTACCAGTCCCGGATTTACCATAAGGGCAGACTGGGGCAAGGGATACCACTCGTATTTGCGGTCACGTTTAGCCGGATAGCTTAAACCGTCGTCCGTGGCACGGCCAAAGAACCACCATTGCCCTTGCGTAAACTTATCGAAACGACGCAAGTCTGTACGACGACGACGCCCCTCTCCCAAGAATTCAAGTCCCCATTCACTCAACATCCAATCCATATCAAAGGATGTAAAACCAGGACCGGGCTGTTCGAGAGCCGATTTATCTGTAAAATAGCGTGTTTTAACTCTATATACCAGCTCTTTAGCACCTTCTGTATCACCTGCACGCATTTTACATTCAGCAAGAGTATAGACCACTTCACTCAAACGGAATTCCACCTCATCGATGTTTTGGAAATCAATGCCTGCACTCTCCGGATAAACCGGATATCTTACCAAACGGACACCTGAATTCGTTTCACCCCAGCGAGGTGACATGACAGTCTCCAGATTACGTCCTAAATTAAGGAATGTACCCACTTGATCCACATAAACCAAATCCTGACCGTCACGGTCGGCATCTGCTTTCAAAGCCGCACCCTTACCATAGTTGGCTTTAATAGCCCCTTTCAAAAAAATGCCTTGATAGTTTCCTGTTGTTTCATTATACACATAGTTCTGCTTACGGATATCTTTATCGTGGAAACGTTCATAAACTGCTCCTAACTTATCACCGTAGTCGGTAAGAAAGCTCTTAGGATTGTCAGTACCACCATACGGCTGTACATTTCCAGAATTATCCCATGAAGGTGCCAAGCATACACAATTCCATCCGCTCTGGCTGTATGTACCTCCAAAGTAATCCCAACAATTGTAAGGCATGAAAGGCATGTTACGCATCCAACCGGTATTGACCTGACCGACTTCCATCGCCAATGCCATTACAACTTCCGGACATTCTACATTGTTTATCGAATAAATATCACGATAGTCATCGGTAATGCTGTAAGTACCATAATCGCCATTCAGAATTTTTTGGCAAAGAGTGGCACACTCATTATAACTGTTTTGTTTGATAAACACCTCAGAATTCAGCAACAAGCGCATCTTAATCATACGATTGGCAGCTTGGTTCATGCGGTTGCGAGTCTTTCCAGAACCATCTTCTTTCATAAGATCTGTAACTGACTCATCTAATTCCTGACTGATAAAATCGTAGATAATCTTGCACCCCTTATCAAAATCAGTATCTGCAGAACCAGGGATTTCCGCACCCGAAGAAATGTTCAAGGGAAGTGCTCCACCCCAAATCTCAAAGATATTGTAGTATGCCCAAGCACGCAGGGTACGTACTTCGGCAATATAACTATTCAAAGCATCCTCAGTCATGCGTATAGATGCGGGGCTGATTGCCTGCAAATCTGTAATAAGCGTATTGCAAAGCCCAATAGTGGTCCACGCATTCTCCCAAGTTTGGCGAATAATGGTTGATTCTGACGTCCAGGTATGTGAAGACAAAGCAAACTTCAATGCCTCATCCCATCCCCAAAGTCCACCGTTCCAACTGCGCCATGCCACCTGGTCGGCAGAAAACTCCTGCAAATACCAGAAGTATTCCAAATAACTATATGCAGCTTTCGAATAGATGGCTGCCACTGCCCCCTGAACACTCGTCTCATCTTGATAATAAATTCCGGCATCCACACGATCGAACACTTCCTCGTCCAAATTAGTACAAGAGAAAAGTGAACATGACATAATCATCGCCAATAACCAACGACATTTTATATATTTCATATCTTTCATATTTTTAATAATTTGTTTCTCATTTATTTGAAGCGAAGAGTCACACCTAAACTCAATTGAGTTGCTGTAGGATAAGCACTATTACTATCTACTCCCGGCTGGATACCATTCACGTCTATAATTGAAGGGTCATTACCAGAATATCCGGTCAAGGTAAACAGATTCTTGGCAGACAGATATATGCGCATATTATCCAGTAACTTACGGTTCTTAGGAGTAAAATTATATCCCAAGGTTACATTTTCCAGTTTTATGAAGCTACCATCCTCCAGGAAATAGGAAGATATTACTCCACCACCGGTACGGATATTCTTATCTTCCAGATACGCAGAGCGAAGAACATTATCTGTACCACATCCCTGAAGCCCCATACCATATTTACGCATATTGAATACATCAAAACCGAATGTACCGCGGAAGAATACACTCAAATCAAAATTTCTCCAAGTCAGGTTGTTACTCCAAGACAAGAAGTGCTTGGGAGCACCATTGCCAATATAACGTTTATACTTGGCATCAGCCTGAGAAATCGGTATTTGCTCATCTTTATCATTCAAAATAAGCATATTGCCATTTTCGTCAACACCTGCATATTCATAACCGTAGAACTGCCCTATCTCTCCCCCTTCCTGCACACGGAAGAAATATTCGCTGGAGCCAGTACCCGGTTTTAAGTAAAGGTCGAGATAAGATGCCTTGTAAATATCGTTAGAAAGTTTGGTCAACTTAGTCTTCCCATAAGAATAATTGATTCCGCTCGTCCACTTCACTGCTGTTTTAGTAAGGATGTCACCATCCAAAGATACTTCTATACCGGTATTTTTCGTTGTTCCAACGTTAACCAAAATAGTGGAATAGACAAAAGGCGGTTGAGGTGCCGTGTACGTATAAAGCAAGTCTTTAGAACTACGGTCAAAATACTCCACTGAACCACGTAAACGATTCCATAGAACAAAATCAACACCCAGATTAATCGCAACGCTCTTTTCCCAAGCCAAATCCGGATTAGCATTACTAGAGGGAGCATAGCCCGTTACCCAACGCCCGTCAAAGAGATAACTACCATTGGTATTGTAAGTAGAAAGTGATTTATAAGCATCAAAATCCGAACGACCGGTAATTCCGAAAGAAACACGCGGTTTCAAACTGGTCAACACTTTCCGGGTATTCTTCATAAAGCCCATCTCCATCATTTCCCAAGCCAAAGAAGCTGCTGGGAAGTACCCCCACTTTTGGTTAGCACCAAATTTGGAAGAGCCTTCATAGCGCAACGAAGCCGATGCAAAAAGCATATCCTTCCAATTATAGTTCAACCGACCAAAGAAGCCAATAAGTGTCGATTCAGAGCGACCGCTATATAAACTTGCCAAACCATCCTTCAGATAAGAGCCACTGCCCAAATCCCAATATTTCGTATTATCAAAAGAGAAGTCGTTGTTACTACCACCAATCTGTTCCCAGATAGACTTCTCATAAGTATAGCCCACTACAGCCTTAATATTGTGGTCGCCCAAGTTCAGTGCATAATTTCCCAACCACTCCAATCGATTGGTGTACCATTTCTGATACTTCATTTCCGCACGTCCTTTATAACCATTCCAATAGGACTCCGAACCGGCAGACGAAGCATAATATTGTTGCTTCATGTCATTGTAATGCAATGAGTAACTTAATGTTGTATTCAACAAATGCTTTTCTGTCTGCAAAATATTCAGTTTAGCCTCAGCCGTACCCAACAAATACATACGCTGGCCGTTGTTATCTCTCAAAGCAAGCTCCGCAACCGGATTGGTTGCACCCGTAGGAGAAGTAGGCTGATAATACGAACCGTCTGCATTATATACCGGCATTGTAGGATTCATTGTGAGTGCCCTATCGAAGAAACCATCATTTCCCCAGGTTTCATTTACACGACGTGCACTCAACGAACCGTTGAATTGTAAGCGATTCTCCAGTACACGCTGTTCCATAGAAAAACGACCTCCAAATTCTTCACGACCACTCACGATGTCAAGTCCATTGGCACTTTTGTAATTGAAGGAAGCACCATAGAAACCATTCTTTGTGCTACCATCAATAGATATATATTGGTTTGTGTCGTATGCTACATCACGAGTAATCAGTCCATACCAGTCAGTGTCGGCTCCATAGTCTGTACCTCGTCTCGAACGACGGAATTCATCAGCCGACAGAATATCCGGAGAGGGCTTGGCTACATTAAAAGCGATGTAACTGTCATATGTGACTACCGTTTTTCCAGCTTCACCCGAGCCACGTTTCGTTGTAACTAAAATCACACCATTAGCACCTCGCGTTCCGTAAATAGCAGCTGAACCCGCATCTTTCAATACCGTAATAGATTCAATATCCTGTGCAGCGATGTTACGGATATCGCCACCTGCCACACCATCTATGACAATCAAAGGACTATTACTTGCAGAAACAGATGTTGCACCACGTACTTGTAATGAAGAACTGGAGTTAGGATTGGCAGCTGCCTGCGTATTGACATTCAAGCCCGCGACTTTTCCCGATACCATTTCCATCGGGTTATTCATAGCCCCCAAATTAAAATTTTTCTTATCCACTTGTACAATGGAACTGGAAACTTCTTTTTTACTCAATGAACCGTAACCCACTACTACAACTTCTTCCAACACCTGCTGGTCATCATGCAAGACAACATCAATCTTGTTTCTACCGGATACGTTCAGTTCCTGCGTTTGGTAACCTACATAAGAAAAAATAAGTATTGCATCAGGATTGACATTCAATAACACATAGTTACCGTCAATGTCAGTTATCACCCCCGAAGTTGTACCCTTTACCAATACACTTGCACCGATAAGACCTTCACCCGTTGCATCGGTCACCTTTCCTTGTACCTGAAGTTGTTGCGCAACAGCAACACCAGTCATCATAAGAAAACCCAGTAAAAGGATCATGCGCTTTTTAAGGCATCTCTTTAGACTTTTCTTTTTCATCTTATTAGAAATTAGTTAAACAATAAATAGATTGATGCAAATGTATTATCAAAACAAACGCACGATTTGGGCTGAGATAAAAATCTAAAGTCCTGCAACAGGCAATCAACTATAATACAACGCATTACGAAAATGCTATTGCTACTAATTTCTAAATCATTTCTAGACTTTTTAAGGCAGAAGAAAGCCTCAAAAGGAGGATAAAATCAAAAAGAAGTTATTTTCATCACTCGTTCTTCAAAGTCCTCTTTACAAAGAGACTTGTTTTTTAGCTTGGAACGATAAGTATAGATGGTAGTTATGGAATAACGCAAAAATTCTGCAATACGCGCACTGTCTGTAATACCTAAACGAATCAGTGCAAATATGCGCAGTTCGGTAACAAGCAATTCTTCATTTTTAGGATGCAATTGTTCTTCAACTGGCAACAAACGATTAAATTCTTCTACAAAGTTAGGGAATATCTTAAGAAAAGATACATCGAAATTGTGATAGAACTCTTTCAACTCTTGATTTATGAAACGGTCGGACTTCAATGTACGATATAACTCCTCAAGTTTACCGGCAGCAGCCTGCTTGTTCAATATGCGGCGATATTCTTCCATCTTACTTATATAAGAGGAACTTAAACTGAGGAAACGTCCCAAATACTCTTCCTTAATATGATTGGCTTCCGTAAGAGTCTGATTAGTATGCAATAATCGTTCATTAGCCTCATGTTGAGACTTGTTCAGCTTCTTCAATTCACTATTCAATATACTCAATTGGGAATTGGCAGCAACAACTTTTTTACGGGCATAAGACAATTTTTTCATTTGCCATAGCACACACAGTACTGTCAATAGAAGGAAAACAGAAAGGATACATATGCCTGTAATAAACATTCTCTGCCGCTGTTGCTGTATTTCCTTTTCTTGCTGATAAGCACGATCTATGAGCGGAAGCATCTTGGAATTCTGCGAACTACGCAACCGAGTAGTATAATAATTAGCATCTTCCATACTAATCTTGATATAGTGATTAGCACGTTCCAAATCGCCCATTCCATAAAGTAATTCCGCTAATGCGCACAAAGAATAATTTTCTTTCACCACTGCCCTAATGTCAGCAATGGCACTGCTAATACGTGCTTCCATTTCTTTTTGCTTGTTCCCCACGACATGATAAGCAAAAGCCAGAATTGAAGTAGCTACTGCATACTCACGCGTATTGGATTTCAACCGAGGTAAAAAATTCTTCAATAAACATATAGCCTCCTGACTTTTTCCCTGGTCAATGAGCTGAGGTGCATGCACGACTACATATCTATAAGTATCTTCCGGTACTAGGCTGATTATAGAATCCCTATACAAATTTGCTATCCGAAGATAATTGTTCACGTAGTTCCGATCAGTGGCGTACTCTGCCTGATAGAGATATAGGTTTTCAAAACATACATAATAGTCCACTATATTTTCACCCTCCAACGTGTTACGAGGAAGCGATTTCAGCAATTCCATTGCTTCAACAAAAAGGCCCGAAGTATTTAGAATATGTACTTTATTTAATATAGAACTATTTATCCATTGCCTATTATTTAGCCGTGTGGCAATAAGAATATTTTCATTTATATAATGTAATGCAGAATCACTAATATAAGAATTATATTCGGCAAAAAGACGATTTTGTATCAGATAACGCTCCATGTCAGTAAGCCTCCCTTGCTTCAACTCATCCTTTATCAAAGAAATATACCGTTCTTTTTCTTCCTCGTATTGTCTACGCATTACGATAGTCTTATCCAGAACAGACAAAAGGCTATCTATTGCAGATGCATACATACCAAGCGAACATGGCAACAGCATTATTATTAAAATCAAGATACGCATCATAGGTTAACATTGTGACATAACTTCGCAAAGTTACAATTTTCTTCTGTTATGAAAATACGATTTTAGTATTTTCTTTGGCATTATAAGTCGTACATCATAGGGATTATACATCTACCGAAATTCATATTTCCTCTACTTCGGATAGCTTTTAAAGCTTTTATGGCAGTTTTCAAACCTCCTTCTGCCTAATAATGGCTAACATTGCAACCGAAACCAAAGGTTGACATCAACATGAGAAAGACATTATTATTTTTATACCTTTTATCTCTCGGCAGTATTGCCGCATACGGTCAGACACGTCTGACCCAAGACCCCAAACTGGAACGACAACTCCACGAAAGCGGACTGATACATCAACCCCTCCCCCTGAATATTGAAAACTCTTTCGAAACCAACGGATGGAAAAAGGAGGTCTTGCAAAGCGCTCCTCTCACCCGCTCGGCAGGTACAGAGGGATGGAGTCATTCCGGCGCAGGAAGCATGTCCTTCAGTACGGAAAAGACCGTTTCCGGCAAAGGCAGCATCAAACTGCAATTCCCCACATTCACCGGGAAAAGGGCGACCGGCTCTCCTTCCGACCCAGACTATGCCACCTACGGAAACAGCAGTGTTACCTATCATCTAGACGGCGCCAATCTGGAGAAGTACAACCGCATCGTATTCTCCATCTATCCCGATTGCGACGGCGCGCGCATCGTCAACATGAACCTCACGTTTCGCAATGCAGATACTCCTGCCAAGAAAGGATATAATCAGCCTTCGGGTTCACACCTCATTAACCTTATTAATAAGGAGTGGAACCAATGCTTCCTCGAAATAGACGAGTATCAGCGCGACAAGGTGATGTCCATCACCTTCAGCACAGCCCTCAAAGGCAAAGACCGGACTACAGGAGATTCAGCTATCTACTACCTGGACAATCTACAACTGCAAACGGTGAAAGCCCCTGAGAAAGTCAGCGGATGGATACCTGCCGATGGAAAAATCTCCTACTCGACAACCGGCTATGCCGTCAACCACCCCAAAACCGCCCTCATCAACACAAACCTCACCATAGACGCCGGAAAGCGCTTCCAACTGCTTACCCCAACCGGAGAAATAGCTTACGAAGGAGACATCCGAAAAGAGAAAACCACTCTCGGAGAATTTGGCCTTATTGATTTCACCTCCTTCAATAATCCCGGAGAGTATCTGCTGAAGGTCGGAACATCGCTAACTCCCACCTTCCGGATTGGAGAAAGACTTTGGGAAGATTCACAATGGAAAGTACTGAACTTCATCTTCTGCCAGCGCTGTGGACATCCGGTTCCCGGCAAGCATTCCACCTGCCACGTAGACCTCATGTCCCGACATGACGGACGCAGCATCTCCTACTCCGGCGGATGGCACGATGCAGGAGACTTGTCCCAGCAAACCTTGCAGACGGGAGACGTGACCTTTGCTCTGCTCGAAGCCTATAATAAACAAAGAAATATCAACCCAACCCTCGCCGCCCGCCTGCGTGAAGAGGCGGAATGGGGAGTAGAGTTCATCCTAAAGAACCGCTACGGCGATGGTTACCGCGCCAGCAGCATGGGATTGCTTATCTGGCAAGACGGTGTGTTCAATACATTGGACGACATATCTTCCGTACGTGTACAGAACATGGCATTTGACAACTTTCTCTATGCCGGATACGAAGCTTACGCCTCCATGACGCTGGACAACGACCCGATGCTGCAGGAATACCTATTGCGCGTGGCCGAAGAAGATTTCGCTTTTGCTATGGAGAAGTTCAAAAAAGATGGCTTCGACCAGTTCGTCCAGCCTTACGAACACAGTTACAACACTTCGAAAAGTCAGTATATGGCTACCATCTCCTGGTCGGCAAGCCAATTATACAAGCTGACCGGAAAACCTTCTTATGCGGACATCGCCGCCGAATACATCCGCTACACCCTCGACTGCCAGCGCACGGAACCGCTGAAAGACAAAGACGGGACACGCGGATTCTTCTACCGGGACAAATCCCGCAAATCCATCGTACATTACATACACCAGTCGCGCGAGCAGGTCTATATGCAGGCCATGGTGATGCTTTGCGAAACCCAGAAGGAGCACCCCGATTATCCTAAATGGGTGAATTCCATACAACTATATGGAGAGTATCTGAAAGGAATGATGAAGTATACCCATCCCTACGGTATGATTCCAAGCGGTGTTTACCATGCAGAGGAATATAAGGATACCACCAACTTCTACGCCCTCCATCTGTTTCCCCCTGCCAATGCCAAGGAACTGTACACGGAACAGATTAAACGAGGAGTACAACTGGACAAAGAGCACTACATGAAACGTTTCCCCGTGTGGTTCAACATTTTCAACGGCAATACCGCCATCCATCTTTCCAACGGAAAGTCCGCCGCCATCTGCGGAAACTTCCTGAAGGACAAGGAACTGCTCAACATCGGTCTGGAACAGTTGTACTGGACCGTAGGCAAGAATCCTTTCGGACAATCCTTGATTTATGGAGAAGGACACAACTATCCGCAACTGAACACCTTCTCTTCGGGAGAAATGACAGGAGAGATGCCCGTCGGTATCCGTACCCTGGGCAACGACGATGTCCCCTATTGGCCGCAAACCAACAATGCCTGTTATAAAGAGGTATGGGTTACCTCGGCAGGCAAATGGCTGTCTCTGATTGCGGAATATTAGATAATGAAGAATTAATAACTTATAAATTACAAATTATGAAACATCTGCTTATTTTATTGTTTACGGCTTGCACCCTGCTGACGTACGCACAAGTCCCCGAAGGTTATCCGGCAAACTATGCCAAAGCTCCTCGCTTCAAGGCCTTGGTTTATTACACGCAACATGCGGAAGAAGCACACGTACAATTTGCAGAACAAGCAACCACTTTCTTCAAGAAGCTCAATTACGGTGACGGCTTTGTTCTGGATATTACTACCGATTTTTCAAAATACCCATACGAGAAACTGAAAGAATACAATGTCATTATCATGCTTAACACATCCCCCAACACCAAGGCCGAACGCGATGCTTTTGAGCAATACATGGAAAACGGAGGCGGTTGGGTAGGTTTCCACGCAGCAGCCTACAACGACAAAAACACGCATTGGCCCTGGTTCGTTAAGTTTCTTGGTGGTGGGGTGTTCTATTGCAACAACTGGCCTCCCCAGCCGGTATTGGTCGAAGTCGACAACGAAGAACATCCCGTTACCAAGAATCTGCCTGCATCATTCGTGGCTCCCGCCAGCGAATGGTACCAATGGACTCCCAGCCCTCGCCAGAACAAGGACGTAGAAGTGCTCTTGTCCCTATCTCCCAAGAACTATCCACTGGGTATCAAGGATGTAGTGAATTTTGGTGACTTCCCCATCGTATGGTCCAACAAGAATTACAGAATGATTTACCTGAATATGGGGCATGGTGACGAAGAGTTTATCGACGGTACACAGAACCTGCTATTGGTTAATGCTTTCCGCTGGGTAGTGAGCAAAGACAAAAGCGGCAACCCGTTCCTCAAATAAAACGGTTTCCATAACAGCAATCAAGAGAATAAATAGGGGATAATTCCCCTATTTCCTATGTTAACACTACGTTTTTATGCCGAAACAGATACTTTTCGAAGGAAAAGTATCTGTTTCGGTCGTTTTATATAGATACCCTTGCCAGTTCCCAACGGGCCGAAATGACAGTTTCATATCGTTGAAACCAAAAGTTTCACTTGCTGAAACTTTTAGTTTTACGAAAGGAAACTAAAGGTTTCCCTTAATGAAACCAATTATTTTCCCAATTAAAACTTCTAGTATTTAGCCTCAAAACTAAAAGTTTCATGCTGAGAACTAAGATAATAGCCACTTTTACGATTTACCCAATAAATAGGAGGCATCATCTTTTAGAAAGATTGGAAAGCGTGATAGATGGTTGTAACGTTTTTTATCTGTCACGGGTATCTATCACGATTTAATTGATTTATAATCAAAACAATACACCCATTTGCGTGATAGCATGACAGATATTTTGCCAAAACAAACTTTGTGAAGGAACAAAAAATCCCCGGTATTATTCACAAGGAAATACCGGGGACTCTTCAGAAAAAAACAATCAAAACTTATAACCAGCCAGGGTTCTGTGTCAAGCCACCTTTAGCCCTATCCATTTCCGACTGGTCAATTGGGAAGTATCTGAACTTCTCCGTCCAACCTTTGTTACCTAAAATCTCTGTTCCTTTATCGAAACGCAGAATATCAAACCAACGCTGCATTTCATCCATAAACTCATACCCACGCTCTTCAAAAAGAATATCCAACAGCTCCTGCTTGCTCTTTCCGGCCAAGTTGATACGATGCTCTTTGTCTTTGAAAGCGCGGTCTCTGACCTGGTCGAACCAGCCTTGCGCATCGGCACTGGCAGTTCCGTTGATGCGTACATCAAGCTCCACAGCCAGCAGCAAAACATCAGCATAACGGTAAATACGCCAAGAGTTATAATAGTTATCCGTAGGATTCACCGTAGACGTCGTCTCCTTTCTCGGATGAATCTTATAGTGCCCCAGGCCTTCGTAATTTTCCTGCTGGTCACTGACTTGGAAAGCACTTCCTGCCGGCAGTTCACCTTTGGCCACCATTTCTGCCACTTTCTTAGCCTCGTCCGCATAGACAATGACTGTTCCTTCTCGGCGCGTATCGCCTTCCTTAAACATGTTGTAAACGGAACTCGGCATGGTATTCTGCCCATAACCTTCGCCCAAGCCGCCCTGCTCGGCACTTCTCGGGTCAACAATGTTACGACCACCCAAAGAACGTGCAAGACCAAACCCTTCACCGGAGTTATTGCCGGCATAACATACCTCAAAGATAGATTCCGCACACCATTCTCCGTCTTTCACCCATAAGCTTTGATAATCAGGGTTCAACTGGTATCTTCCACTGGTGATTATTTCTTTCATGTCATTCAATGCCACCTGATATTTAGTCTCATCACGATGGAACAAAATAATTTTAGCACGAAGCAGCTTGGCAGCATCCCGGCAAACGCGTCCCTGCTGTGTAGCACTGCGCTGGGGCAGATACTTAGTCACTTCGTCATCCAAGTCACCCATCATAAACTCATAAATTTCTTCACGGGTTCCTTTGGCAACGCTATACATTTCACTGGCTGCCAGATAATGTTTGATAAGCGGGAATTGCTCATACCCCATAAACAGATGGTAATAGAAAATGGCACGGTAAAAGCGCGCTTCGGCAGAAATGGAATTGACAAAGTCTGCACTGAGGTTGCATCCGGCCAATTTGTCAATCAACAGATTGGCAGCAATGACTCCATTGAACAAGCCAAAATCCCACTCATTCCACCAAGAACCATATCCCCATGCACCGAAACAAGAAGTCGCGTCATAGGTAAAAGTATCCCATTTCGTCTTGTAAGACCCCTCACCGATACCACCGCCGGTTTCGGACTCATCACCCAGCAAAGAAGAGTAAGACCAAACCTCCGGCATACGGGTCTGCATTTCATTCATCACGGCATACAAGCCCTTCATCATATCGTCTTCCGTCTTATAGAATTCGGTTTCCGACACCTGAGTTCTCGGATTCACTTCCAGAAAATCTGAACAAGCTGTGGTCGACAAAGCCATCGCACCCAAAGCCAATACCTTTAATATCTTATTCATTGTATCTAATTTTTAGGTTAATCAAAATGTAATATTCGCACCGATAGTATAAGTACGTGCTTGCGGATATGTTCCCCCGTCAAATCCATCACGTGTTCCCACTTCAGGATCATAACCGCTGTAGTTGGTAATTGTAAACAGATTTTCGCCCTGCACAAAGAAACGCAGCCCCTTGACGCCGACACGCTGCAACATCTGTCCAGGCAGACTATAGCCAATCTGCAACACTTTCAAACGCATATACGAACCATCTTCCACAAAAAAGTTTGAAACCTGATAGTTATTGTTGTCACCATCTATCACACGTGGCACCCAATTGGAAGTGCCTTCACCATGCCAACGGTTCAGCCAAGATTTGTCGTAGTTACCAAAAGTCACATTGGAACGTCTGTACAGTTTATAAATGTCGTTTCCGATACTTCCTTGAAAGAATGCACTGAAATCCAGCCCCTTCCAATCGGCAGAGAGCGTAAATCCATACGTCCAGTCGGGATTCGGCTTACCTATCATAGTACGGTCATCGCCATTAAGACCATTTTTACCATCCAAATCTTTAAAACGGATATCTCCGGGCTTGGCATTCGGTTGTATCAAATGAGTCTTTCCGTTAGAATCTACGTAGGTATAGTTGTCTATCTCCTGCTGATTCTGGAAAATGCCATCATGCAAGTAACCGTAGAAGAAGCCGTACGGACGCCCGTTCTCCCTCCAACTGACCTGACCGCCCATACCACCACCGATATTATTGAGACCGACGCGGTCGGGGCCTTGGTCTGTTACGGTATTCTTCACATAAGAAGCATTTCCATTGATACCCAGATTCACTTCACCCACCTTAAAGCGATAGGACGCTTCGAACTCGATACCTTCGTTCTTCACTGTACCCGAATTGACCGTCATACTGCCATAACTGGTATAAAGAGGAATCGGCATGGAAAGCAGCATGTCCTTCGTCTTCTTCACGAAATAGTCGGCAGAGAATGTCAATGCACTGTTGAAGAAACGCAAGTCAATACCCAAGTCGGTCTGTTCGGAGGTCTCCCATTTCAAATCAGCATTGGCATAGCCACTGGGCAGCATGCCCGTATATACCTTTCCATTTATGACTGCATTCTTACCCTGACTCATCATACTTGTATAGGCAAAGGAGCCGATGCGTTCGTTACCGTTCTGTCCCCAGCTCAGACGTATCTTGGCAAAATCCAACCAGGAAGGTCTGTTCTCCATGAACTTCTCACGGGTCAACACCCAACCCAAAGAAACCGAAGGGAATGTAGCATACTGGTGGTCACGACTGAAGTTTGACGAACCGTCCCGTCTTACTACCGCTTCGAACAAATACTTTTCATCATAATTATAATTGATACGTCCGAATACGGATGCAATGCGGTGGTCTTCCGCCCCACCCCATACTTTGGACTGCTCTTCGGGTGCTGTGGCCGTGTCTATATATCCCTTGTCTATATCCACCACCAGCAGATTATAATCTTCCGCTTCCAAATTGGAGTAATGGTAGGAAGACATACTCGTACCGAACAGTGCACCTATATTATGACGGCCGAAAGACTTTGTATACGACAGTACATTTTCCCACTGCCAATAGGAAGACTCCCTTTTCTTATCCTCTACCTTGGAAGTGGCATTCTTACTGGTAGCATTCAGCTCGTAGACTGGAGTCACATTCTTAATGGAATTGAACACCCATTCCGCACCATAGGTAGTCTTGAACTTCAAACCCGGTAACAAGTCCACATCAAGGTTAAAGTTCGCACCGAAATTCTGAGGCATAGTCCTCTGGTTATGACTGACCTGCATGGCTGCCAGCGGATTGGTTATTTCACGCATCTCGATGATATTGTATGCCAGGCCGTTGGGAGCAATGACATGATTTGGATAAGTTACGGCATATTGCTCCAGTATAGCAGGGTCGGTCTGATAAACCGGCTCGGTAGGAGGCAACATATTCATGGAAGTAATCAAGCCTGCAGCTTCACTGTTGCCAATAGTATTACCTGTCTGGATTGACTTGGAATAGCTTGCAATTGCACCAAAACTAATCTTATTCAACCAATTTCGTGATTTCGTGTCCAGTAATACATTATTGTAATTCAAGCGTACATTGTAGCGTTCATAATCAGCATGTCCTTTGGCATAAATACCTTCTTGCTTTACATAACCGAAAGAAGCATAATAGGTAGAGTTGTCCGTACCTCCACTCAACGAAACCTTGTGGTTCATAATAGGAGCATTCTTGTTCTGCAGTTCCTTTTGCCAGTCGGTATTGACGCTGGAAACAGTCGGGAAATAAGGGTCCTTACCTGCGTTGGCAGCCATTTCATTCATCAACATCTGATAATCCGCACTACCCAGCAAATCCACCTTCTTGGAAGGATTCTGAATACCGTACGTAAATTCATAGTTCAAAGTAGCCTTCCCTTTAGTACCCTTCTTCGTAGTAATCAGTACAACACCGTTAGCACCACGGGCTCCGTAAATAGCGGCGGAAGCTGCGTCTTTCAGCACTTCAATAGACTCAATATCAGAAGGATTCAAATGACTGATACCACTTTCAGACGGCATGCCGTCTACTATATAAAGCGGATCGGAGTTGTTGACCGTACCGGTACCCCGAATACGAATCTTTGATTCCGCACCGGGCTGACCTGAATTAGAGATAATCTGTACACCGGAAACTTTACCTTTCAAGGCATTCTGAATATTTGTAGGATTACCTTTATCCAACTCTTCACTGGTAACACGGCTCACAGCAGACGAAAGTACACTCTTCTTTTGTACACCATAGCCTACTACAACTACCTCGTCCAGCAACTCAGAAGAATCAGTAAAACGGACTTTCAGATTTGTATCTGCAGCAGTCAGTTTATACTCAATAGGCTCATAACCGATAAAGGTGAAGACCAACACATCACCCACAGAAGCTTTCAGACTGAAATTCCCATCAATATCCGTCACAGTACCCACAGCCGGATTACTTTTCATACTGACATTAGCACCCGGAACCGTTTCTCCGGAAGGGTCATAAACGACACCCTGCACATTAATTTGTTGTGCGAAGAGCTGCAAAGTGCAACTGAGAATGCAAAGCAGCAAAAGGACTCTTTTTCTTTTCATGATAATAGTATTAGTTTATAAAATAGGAAGTTATTCATATTGTATTGATACAAATTCCAATACTTCGATAAGCGAAATTACGTACTAAACAAGAAATGGAAGTTGAATATTTCTCATAAGGAGTTCATTTACTAACACATCCATAAAAAACGTTTTATTTTAAACTTAAAGTGATAAAGTTTAAACCCATAAAAAAACGGATACGTTTCTGTAACGTACCCGTTTTCTTCCAAATCCATTGATTATAAAAAGTATTACCTTTCTAAAGTCCAGTTAATGGCATTTCTGAACATGGTCGTAAACCCTTCCGTTTCGTACAACTTACTACTATGCCCTATCTGGAAATAAACATTGCGTGCCTTTTTGCTTTCATTGACCCAAACCACCGGATGATCGCCCATCTTGATGTCCGATGCAGGCGTGTAGCTCGATTCGTCTACATTGGCTAATACATGTACATTAGGGCGCGGACTCTTGTCATAAGTATACCACTCGTCATCGGGCACCACGAAAGAGGCCGGAACATCCTTCATTACCGGATGCTGTTTATCTTCCACAATCAGCGTACCGTCGGCCAGCGGAGCTATGTAGTTCTTGAAACGTACACCACCCATGAAATCAGAGAACCATTGCCACATGGGATAACCGTCAAACTCGCCCAGCAAAGTAGCATGATGGAAACCGATCCAGCCGCCACGGCCTTCTTCTATATACTTGACGAATGCATCTTCCGCTTCCTTCGGCCAAGTATAAGGCGGGAAATCCAATTGAATAACCAAGCTGAACTGCGACAAGTAAGCCTCCGTTATGTTCCTGGCATTGTTTATCTCGGTAATACTGAAATTCCCCTTTACACCTTCGGCCGCCAACCACTTCAAGCCGGCATCTGTAAATCCTCCGTGCTGTCCACCACGTTCCGTCAACACCAGTACCTTCGCCTTGTGCGGCTTGCCCAATAGGTTTTCTGCTACCGTACGGCGCAAATCACCCTGCTCATTGTCTCCGCTATAATCCCAATACATGCCTCCCAGCAAATCTTTATCCAGAATATACTGACACTTGATGGCAAGTGAACGGGGATTCTCAAAACCAAATACCAACGTATCATTCTTATCGGCC
Source organism: Bacteroides sp. AR20 (assembly GCF_964250605.1). Taxonomy (NCBI): domain Bacteria; kingdom Pseudomonadati; phylum Bacteroidota; class Bacteroidia; order Bacteroidales; family Bacteroidaceae; genus Bacteroides; species Bacteroides sp. AR20. Next base: position 89,963 of record NZ_CAXUGK010000001.1, on the reverse strand, counting down.
AGATAAGGCACTTGAGCCACCTCATCCCACTTTTCAGTATATTGGGTATCCGTATTCCCTACCTTATTATAGTCTTGGAAGCTGGGATAACCGTCACCTCCACGACCATAGAAGGGCATACCCATCACCAGCTTGGAAGGCGGTACGCCCGCTTTCAAGTGTGCAGTAACGGCACCGTCCGAAGTAATGTCACCGCTATGTCCTGACGGATAAAGCGCCGAATGGTGCTTGGGAGCAGAAGCCATGTCATAAGCCATGATATTCACAAAATCGACGGAAGGCAAGATAGCCTTGAAGTCAATGTAACGGGCAGAAGCTACGGTGGCAAGTGTCAGTTCCTTTTCATTGCCGATGGCAGCTCTGATATCCTGCATCAGAAGTGTAAAATTCTCCGTATCGTCCGGTGACGAGGATATATTTGCCATAGAGCTGGTGGGATATTCCCAATCGATGTCAATGCCATCCAAAGCGAACTCCTTCACCACACGGTCACAGTCCGCGGCAAAAGCACGGCGATATTCATCATTGGCAGCCATCTCACTGAAACGTCCGCTTCCCCAGCCGCCGATGGAAAGCAGCACTTTCAGCTCCGGCTTCTGTTTCCTCAAATCAACAATCTGTCTCAAACGTTCCTCATTATCAATCTTGACACCGTTAAAGCTCTCGTTTACATGACCGAACGCATAGTTGATATGCGTCATGTACTGCGGGTCGGGCATCACCTCACTCCACGAAGTGACATAAGCAACCACAACCTTTGAATCGCGGGAAGCCGCAACGACCTCTTCTCCCGACTTAACGCTACCGCATGAAACCAATACGCCCAAAGCGGCAGCCATCATCATTCTAATTTTTTTCATAAGTACTATCTTTAATTACAAATTATCGCAGGTCTGACGGACCCGTGAACCTATCAATGCATAATACAGCATAAACGCTTCTCCAAAAAGAACGATGAGCCATGACCATCTCCAGCCTCCAAGAACATCGGCAAGCACTCCTTGCAACAAGGGCAATATGGCACCGCCTACCACTCCAATCATGAACACACCCGAAGCCACCGAAGTGTATTTTCCCAAATGGGCAACGGACAAAGTAAAGATAGCTCCCCACATGATGGAATGGAACAGACCTACTGCCGTGAGCAGCCACGGATTATTCAGAAGAATGGCCAGTAGGGCGAGTAGTCCTGCCGATACCGTAGTAACCGTCAACTGCACGCGGGGAGAAATCCTGCTCAGGCTACTCCCCACCAGGCGGCCCACAAGCATACCACCCCAATAGAGCGTAGCCATCAGTGCCGGAGAAGCATAATCCATCTCGATGGCGTACAGATTGATATTGGCCCCGATACAGACTTCCACTCCTACATAAAAGAAGATAGCCACCACGCCCAATGTCAGATGACGGAAGGACCATACACTTTTTTCCAGCTTTTCTCCCTTCTCTACCCTGGTTCCTTGGATATCGGGCAAAGACAATTTCATCAACAACAATACAATCAAAGAAATAACAGCCATCAATGCCAGGAACGGAACCATCAGCTGGTCAATCTGAATGTCCTCCATAGACAGACCACCGAACACGACACCGGTCACGAAATAAGGAGCAAGCGTAGTTCCCACAGAATTGGCGGAACCGCCTATAGCCAAACGCTGAATGGACTGGGTACCCTTGACATGGCAAGCCGTCAGATAAGGATTTATAACCACTTGCAGAATGGTAGCCGAAGCCCCTACCACGAAAGAACCCAGTAAGAAAATCAAGAACCCTCCAGGGATAACATTATTTCCTGCATGCCAATTCGCTTCAGGAAAGTGTACTGTGAAATAGGAAGAGGCAAAGAACAAACCAAGCCCCACAATCATCACCAGCAATCCACGCATCAATGTTCCTTTATATCCGTATTTGCTAATCCACGACGAGCCTACCCCTCCACAAACCGGATAAGCAAGGAACCAGGAGAAAGTAATCAAAGTAGCAAAAGTATTTTTCAACCCGCCCACTTCCGAAAGAAAAGTTTCTTTCAGAGGACCCTGAAACTGAGTATTGGCAGTCGTAAGGAAACCTACAATAAAGAACAAGAACACCATCGTGATGAATGGCCCCATATAGTTTATTTGTTTTTCTTGTTGTGTCATAGTATTTTGATTATTAATTCAAATAATTAGTTATCAGCCGCCTGCAAGGCGACTTAGCAGTTAAGCATGCTTGCCGCCGCCTCATCCAGCAGAAATTCACAGTTGGGATGAAGCTGAAGGATGGAAGCAGGAACATCTGTTGTCACAGGCCCTTCAAGCATCCGCTTGACAATATCCGCTTTATTAGTCCCTTTGGCAACCAGTACAATCCGGCGTGCCTGCATAATGTTCTTTATTCCCAAAGTAGCCCCTCCCAACTCTTTATCGGGAGGAGTACCCGTTTCTCTACGGATGCGTTCTTCCAGTTCCACATTCATCCGGGTCACCCATGCTTCACCGCCAAAGGGAGATTCCGGCTGGTTGAATCCCAGGTGTCCGTTCTCACCCAACCCTAAAATCAGCAAATCAATACCGCCACGGTTCGCAATTTTCTGCTGGAAATCCCTGCATGACTGTTCAAAATCACCAGAAATGGTAGGCAGCATCAAAAAATTCTCTTCCTTGATGCCCAATGTATCCATCAACTCCGTTTTCAGCATCGTGTAGCATGCTCCGGCATATTCGCGCGGCACATTCGTTACCTCATCCAATCCGAAGAAAGTAACGGTATCCACCTTAAACGGATATTTAGTATAGATTTCTCCCACCAACCGATGAAGATTGCCGGTAGTACGTCCCGTCGAAAGTCCTATCACACTCTCCGGTTCATTCAACATCTGCCCGATGATGCGCCATGCAGCCGTGCAGTCAAACTCCTTTTCATTCTTTGTTATTGTTATTTTCATATTCTTAATCATTAATTCCTAATCACATATTCATCGCCACCGCACCGGCTCCCAGAAGCCCGATAAATCCGGGATTCAGTTTCGTAATGACAACCCCGTTGCTGACAAAACGCATGGTCGTAGGATGAAGTTTCTCCAGAATCTTCTCGTGCATATACCCGTCGGCCACAATGCCTCCACCCAACACCACCGTGTCCGGGTCAATCACACGTACCAGATTCATGATAAGATTGGCAAGCGCCTCAGCTGCATTCTCCACCAGCACCGTACAGAGAGGGTCACCTTTCTGACTAAGTGCAAACACCTCACTCACAATCACCCGTTCCCCTTTTTCAGCCGGAATATGCAGGCCGGTCTCATACTGGTTGCGGAGCAGACGGGCACAATTGTCAAAACCTATGCCGGCAGCAATCGCCTCCACACAGTCCATCCGTCCACAACCGCATTTAATGCCTATGTTCACACCTACACGCACGTGTCCCACTTCGCCGGCATTGAAATGGCTGCCACGGATTTGTCTCCCATTTATCACCGTACCCACGGCAATGCCTGTACCTACATTTACGTATATGAAGTTTTTGGAAATTTGTCCGAATCCCCAGACGCGTTCGGCTCTTGTAGCGCTCTTCACATCATTGTCTATATGGCAAGGCATGCCATATATATCCGACAGTTCCTTTGCCAACTCAATCCGCTGTGTCCTGCTCGGGTCAATCTGCAGCCAGACACCTTCGTTGGGATCTACACGCCCTATCAGCCCAACACCCATCGCTACCGGTTTCTGGTCATACCAGCCCACGGTACGGATATAATCATCGAGCGACGACTTGATGATTTCCAGCGCAGCCTGCTGATTAAAGTAACCGGAGTCATATTTCTTATACCTCAAAATGTTGCCACGGCTATCCATTTCGCCAATCAGCAACTTCGTGCCTCCTAAATCAAGACCTAAATACGTTTCCATTTTTTATATGCGTTTTTTAATATTGTTTACTGTCCACAATATTACGCACTATCAGGGAGACAAGGGTTTATTCTCTGACAAAAAAGGTTTAATACTTGTCAGCGGTGGTTCAAAAGCAGTCTTCATGGCTCTAAATTTTGCTGGGACTGGTGCCAAACTGCTTTTTGAAGCATGTACTAAAATATTTCGGGTCAGAAAATCCGACCATATTCGCCACTTCCCCTATCGAATATTTCCGGGAAACCAGCAGCTCTTTTGCCTTGTTCAAACGGACAATGCGGATGAAGTCATTCGGTCCCTGCCCGGTCAGCGTCTTTATCTTATTGTAGACAGAAGTGCGGCTCATGCCCAGCATCCGGCAGAAGTCATTGATGGAGAATTCCGAATCGGACAACTCCTCCTCAATCACTTTCATAACCTTGTCCAGAAACTCCTTGTCCAACTGGCTGGTATAGTCTGTCTCTTCGGGCTGCGCATCCATCGCCAACACGGTTTCGCGCAAATGCTGCCTATTCTGAAGAATATTCCTGATACGCACTTTCAGCACAGACAAGTCGAAAGGCTTGATGATGTAGTCATTGGCACCGGCCTCCAGTCCGAAGATGATATTTTCCCTCTCACTCAGTGCGGTCAGTAATATAATAGGTATATGGCTTGTATCTACCGATGACTTCAGAATCCGGCACAATTCATCACCTTCCAGTACCGGCATCACAATGTCCGAGATAATGATATCAGGATTGATTTCCCTTGCCGTCTCCAATGCCTTTCCGCCGTCGGGCACGGCAACTACCTTATATTCGGAAGACAAGCTGTCCACCAGATACTCCCTCATATCCGCATCGTCCTCCGCCAGAAGAAGGACATTCTTCCCGGCACGTTCCGTTTCTTCATGCACAGCCCCGGTAGCGGCCTGAGCTTCTTCCCGGCCGTCAGCCTTCGCTTCCACCGCCACGCTCGCCTTTATCCTCTGCGGGAAAGTTACCGTAAACGTAGTTCCCTGCCCTTCCACGCTACTGAAAGAGATGGTGCCGTGATGCTGTTTCACAATGCGGCGCGTAATCATCAGACCGATACCCGAACCGGTTTCCTCAAAGTTCATGGCATTCTGGGCTCTATAATATTCGTGAAAAATATTGCCCTGCTCCTCTTTCGGAATGCCGATACCCGTATCCTTCACTTCAATAGTCCACTTCTTTCTTGCAGTCTTCACCAGTATGTGAATGACTCCCTTCTCTGTATACTTCAAGGCATTGGAGAGCAGATTGTCTATGATATGATCCATCTTCTCCCGGTCAATCCAAACCTTGGGCATATCCGGCTCCACCTCCAACTCTATCCCGACGCTCTTCTGCATGGCGGCTAAATGAAACTCCGCCATCTTTTCCTCCAGATAAGCCTTAATGTCGTATGGAGAAACCTTCAGACACTCCTCGACATGCAGTTCCGTTTTCTGCAACTCAAGCAGTTGAGTAATCATTCCCATCAGTTTTTCCACATTCTTCATTGCCACCGCAACGGTTTTCTTACCCTGCTCCGGAAGTCCCTCCTGCGCTTCGAGCTCGCTCAGCGGAGCCTTTATTAAAGTAACCGGTGTACGGATATCATGGGCTATACTGATAAAGGAACGTATCTTGTCCCTTATACGCCCCTCGTTCACCTTATGCCTCCTATACTGCACAAACATGTAGACAAAGACAGACAACAAGATGAAATAGAGGAGCAGCGCCCACCACGAAACCCAGTAAGGGTTATGAATGACAATGTCCAGACTTCTTTCTCCCACCTGCTGCCCGGTGTACTTATCAAATGCCCGCAAGCGGAATACATACTTACCGGACGAGAGATTCATATAGCTCACGTTCCGCACTGAATTGGAGTGTTCCCACTCCTCATTGTGATTTTCGAGCCTATACTCATACCTGATACGATGCGGGACTGCAAAGTTGATGGCAGAGAAGGAAATAGAGAAGGAGTTTTGATTATACTTCAAATCTATTTTCCGGGTATCATTGATATTCGTTTGCAAAAGAGAGCCTTTCATTCCCGCTTTGACCGATTCGTAAAGCAGTTTAAAGTCTGTCAGAATCAGCTCAACAGACACATGGGGCCCTAAGTCCAAAGACGGGAGAAAGGAAAGAACCCCTTCTGCAGTGCCGAAAGCAAGACATCCATTCTTCAACTTAAGGGCAGCATTCGGGTTGTAATATCCCCAGCTGACATCCAAAAAATCATTGGCACTGATGATAATATCCCGGGAGCAGTCCAAGCAATACAATTCCTTCTCCGTACTGAACCAGATACGCCCTTCGTTATCCTCCAGCAGGCTGTTGATGGAATTGGAAACCAGATTGTCATCTACGGTATAGGCATGCGCCTCTTTCCCATCCGGCCCAACACGTATAAGGCCTTCCCCGTCTGTAGCCAGCCAGGTATCGCCGGATGAGGACTGCATCAGGCAACGGACAGGATAATGCAGAGAGATGTCTCCAAACGTCTGATGCCACTGCGTGTCTCCCGACTTCTTATCAAAGACGGCCAACCCGCTGCAACCGGCAATCAGTAATGAGCCCCCCTTACCCGGCTTTATGTCACCTATGCAATCAATCGGGTAATATGTATAAGTATCCGTCCGTATATCGTAACGGGTAAACTCTCCTTCAATACCACCGAACCAGACATAATCCCCTTCCGCATAAATGGCATAAACATAGTCGGTGGCCATTCCCTTCTCCGGATGTGCATTTCTTTTCTCTTTCTTCTGTACCCGTCCGGTCTGTTTATGAATACAATAGACACCGATACCATAGCCACCTACCCAGATGTTTCCCCCGGAGTCTTCGGCAAGCGCCAATACCACTTTGCCACTATATTCCGTACCGTCCAGATAGTGGGTCCATTTGCGTGACCGAGGTTGATAGAGGCTGACGCCGTTGTTTGTACCATACCAATAATCTCCCTCCGAGTCCTGAAACATCACATTTACATGGTCCGACTTCAGGGAATTATCATTATTGCGTTCGTGCCTGATTCTATAGACATCCGGCATCTCCGGATCCAGATAGCTGATGCCATTCGTAGAAGTGCCAATCCATACAACTCCGGATTCATCCACACAAATATCGGATACCGTATTACCACTCAAGCTTTTGTCATCATCCCCGTTATTCATATAATGGTTCAAAAGTTCTCCGGTAGCGACATCCATGCAAAAAACACCTGCACCGTCGGCTCCCACCAGCAGCAAATTATCCTTTGTCTTTGCAAACGAACGGATAGGTACATGAGGAATCCGGTCATTCAAGGAATGTATTTGCCCTTCGGGACCGTCAAGCACAAATACGCCGTTTGAAAAGGTACCGATGAACAGCTTCGCTCCGAAGACATAGAGCGATTCCACATGCATCTCTGTATGCAGGTCAACCGGCCTCGTCTCAAAAGACGAAGAACCTGCCGCTCCTGCCTTCGTCAGCCGGAAGACACCCTTGTCGGTGCCTGCAAAAAACACTTCATCTTCCATTTGGACTATGCAACGGACAGATTGCCCCTTCAATCCGGCAAAAGACAGCCCTGCACTTTCTTCCCAAGAATAAAGCCCCTTTGACATACACAACCACAAACGGTTTTCGTCATCAAACAGCATATTATACAATACCGGAGAAGGCAGGTAATCGGCCAAGTCCACACGCAATTGGAAAGAGTCCGTCAGTTTGTTGTATGCATAGATTTTTCCATTCTTCAATGCAACCCAGACAATACCCTCCTTATCACACATCATGGTAGTGGAAGACTGGATATTGTCCCTGGAATCAACCATTCCGTCCAGCTTGTAATGCTTGATTTCATTCCCGTCATAACGATCTATCCCGACATGAGTATACACCCAGACAAATCCGGCTGAATCCTTGTTTATCTGGAATACTTGCCGACTGCCCAATCCCTCCTTGATACCCAAGGTGCGGAATGAACCGGCAAACAAGTCAGCGGACAAAAAAACGAACACCCATAACAGCAGAAATGTACATGCAACGGATTTATATGGAAACGGATATGGAGCAGACATAGGTCATATATTGTTTTTCGGATGCAATATTACGCATAAATATAAAAAAAACGGTCGAAAAACTATCCGAATAGGTTCGATTTCTATTACTTTTGCCTTCCGAAACCAACAAATCATGAGAAGCCATGCTCAGTAAGTTCAAATTAAACCAGCTCTATTTCAAGGACACACAGTTTGCCAACCTCATGACACGGCGCATTTTCAACGTCCTTCTGATAGCCAATCCTTACGATGCTTTCATGCTGGAAGATGACGGGCGCATCGACGAAAAGATATTCAATGAATACACTTCGCTCTCCTTGCGCTACCCTCCCCGTTTCACGCAGGTTTCCACTTGCGAGGAGGCGCTGACACAGCTGTCCTCCATCTCTTTCGACCTCATCATCTGCATGCCGGGCACGGGAGACAACGACAGCTTCGACGTGGCACGATACATCAAAAACCTGTATGAACAGATTCCGATGGTGATACTTACCCCTTTCAGCCACGGCATCACCAAGCGTATTGCCAATGAAGACCTCAGTCCCTTTGAGTATGTGTTCTGCTGGCTGGGAAACACCGACTTGCTGGTTTCCATCATCAAGCTGATAGAGGACAAGATGAACCTGGAGCACGACGTCAACGAAGTGGGTGTGCAGCTCATCCTGCTGGTGGAAGACGGCATCCGCTTTTACTCCTCCATCCTGCCCAATCTGTATAAATTCGTATTGAAGCAGAGCCAGGAATTCTCTACTGAAGCACTGAATGCCCACCAGCGCACACTGCGCATGAGGGGACGTCCCAAAATTGTACTGGCACGTACCTATGAAGAAGCCTTTGGCATCTACCAAAAATATAAGAATAATATATTAGGTGTCATCACCGACGTACGCTTCCCCCGCGTAGAACGGGGCGAGAAGGACGGACTGGCCGGTATCAAGCTCTGTGCCGCCATCCGCAAGGAAGACCCGTTTGTACCCCTTATCATACAGTCCAGCGAATCGGACAACGCAGCGTATGCAGCCAAATACGATGCCGCCTTCATCGACAAGAATTCCAAAAAGATGGATGTGGACCTGCGCCGTATTGTATCAGACAATTTCGGCTTCGGCGACTTTATCTTCCGCAACCCGGACACGCTGGAAGAGATTGCCCGCGTAAAGAATCTCAAAGAGCTGCAGAACATTCTTTTTGCTGTTCCGGCAGAATCATTCCTTTACCACATCAGCCGCAACCACGTCAGCCGCTGGCTCTACTCACGTGCCATGTTTCCCGTGGCAGAGTTCCTGCGGCCCATCACCTGGAATAGCTTGCAAGACGTGGATGCCCACCGTAAAATTATCTTCGAGGCTATCGTGAAATACCGCAAGATGAAAAACCAGGGAGTAGTGGCAGTCTTCAGGCGCGACCGCTTTGACCGATACTCCAACTTTGCCCGTATTGGCGACGGTTCGCTGGGAGGCAAGGGGCGCGGACTGGCTTTCATCGACAACCTGGTGAAGCATCACCCCGAGTTCGAAGAGTTTGAGAATGCCCGTGTCGCCATCCCCAAGACCATCGTGCTCTGTACCGATGTGTTCGACGAGTTTATGGATACCAACAATCTGTATCAGATAGCCTTGTCCGATGCCGACGATGACGTCATCCTGCGCTACTTCCTCAAAGCAAAGCTGCCCGACCGCCTGGTGGAGGACTTCTTCACCTTCTTCGACGTGGTGAAGTCGCCCCTTGCCATCCGTTCGTCCTCGTTGTTGGAAGACTCGCACTACCAACCCTTCGCCGGTATCTACAACACCTATATGATTCCCTATCTGGACGACAAGTACGAGATGCTGCGCATGCTGAGCGATGCCATCAAGGGAGTATATGCTTCGGTCTACTTCCGCGACTCGAAGGCATACATGCAGGCAACGAGCAATGTTATCGACCAGGAAAAGATGGCTGTCATCCTACAAGAGGTAGTGGGCAACCAGTATGGTGACCGCTACTACCCCAGCATGTCCGGCGTGGCACGTTCGCTCAACTACTACCCCATCGGCGACGAGAAGGCGGAAGAAGGTATCGTCAACCTGGCACTCGGCTTGGGCAAATATATTGTGGACGGCGGCATGACGCTCCGCTTCTCGCCCTATCACCCCAACCAGGTGCTGCAAACCAGCGAAATGGAGATTGCCCTCAAAGAGACTCAGACCCGCTTCTATGCCCTCGACCTGCGCAATGCCGGTCACGACTTCTCCATCGACGACGGCTTCAACCTGCTGAAACTGCACGTCAAAGAAGCGGAAAAGGACGGAGCACTGAACTACATAGCCTCCACCTACGACCCTTACGACCAGATTATCCGCGACGGGCTTTATCCCGGCGGACGCAAAGTCATCACCTTTGCCAACATCCTGCAACACGACGTATTCCCCCTGCCACGCATCCTGCAACTGGCTTTGAAATACGGAGAGCAGGAGATGCGCCGTCCCGTAGAGATAGAGTTTGCCGCCACCATGAGCCGCGAGAAGGACAAAACCGGCACCTTCTACCTGCTGCAAATCCGCCCGATAGTCGACACCAAGGAGATGCTGGATGAAGACCTTACCGCTATTCCAGACAACCAGGTACTGCTCCGTTCCAACAACTCATTGGGACATGGCATCATGAACGAGATACATGACATTATCTATGTGAAGACAGACGACTATAGTGCCTCCCACAACCAGGAGATTGCCTGGGAGATAGAGAAGCTGAACCAGCAGTTCCTGGACGAAGGCCGCAACTATGTCCTTGTAGGTCCCGGACGCTGGGGTAGCAGTGACACCTGGCTCGGCATCCCCGTGAAGTGGCCGCACATCAGCGCTGCCCGCGTGATAGTGGAAGCCGGACTGACCAACTACCGGGTAGACCCCAGCCAGGGAACCCACTTCTTCCAGAACCTGACCTCCTTTGGAGTGGGATACTTTACCATCAACGCCTTTATGAATGACGGCGTATACAACCAGGAATTCCTGAATGCACAGCCTGCCGTACACGAGACGAAGTACCTGCGGCATGTACATTTCCACCAGCCAATGGTGGTAAAGATGGATGGCAAGAAGAAACTGGGAGTGGTGCTGATGCCCGAAGAATAAATCAGTCCGTCAGCCGGTGCAGCACAATCATCACCACCTCTGCGGGAGCAAACATGCGGATGGCTTTCTGCGAAGTGCCGATGCCGTTGGTGACAATCATCGGGATGTTCTTTGAGTTGTACTTCAGCCCGGAGAGGAACCGCTGCCCGTAGTGCGAGGGGACTATCGGTGCATAAAGCCCGAACAGCGTCACCTGCCCGCCATGCGTGTGTCCGGCCAGGATGAGATCGGAGTTTGTCACCGGGACGTCCTCGGCATAGTCCGGCGTATGCGTCAGCAGGATTACGAAATCGTCGGGCGAAAGGCCGAGTGTGGGCGATGTGCCGTTCTTGCCCAAGTCGAAAGGATTGCGCACGCCCGCCACAAGAATCCGCTCACCGCCACGCCGCAGGGTGTCCACCTTATGCTCCAGCAGATGCATGCCATAATGCCTCATTTCGCGCACGATGTCGTCATAGCAAGCCTCGTAGTCATTGTTGCCAAGCACGGCATAGGTGCCCAACGGCGTCTTCACTTGCGCCAGGGCAGCCATGACGGGCGGCACGTACTGGCAGCCTTCGTGAAAGTCGCCGCCAATCAGCAGCACGTCGGCCTTCTGGTCTATGAGCAGGCGGACCAGGTCCTTCAATCCCTCCTCCTTCAGCAGGCTTTTGTAGTGCAGGTCGGAGACAAAGGCGATGCGGAAGCCCTCGAAGGCGGCAGGCACGTCGCGATGCGTGAAGTCGTACGTCTTAATGCGGCTGACGCCCTTATAGGCCGAGCCTACGTGGGTGGTTTTCGATGTGATTCTTGTACCTCGCTGCACAATTACCTTTTGTACCGGTGCCGTTTTCTTTATCTGCTGTTTCTTTACCTCGCCCTTCGCCGGCTGGCGGCGAACATTACGCAAATCAGACTGGTCAAAGGTGAACATCGGCGAAAGGCGGGCAGGCAACCCGATAGTATCGCCAAGCTGCGTGCTGTCTGCCTGCATGACTGACTGCGGCAACGACACGGTAATCATCCGCTTGGAACGGCAGGAAGACAAGAGCAGCAGAGAAAGAATGGATATGTAGACTAACTTCTTCATCATAAGTGGGTACAAATATAGGGATTTTCAGTATTTTTGCTGGCAGATGCCGAACTAAATTGGAACTACGATGAACGAGATTAAACAGAATTCACCCTACGCATGGTTTCTCGCCGCCCGCCCCAAGACGTTGACGGGAGCCATCATCCCGGTATTGCTGGGCAGTGCCCTTGCCTTCAGCGACGGACAGTTCAAGACCGCACCCGCCCTGCTGTGCGCCCTCTTTGCCTGCGGCATGCAGATTGCCGCCAACTTTATCAACGACCTCTTCGACTTCCAGAAAGGGACCGACCGTCGGGAAGACCGGCTGGGGCCGCAGCGCGCCTGCGCCGAAGGTTGGATTACGCCGGCAGCCATGAAAACCGGCATCGGCATCGCACTGACACTGTCGTGCCTGGCAGGGCTGGCAGTGCTGTTCACCGTCTGGGGGCAGCTGCCCCACGGAGGCTGGGAACTGGTGGTGCTGGGCGTGGTGTGCATACTGTTTGCTTTCCTCTATACCACGCTGCTCTCCTATCGGGGCTGGGGCGACGTACTGGTGCTGGTGTTCTTCGGCTTCGTGCCCGTATGCGGCACCTACTACGTGCAGGCCTATACGCTGAATATGGATGTGGTGGTGCTGTCGCTCGTCAGTGGCCTCGCCATAGACACCTTGCTGATGGTGAACAACTATCGCGACCGCGAGCAGGATGCCGTGAGCGGCAAGTGTACGCTGGTGGTACGCTACGGCAAGAAGTTCGGTGAGAATATGTATCTGGCACTGGGCATCGCCGCCGTGCTGCTCTGCTTCTGGTTTGTCTACACGGGCAAGCTGACTCCACTGGAATTTATCTGGGCTCCCTGCGTCTATCTCTATATGCACGCACTGACGTGGCGCAAAATGATACAGATAGGTAGCGGTAAAAAGCTGAACAGCATACTGGGCGAGACGTCGCGCAATATGCTGTTCTTAGGATTACTGTTAGCGGTGGCGCTGAATTGAGAGGTTAGAGGTTAAGGATTAGCGGTTAGACCCTAATCCCTAAACCTTAACCTCTACCTCCATACATCTGTTCGTAATACTTCTGATAATCACCGCTGGTCACTTCTTCCACCCACGGCTGGTTGTTCAGGTACCATTCAATGGTCTTGACGATGCCGACCTCGAACTTCGTCTCCGGATACCAGCCCAGGGCATTGGTAATCTTTGTGGGGTCGATGGCATAACGCTGGTCGTGACCTAGGCGGTCTTTGACGAAGGTGATAAGGTCTTCGTTTATCCAGCTGATGTCAATCGTGCCGTCGGCGGCTTTTACTTGTTTCTTCAGCACTGCACGGTAACGGGGTTCTTCCTCCATCAAGCGGCGGACGGTGGCAATAGTCAGCTTCACGATTTCAAGATTGGTCTTTTCGTTGTGACCGCCTACGTTGTAGACTTCGCCTTCCACACACTCGCGGACAACCAGGTCGATAGCTTTGCAGTGGTCTTCCACGTAGAGCCAGTCACGCACGTTACTGCCGTCGCCATAGACGGGGAGGTTCTTGCCTTCGAGAATATTCTTGATGATAAGCGGAATCAGCTTTTCGGGGAAGTGATAAGGACCGTAGTTGTTGGAACAGCGGGTGATAGTGACGGGCATCTTATAGGTGTCGTGATAGGCCATCACTACCATATCGGCACTCGTCTTGCTGGCGCTGTAAGGGCTGTGCGGGCAGAGCGGGGTTTGCTCTGTGAAGTAGCCTTCGGCACCAAGTGAGCCGTAAACTTCGTCGGTAGACACTTGATGGTAACGAACGCCTTTGCGCCAAGTGGGATAACCGGACTCGTCCTTGCCCGTGACCCAGGCACGGCGGGCGGCGTCGAGCAGGTTTTGTGTACCCAGGATGTTGGTCATCAGGAAAAGCTGGGGATTCTCTATGCTACGGTCTACGTGGCTCTCGGCAGCAAAATTCACTACGTAATCGAATTTATACTTGGCAAACAGTTCGTCGGCAAGCACGCGGTCGCAGATGTCACCTTTTACAAAAAAGCAACGTTCATCGTCAATGTCATTGGCAATGGTGCCCAGATTGCCTGCGTAGGTCAAGGCATCCAGTATCACCACTTTAATATCATTATGTTTTGCCAGGATATATTTAATATAGTTGGCGCCGATAAAACCGGCGGCACCGGTTACGAGATAAGTCTTCATGAGAATTAAAAATTATAAATTAAAAATTAAAGTCAGCGGGCCTTTATAGGAGAACTATTCTCCTTCTCTTTTTGGGGAACAAAGAGTTCATCGCTTCGATTCAGCCAGTTCCATCAGGTATTTGCCATATTCGGTCTTGCCAAGCTGTTCACCCAAGCGATACAGCTGGTCTACATCTATCCAGCCCTTGCGCCAGGCAATCTCTTCGATACAGCTCACGCGGAAGCCTTGACGGTTCTGGATGGTGGCGACAAAATTGCTGGCTTCCAGCAGGCTGTCGCAATTGCCGGTGTCGAGCCAGGCAAAGCCACGGCCGAAGAGCTCCACTTTCAGCGTGCCCTCGTCCAGATAGAGACGGTTGAGGTCGGTAATTTCGTATTCGCCGCGAGCAGAGGGCTTCAAGGAGGCGGCTTTCTCTGTCACGGTGGAGTCGTAGAAGTACAGTCCGGGGACGGCATAGTTGCTTTTAGGATTGGCAGGCTTTTCTTCCAGCGAGACGGCTTTGCCGTTGGCATCAAACTCCACTACACCGTAGGCACGGGGGTCCTTGACGTAATAACCGAAGATGCAGGCACCCTTGTCTATGGAAGCGGCACGCTTCAGCATGGCGGAGAAGCCTTGACCGTAGAACATGTTGTCGCCCAGGATGAGGCAGCCCGGTCCGCCGTCCAAGAACTCTGCACCCAGCACAAAGGCTTGTGCCAGTCCGTTGGGATTCTCTTGTATCTTATAGGAAAAGGACATACCGAGTTCTTCACCGGTTCCCAGCAGCTCGCGGAACATGGGTAAGTCACGTGGAGTAGAGATAATAAGCACTTCGCGAATTCCCGCCAACATCAGTGTAGAGAGCGGGTAGTATATCATCGGCTTGTCGTAGACGGGCATTATCTGCTTGGAGATAGCCTTGGACAACGGATAGAGACGAGTGGCACTGCCACCTGCAAGAATAATTCCTTTCATATTTCAGTTCTTTTTCGGTGATACTTCAAAATGGAGAATAAAATAAGAAGGAGGACGATGCCCCACGGCTCTACTTGCTATTCGGGTACAAAGATAATGGAAAAATTCGATTAAGTGAAGGCTTGGTTTCATCTTTTTACTTCATTGTTTTGCTTACTTCAGTGCGTAACGGCCGTCACCCCTTGATGAAACGGTCTTTACCTCAGCGTGTAACGACCTTTACCAAATAGTGTAACGGCCTTTACCCAATAGCGTAACAACCTTTACATTAGCATGTAACGGCTTTTACACTATAGCGCAAGCAATCGGTAAATACAATCCATTGAAAATAAACAAACTACATCATCGGTCAGCAAGTTCTATCACCTCCAAATCTTTAAACGTTCCCCCATCAACCGCAAAGCGTACCATCGTACGCACCTTATGGAAACCTTGAATGCCCGCAGCGCCCGGATTGATGTGGAGTACATCCAACGTCTTGTCATACTTCACCTTCAGTATATGCGAGTGCCCGCTGATGAACAGCTTTGGGGGACGCACCAGAATGCTGCCCTTGATGGAAGGGTCGTAGTTGCCGGGATAACCGCCGATATGCTTCATCAGCACCTCCGCCCCATCCACCGTGAAACGGAGAATCTGCGGATAGAGCTGCCGTATCTCCTGCCCGTCAATATTGCCATACACGGCACGGAAGGGACGGAAAGCCGCCAGCTTCTGTGCCACTTCCAGCGAACCGATGTCACCGGCATGCCATATTTCGTCACAGCCCTCAAAATATTGCAGGTACTTTTCATCCCAGTAGCCATGCGTATCCGATAATAAACCAACTTTTGTCATCTTTCCTTTGTTTATTAAGACAAAGATAATTATATTTGGGAAAGAAATCAATATGCTAATGTGATAATGTGCCAATATGCTAATTGGCTGCGCACCATCCGCGAACTTCTCTTCATTAGCACATTGGCACATTAATCACTTTAGCACATTAAACTATGGAAAACAGATATTTCAAACGTGATATCAGCTGGCTGTCTTTCAACTACCGCGTGCTGCTGGAAGCCGAAGACGATACACTGCCGCTATACGAACGCATCAACTTCATTTCCATATACTCCTCCAATCTGGAAGAATTCTACAAGATACGCGTGGCCGACCATAAAGCCATAGCCACCGGAGCCTCGCAAAGCGATGAAGAGACTGTGCAGTCCGCCGCCGAGCTGGTAGATGAAATCAACCGGGAAGTCAACCGCCAACTGGAAGACCGTATCCGCATCTACGAACAGAAGATACTGCCCGCCCTACGGAAACACCACATCATATTCTATCAGAGCCGCAACGTGGAACCGTTTCATAACGACTTCGTGCGCAACTTCTTCCGCGAAGAGATATTCCCCTATCTGGCCCCGGTACCCGTAAGCAAGGACAAGGTGATTTCATTCCTGCGCGACAACCGTCTCTATCTGGCCGTACGGCTTCATCTGAAAGGAGCTCCCGTCGGTTCTCCAAACCGCATCCAATATTTCGTGATGAAACTGCCGTACAGCAAAGTGCCGCGCTTCATCCAGCTGCCTAAGGTGGGGAAAGACTATTATCTGATGTTCATTGAAGACATCATCAAGGCCAATCTGGATACCATCTTCCCCGGTTATGAAGTGGACAGCAGTTATTGCATCAAGATTTCACGCGATGCGGATATTCTGATAGACGATGCCGCCAATACCTCCGAAATCATCGAGCAGGTGAAGAAGAAGGTAAAGAAACGCAAGATAGGCGCCGTGTGCCGTTTTGTATACGACCGCGCCATGCCCCAGGACTTCCTCGACTTTCTGGTAGATGCCTACCGCATAGACCGCCGGGAGCTGGTGCCGGGAGACAAGCACCTCAACATGGAGGATTTGCGGCATCTGCCCAATCCCAACCAAAGCGTACGTCCCATCAAGAAACCCCAGCCCATGAAGCTGACCTGCCTGGACGAACGCGAATCCATCTTCCGCTATGTGGAGAAGAAGGACCTGCTGCTGCATTATCCCTACCACTCCTTCGACCACTTCATCCATTTTCTATATGAAGCCGTCCACGAACCCACCGTGCGCGAAATCATGGTGACCCAGTATCGCGTGGCAGAGAACTCCACCGTCATCAACACCCTGATAGCCGCCGCACAGAACGGAAAGAAAGTCACCGTCTTTGTGGAACTGAAAGCCCGCTTCGACGAAGAAAACAACCTCGCCACCGCCGAGATGATGAAAGCCGCCGGCATCAACATCATTTTCAGCATACCAGGACTAAAGGTACATGCCAAAGTAGCCCTCGTGCTACGCCGCGATAAGGAAGGGCGCAAACTGACAAGCTACGCCTACATCAGCACCGGCAACTTCAACGAAAAGACCGCCACCCTCTATGCGGACAGCGGACTATTCACCTGCAACCCGGTGATTGTAAACGACCTGCACAACTTGTTCCGTACTCTGCAGGGAAAGGAAAATCCAGTGTTCCACCGCCTGCTTGTGGCCCGCTTCAACCTGATTCCTGAACTGAACCGCCTCATCAATCACGAAATAGAACTGACCCGGCAAGGCAAGCAAGGACGGATTATCCTAAAAATGAATGCCCTGCAAGACCCCGCCATGATAGACCGCCTCTACGAAGCCTCGCAAGCCGGTGTAGAGATAGACCTCATTGTCCGCGGCATCTGCTGCCTCATCCCCGGGCAGGAGTACAGCCACAACATCCGCGTGACACGCATCGTGGATACCTTTCTGGAACATGCCCGTGTGTGGTACTTCGGCAACGGCGGCGCACCCAAGCTCTTCCTCGGCTCGCCGGACTGGATGCGGCGTAACTTGTACCGCCGTATCGAAGCCGTCACCCCCATTCTGGACCCGGACTTGAAGCAAGAGCTCATCGATATGCTATCCATACAACTGTCGGACAAACGGAAAGCCTGCTTTGTGGACGACCGGTTGCGAAACCGCTGGAAGTCGTCGCGACCGCAAAAGGAGAAGGTACGGTCGCAATATAGCTTTTACGAATACTTGAAACAAGGGATTAAGGATTAGCGATTAACGATAATTATCAATCGTCAATTATCAATCGTCAATTATCAATCGTCAATCACTTTGTAACATTTCTGTAACATGTATGACATTTCCCTGCAACACCAAACTCTTTCCTTTGCAGCCGGAAATAAAATACATGTCTATGGAAACAATTTATCTGGGTATCGTCATCTTTCTGTTCGTACTCGCGATTTTCGACCTCGTGGTAGGTGTCAGTAATGATGCGGTCAATTTTCTTCAGTCGGCTGTCGGAGCAAAGGCAGCATCTTTCAAAACCATACTGTTCATTGCAGGCATTGGCGTCTTCATCGGTGCGGCACTCAGCAATGGCATGATGGACATTGCACGACACGGCATCTATCAACCGGAGCACTTCTACTTTGCCGAAATCATGTGCATTCTGCTTGCCGTCATGTTGACGGACGTCGTGCTATTAGATGTCTTCAACACTATGGGAATGCCTACCTCCACCACTGTATCCATGGTGTTCGAACTGTTGGGAGGTACGTTCGCACTGGCGCTCATCAAGGTCTATAACAGCGATACATTGGGACTGGGCGACCTCATCAATACAGACAAGGCACTGTCTGTCATCATGGCCATTTTTGTATCCGTAGCCATTGCCTTCTTCTTCGGTATGCTGGTACAGTGGCTGGCACGTATCGTGTTCACCTTCAACTACAAGAAGAACATGAAATACAGCATCGCGCTGTTCGGTGGTATAGCTGCCACCAGCATCATCTACTTCATGCTGATAAAGGGGCTGAAAGACAGCTCATTCATGACCCCTGAAAACAAGCAATGGATACACGACAATACCGCATTGCTGATAACCGGTTTCTTTGTATTCTTCACCATACTGATGCAGATACTGCATTGGTGCAAGATAAATGTCTTCAAAGTAGTGGTTCTGATGGGTACTTTCGCCCTCGCTCTTGCCTTTGCCGGCAATGACTTGGTGAACTTTATCGGTGTCCCCCTCGCAGGATATTCCTCATTTATTGACTATACAGCCAATGGTACGGCCGCCGGCCCCGACGGATTCCTGATGTCCTCACTCCTCGGTGCAGCCAAAACCCCGTGGTATTTCCTTATCGGTGCAGGCGCCATTATGGTTTATGCACTCTGCACATCCAAGAAAGCCCACAACGTTATCAAGACTTCCGTGGACCTTGCCCGCCAGGATGACGGTGAAGAGAACTTCGGAAGTACCCCGATAGCCCGTACGCTGGTACGCTTCAGCATGACTCTGGCTAACGGAATATCCAAAACGATGCCTGAAAGCAGCAAGCGGTGGATGAACACACGCTTCCAGAAGGATGAAGCCATCATAGCCGACGGCGCCGCTTTTGACTTGGTTCGCGCCTCCGTCAATCTCGTATTGGCTGGTCTGCTCATCGCCTTGGGAACTTCCTTGAAACTTCCCCTTTCCACCACTTACGTCACCTTTATGGTAGCCATGGGTACATCGCTTGCCGACCGTGCCTGGGGACGTGATTCGGCGGTATTCCGCATTACGGGTGTGCTCAGCGTTATCGGCGGTTGGTTCATCACTGCCGGAGCAGCGTTCACCATCTGTTTCTTCGTAGCACTGATTATCCATTTCGGCGGTACGGTTGCCATCCTGGCACTGATTGGTCTGGCAGTCTTCATGCTGATTCGTAGCCAAGTGATGTACAAAAAGCGCAAGGAGAAAGAAAAAGGCAACGAGACCCTGAAACAGTTGATGAAGAGTACGGACAACAATGAAGTCATCGAATTGCTCCGCAAGCATACCCGTGAAGAATTGGTGAAGATTATGGAATTCACAGAAGAGAATTTTGAACGTACCGTCACTTCCTTCCTACACGAGAATCTACGCGGACTGCGTCGTGCCATGGGCTCAGTAAAATTCGAAAAACAACTCATCAAGCAGATGAAGCGTACCGGAACACTTGCCATGTGCCGTCTCGACAACAATACCGTACTGGAAAAAGGACTCTATTACTATCAAGGCAACGACTTTGCCAGCGAACTGGTGTACAGCGTAGGCCGTCTTTGCGAACCTTGCTTAGAGCACATAGACAATAACTTCAATCCGCTGGATGCCATTCAGAAAGGAGAATTTACAGACGTAGCCGAAGACATCTGCTATCTGTTACAAGTATGCCGCCACAAGCTGGAAACGAACAATTATGATGAACTGGAAACAGAGATTCGCAAAGCCAACGACCTCAACGGACAGTTGTCTCACCTGAAACGCGAAGAGCTGCAACGCATCCAAAGCCAGAGCGGCAGCATCAAAGTCAGCATGGTATACCTGACTATGATACAAGAAGCCCAGAACGTAGTGACCTACACCATCAACCTGATGAAAGTAAGCCGCAAGTTCCAAGTAGAAAAAGAAGAGTTATAAGTTATGAGTTATAACGCATGGTACATAACATGCAACTTATAACTCATAACTCCTTAAGCCCCATCTTCTCCGCCCGTTGCAACATAAATGCACGGGCGGCTTCGTATTCATTGGGAATGATGCCGTCCAAAATGGCATCCTTAATGGCACTCTTCAAGGCACCTACCTGCTGGCAAGGAGAAAGGCCGAAAGTCTTCATGATTTCTTCACCACTGACCGGAGGCTGGAAATTACGGATACGGTCGCGTTCCTCCAAATCCTTCAGCTTCTGGCGTACCAACTGAAAATTATTAAGGAAGCGTTTCTTACGCTCCATATTCTTGGAAGTAATGTCGGCTTCGCACAGTGTCATCAGGTCGTCTATATCATCACCTGCCTCAAACAAGAGACGACGCACTGCCGAGTCGGTCACTACATCATCCGCTATCACAATGGGACGCATGTGCAGGCTCACCATTTTCTGCACATATTTCATCTTCTCATTCATAGGGAGCTTCATCTTGCGGAAAATATCGGGTATCATCTTCTCGCCAATGAAATTATGGTTATGGAACGTCCAGCCCGCACGGGGTTCCCAACGCTTGGTGGCAGGCTTGGCTATATCATGCAGAAGAGCTGCCCAGCGTAGCCAAAGGTTGTCGGTCTTCTTGCTGATGTTGTCGAGTACTTCGAGCGTATGGTAGAAATTGTCCTTATGGGCGCGTCCATTGCGCGTCTCCACGCCTTGCAGCCTAACAAGTTCCGGGAATATCAGTTCCAGCAGACCACAGCGGTCCAGTTCAATGAATCCCTTAGACGGAATAGGTGACAAGATGATTTTGTTCAGTTCGTCTGCAATGCGTTCTTTGGAGATGATGGAGATGCGTTCGCGATTACGCTCCAGAGAATCGAATGTCTCATCGTCAATATAGAATCCCAGCTGGGTGGCAAAACGGACACAGCGCATCATGCGCAAAGGGTCATCACTGAAAGTTATATCAGGGTCGAGGGGAGTCCGGATGGTCTTTTCCTTCAAGTCTCCAATACCGCCAAAGGGGTCGACCAACTCGCCATAACGCACCCGGTTCAGGCAAACAGCCAGTGCATTGATGGTAAAATCACGGCGGTTCTGGTCATCCTCCAATGTACCGTCCTCTACAATAGGCTTGCGGGAATCGTGTGTATACGATTCTTTTCTTGCACCCACAAACTCAACTTCCGTACCATAGTACTTCAATTGTGCCGTACCGAAATTCTTGAAGACGGAAACATGCGCCCCACGCCCCAGACGCTTACCCAGCGCCTCGGCCATGGCAATGCCACTGCCTACCACCACCACATCAATATCCTTGGAAGGACGTTGCAGGAAAATATCACGTACATATCCACCGACTACGTAACATTCCAATCCCAATTCATCAGCCGTTTCGGATATCCGCTTGAATATATCATCACTAAAATATTGCTTCAGTTCTTCTGCCGTCAAATCTATCATAAATAATGCGCTAATGTAATGAATACGCAAATGTGTTAATGGTCTATTAGCACATTTGCACATTAAAATGCTGCAAAGATAAAGATATTATTTCTATTTTTGTGGACTCTAACTCCAAGAACAACAAATATGAAAAAAGTAATACTCCTTGCATGCCTATGCTGTACACTCTTCTCTTGCGAAGATGTGGAGAAGAAGGCCGGTGAAAAACTACAAGCTGCCCGCGAAGCGTTTGAACTCGGCAACTACAATGAAGCGAAGATTCTGATTGACAGCATCAAGATGCTCTATCCCAAAGCGTTTGAAACTCGCCGTGCAGGCATCGGCCTGATGCAGGAAGTGGAACTGAAAGAGCAGGAAAAGAGCCTGGTCTATCTGGACAGTATGCTTCAAGCCAAGCAAAAGGATTTCGATGCAATCAAAGGGAAATACACCTTTGAAAAAGATGCCGAATACCAGAATATCGGCAATTACCTTCATCCTTCCCAAGTGATAGAAAAAAATCTGCATCGCTCTTTCCTTCGCTTCCAGGTAGACGAAAACGGAGTCATGAGCATGACTTCCATTTATTGCGGAGCCCATAATATCCACCATGTGGCCGTCAAAGTCACTGCTCCCGATGGTAGCTTTGCCGAAACACCCGCCGCCAAAGACAGCTACGAAACCACTGACCTCGGTGAAAAGATTGAAAAGGCAGACTTCAAACTGGGAGAAGACGGAAACGTCATGGGGTTCCTTTATCTGAACAAGGACAAGAATATCAAAGTCAACTATCAAGGGGAACGTCCCTATTCCATCACCATGACTGCCGCCGACCGCCAGGCCCTTGCCAGCGTCTACGAACTGGCACAACTGCTGTCATCCATGACGGAAATAAAGAAGAATATGGAAGAAGCCAATCTCAAAATCGAATTTGTAAAAAAGAAGATGGAAGAGAGAAAAGACAATGCACAAGAATAAAAAGAAGGAAACCGGATGATATATTCATTACTTAGTCATCCGGTTCCCTTTTTATTATCAGTAAAGCCTTACCAAACTAATTTAGGTAAATAACGGCTCAGACATGTACGCAAAGCAGACAGAGTGATGGGTTTTACCAACACTTCCGAGGCTCCGCACTCCAAGGCTTTTTCGCGGTCGGCAGTAAAGGCGTAAGCGGTCTGCATGATGATGGGAAGTTCCTTATCCTTCTTGCGAATAATCACCGTAGCATCCAGCCCGTTCATAATAGGCATTTTTATATCCATCAGAATAGCTTCCGCCTTGTCGCGATTCTCTTCGAACAAATTTACAATATCCTCACCATTCTTTGCCCATAGTATCTCGCATTTCTTGCCGATAATAGCCTTTATCAGTTTAAAGTTACTATCATCATCTTCCGCAACCAGAATAAGCGGACGGTAATCTCCTGACACTTTTTCTATTTCCATGACCTATGCGTTTTGTTTATATAGGGGCAAAGATATAAAAAATAATAGATTTGCACTATCTTTGCAGCTCATTAAAAAAATATATAATGATTTCTATAGACGGACTGGCCGTAGAATTCGGCGGAACTACTTTATTCAGTGACATATCTTTCGTTATCAACGAAAAAGACCGTATCGCCCTGATGGGTAAAAATGGAGCGGGGAAAAGTACATTGTTGAAAATCCTGGCAGGTGTAAGACAACCTACCCGTGGAAAAATCTCAGCCCCCAAGGACAGTGTCATAGCTTACCTTCCACAGCACCTTATGACGGAAGACGGACGTACCGTATTCCAGGAAGCGGCGCAAGCCTTTGCCCACCTGCATGAAATGGAAGCTGAAATAGAGCGCCTCAACAAGGAACTGGAAACGCGTACCGACTACGAAAGCGACAGCTACATGGAACTTATCGAGAATGTCTCCGCCTTAAGCGAAAAGTTCTATGCCATCGACTCCACCAATTACGAGGAGGATGTGGAAAAAGCACTGCTCGGACTGGGCTTTGTACGCGAAGACTTCAACCGCCAGACCAGTGACTTCAGCGGCGGATGGCGCATGCGCATCGAGCTTGCCAAGCTGTTGCTGCAAAAGCCTGACGTGCTGTTGCTAGACGAGCCTACCAACCATCTGGACATAGAATCCATACAATGGCTGGAAGATTTCCTTATCAGCAATGGAAAGGCTGTCATCGTCATCAGCCACGACCGTAAATTCGTAGACAACATCACCACCCGTACCATTGAAGTGACCATGGGACGGATATACGATTACAAAGTAAACTACTCCAAATACCTGGAACTCCGCAAGGAACGCCGCGAACAGCAACAGAAAGCCTACGACGACCAGCAGAAGTTCATTGCCGAAACCAAGGAATTCATCGAACGGTTCAAAGGCACCTACTCCAAAACCCTGCAAGTGCAAAGCCGCGTAAAAATGCTGGAGAAGCTGGAACTGCTGGAAGTGGATGAAGAAGACACTTCAGCGTTACGCCTCAAATTCCCTCCTTCTCCCCGCTCAGGCAATTATCCCGTCATCATGGAGGGAGTAGGGAAAAGTTACGGTGACCATGTGGTCTTCAAGAATGCCAACCTCACCATAGAACGGGGAGACAAGGTTGCTTTCGTTGGTAAGAACGGTGAAGGAAAGTCAACGTTAGTGAAGTGCATCATGAAGGAAATAGAACATGAAGGCACCCTCACGATAGGACACAACGTGCAGATTGGATATTTCGCACAAAACCAGGCCTCATTGTTGGATGAGAACCTGACCGTATTCCAGACCATCGACGATGTGGCAAAAGGGGAAATCCGCAACAAGATACGCGACCTGCTGGGTGCCTTCATGTTCGGTGGCCCCGAAGAGTCCATGAAGAAGGTCAAGGTGCTTTCCGGTGGAGAGCGCACGCGCCTCGCCATGATAAAGCTTTTGCTCGAACCGGTGAATCTGCTGATACTGGACGAACCGACCAACCATCTGGACATGAAAACCAAAGATATCCTGAAGCAAGCGTTACTGGATTTTGACGGTACCCTTATCCTCGTCAGCCACGACCGTGACTTCCTGGACGGACTGGTAAGCAAGGTATATGAATTCGGCAACAAACAAGTGAAAGAGCACTTGAGCGGCATCTACGAATTCCTTGAAAAGAAGAAAATGGACTCCCTCCGCGAACTGGAACGATAAGCATCTGCTAAACCCGGCGTCCGAACAAATGGCCGATACATATTGTTTTCATTTTACTAAACACTTAACTAAGAGATATTAAAATGAAACAATATGATGCCATCATAATAGGATTCGGCAAGGGCGGCAAGTTATTGGCCGCCGAACTGGCCGAACGGAATTGGAAAGTAGCCATCGTGGAACGTTCCCCTCAGATGTACGGAGGAACATGTGTAAACGTAGGATGTATCCCTACCAAAACTCTGATTCACGAATCGGAATATGCGGAAAAAAGATACTATGACGATTATAAGAACCAGTCCAAACTGTATGCACTTGCCGTGGCGCGGAAAGACAAGCTTGTATCCTTCCTGTGTGAGAAAAATTATGAAAATGTAAAAAACAAGCCTAATATAACCCTCTATGACGGAACTGCTTCTTTCTTGTCCGAAAATACAATCCGTATAGTCTCCGGCAAGGACGAAACGATTCTTGAGGGAAAAGAGATATTCATCAACACCGGGTCCACCCCTATCCTGCCTGCCATCGACGGACTCAAGGAGAGCAAGTACGTATATACCAGTGAGACCTTGCTGCAATCGAACAAACTGCCCGCACACCTGCTCGTCATCGGCGGCGGTGCTGTCGGATTGGAGTTTGCCACTATGTATGCAGGCTTTGGAAGCCATGTCACACTGCTGGAAGCGGGAAACCGCTTTCTGCCTAAAGTGGACCGCGACATTGCCGCCTCCATGCTGGAAGCATTGAACCGAAAGCGTATCAATGTCCGGTTGAACGCCCGTGTCCAATCCGTGTACGACACAGCCGAAGGAATAACTCTGACCTATACGGACAGTGCAAACGGCACTCCCTACTACCTGAAAGGAGATGCCTTGCTGGTAGCCATCGGCCGCAAGCCTATGACTGCAGAGCTGAATCTGGAAAAAGCGGGTATACAAACAGACAAGCGGGGAGCCATCGTTGTCGACAACCAATTACGGACTACAGCCCCACACGTATGGGCCCTGGGGGACGTAAAAGGAGACGAACAGTTCGACTACTTGTCCATCGATGATTTCCGTATCATCCGTAATCAACTCTTTGAAAACAAAAAAAGGAGTACAAAAGACCGGTATCCAATCCCCTTTGCCATTTTCACCGACCCACCGCTGGCACATATAGGACTGACGGAAGAGGAAGCGATGAAGAACGGTTATTCCATACATGTGGCACGTATCCCTGCTGCCATGATTCCACGTGCCCGTACGCTACACAGCATAGACGGTATGCTCAAAGCTATTGTAGACATCCATACCGGACGGATTCTGGGTTGTACCCTACTTTGTGCCGATGCACCAGAAGTAATCAATACCGTAGCATCAATCATGAAAACGGGACAGCGTTACCATTTCCTGCGGGACTTCATTTTCACCCACCCCAGCATGAATGAGGGATTGAATATGTTATTCAAACCTTTTTAGCATTTTCTATTTGGTAATTAAGTCCTTAACCTCTATCTTTGCATCCGTCCAAAGATAGAGGAATGAAAAAGAAACAGTACATAACCTATATTCTTTTTTTCATCAGCTTGATAATGCTGGTGATACCCGTCATTCCCCACCATCATCATGCCGACGGAATGATATGCATGAAGAATGATATCACCGCCGATTGCTGCGGACACCGTCATAGCCCGGGCAACGAGCACTGCTGTTGCGACACGGGATGCATGACAACCCACTTTGTACAACAGACGCCCAGCTCTTCCAATGATGTGTGTTCACATCCGGATGCCTTGTGGGCAGTTACCCTACTCATTGAACCTTTTTCCAAGTTACTCATCCTACCCGAGTTTGACATAAGCAGGCAGGAGTGTATCTATCTGGAATCTCTTCATAGCACATTTATCATATGTGCTACGGGACTTCGTGCCCCTCCGTCTCTTCTTGCTTAACTGTTACCGGAACATCACCGGGACAGATTTCTATCCGGCATAAGGAACAATGCAATTTGGTTGCACGCCCTATGCCCTAACTTTGTATTCAAAATCAAAAAGTAAGAACAAATATCATCATGAAAAAAGTTATTTTCATGGGAGTCTTGGGATTATTCCTTTTAGGCTCCTGTAACAGCAAGTCCGGAGACAGCCACGAAGGACATAATCACGAAACAGAAGAGCACAATCATGACGGACATGACCACGAGGGACATGACCACGAACATGAGGGACACAACCATGAGCACGAAGAGCAGGAAAACCATGCCGGAGGAAGCGATGAAATCATCCTGCCACCAGCAAAGGCGCAAGCTGCCGGCGTAGCAGTCAGCACTGTTGAACCGGGTAGTTTCCATCAAGTCATCAAGACCAGCGGCCAGGTGATGGCAGCCCAGGGAGACGAGAGCGTAGCCGTAGCTACAGTAGCAGGCGTGGTTTCCTTCAAGGGAAAAGTTATCGAAGGAATGAGTGTCAGCAAAGGTACTCCTTTGGTGGTATTGTCATCCAAAAACATGGCCGACGGAGACCCGGTGCAGAAAGCCCGGATAGCCTACGAAGTTTCCAAAAAGGAATATGAGCGTATGAAAGCGCTTGTAGGCAACAAAATCGTATCTGAAAAGGAATTCGCGCAAGCTGAACAGATTTATGAAAATGCCCGTATCAGTTACGAGGCAGTCGCAAAGAACCATTCGGCAAGCGGCCAGGCGGTTGTTTCTCCCATCAGCGGTTATGTAAAGAATCTGTTGGTGAAAGAAGGGGACTACGTCAGCGTCGGCCAGCCGTTGGTAAGCGTCACCCAGAACCGCAAGCTTTTCCTGCGTGCAGACGTATCCGAAAAGTACTATCCTTACTTGAACAGCATCGGTTCCGCCAACTTCTGTACTCCTTATAATAATAAGGTATATACATTGAAAGAACTGGGCGGGCGCATGCTTTCTTATGGAAAGGCTTCGGGTGAGAACGGATATTATGTACCCGTAACTTTTGAATTCGACAATAAGGGAGACGTTATTCCCGGCTCGTTTGTAGAAGTATTCCTATTATCCTCACCAATGGAGAACGTGTTGTCTCTTCCTCACAGTGCGCTGACCGAGGAACAAGGCAGCTTCTTTGTCTACCTGCAACTGGATGAAGAGGGCTACAAAAAACAGCTTGTCACCCTGGGTGCCGACAATGGCGAGAGTGTACAAATCCTTTCCGGCATAAAAGCAGGCGATCGCGTCGTAACCCAAGGAGCCTATCAAGTGAAGCTGGCATCGGCAACGAATGCTATTCCGGCACATAGCCATGAACACTAATCTCATGTACAATTTGACAATTTACAAAGTACCATTTCGCTATGCAGTATAAGGGTTACGTGACGAATGGGGAGTGTAAAGTCAGATAAACAAGAAATATTAGATAAAACAGCAAGTGCGGCTGACATTGCGCAGCCCAATTGTACATTGTAAATAGTAAATAGAAAGATGTTAAACAAAATAATTGGTTTTTCTCTTCAGAACCGCATCCTGGTGCTGGTAGCATCGGTGCTGTTGCTGATTGGCGGTACTTATACCGCCATGCATACGGAAGTGGATGTGTTCCCTGACCTCAATGCGCCGACCGTGGTCATCATGACCGAAGCAAACGGTATGGCAGCAGAGGAAGTGGAACAACTGGTCACTTTTCCCGTAGAAACGGCTGTAAACGGTGCAACGGGTGTGCGCCGTGTACGCTCTTCCTCAACGAACGGTTTTTCTGTAGTCTGGGTAGAATTCGACTGGGATACAGATATCTATCTTGCCCGGCAGATTGTCAGTGAGAAACTGGCAGTCGTCAACGAATCCTTACCGGCCAACGTAGGCAAACCGACACTAGGCCCACAATCGTCCATTTTGGGCGAGATGCTGATTGTAGGTCTGACAGCAGATTCGACCTCTATGCTGGATTTGCGTACCATTGCCGACTGGACCATACGTCCCCGCCTGCTCTCTACGGGCGGTGTGGCACAAGTAGCCGTACTGGGCGGCGACATCAAGGAATATCAAGTGCAGCTGGACCCGGAACGGATGCGCCATTACGGCGTGACATTGAGCGAAGTGATGAACATCACCCGCGAAATGAACCTGAATGCCAATGGTGGAGTACTCTATGAATATGGCAATGAATATATCGTACGCGGCGTACTTTCTACCGACAAGGTAGACCAGATAGCCAAGGCCGTGGTGCGGAGCAACGGAGTCTCCGGCGCCCCTATCCTGCTGGAAGATATTGCCGACGTTCAAATCGGAGCCAAACTTCCTAAACTGGGTACCGCCTCGGAACGCGGTAAGCATGCCGTACTGCTGACAGTCACCAAGCAACCCGCCACAAGCACGCTGGAGCTTACAGACAAACTGGAAGCTTCCCTGCAAGACCTGCAGAAGAATCTACCGGCGGACGTAAAGGTTTCCACAGACATCTTCCGTCAAAGCCGTTTCATCGAAAGTTCCATCGGAAACGTTCAGAAGTCGTTGTTGGAGGGAGGTATTTTCGTTGTCATCGTGCTTTTCCTGTTCCTTGCCAACATACGTACCACAGTCATCTCGCTGGTGACACTGCCGTTGTCACTGATTGCCTCCATCCTTGCCCTGCACTATATGGGCTTTACGATAAATACCATGAGCCTGGGAGGTATGGCTATCGCCATCGGTTCGCTGGTGGATGATGCCATCGTGGACGTGGAGAATGTCTACAAGCGTTTGCACGAAAACCGACTGAAACCTGCCGGCGAGCAACTTCCTATTCTGGAAGTGGTGTTCAATGCTTCGAAAGAAGTGCGTATGCCTATCCTCAATTCAACGCTGATTATCATTGTCAGCTTCGTACCACTGTTCTTCCTTAGTGGTATGGAAGGTAGGATGTTGGTACCACTGGGTATTGCGTTCATTGTGGCATTGGCGGCTTCAACTGTTGTGGCACTGACCGTAACGCCGGTACTTTGCTCCTATCTATTGGGAAAAGAGAAAACGAAAAAACAAAACAACGAAAACAGCGATTCTGCCGTAGCACGCAAGATGAAGCAATGGTATGGTTCTGCACTGACTTTCGTATTGGGGCATAAGAAAGGGGTACTGGGAGGTACTATCGGACTATTTGTAGTAGCGCTCGGCTGTTTCTTCACCCTGGGCCGCTCGTTCCTGCCGCCTTTCAATGAAGGTTCGTTCACCATCAATATCTCCTCGCTTCCAGGCATTTCCCTGGAAGAAAGCGACAAGATGGGGCACCGTGCCGAGGAGCTGCTGCTTTCCATCCCCGAAATACAGACCGTGGCCCGTAAAACGGGACGTGCAGAGCTGGACGAACACGCTCTGGGAGTAAACGTCTCTGAGATCGAGGCACCGTTTGAGTTGAAAGACCGCTCGCGCAGCGAGCTCGTGGCAGAAGTCCGCGAAAAACTGGGTACCATTGTAGGGGCAAACGTGGAAATAGGCCAGCCTATCAGCCACCGTATAGACGCCATGCTATCCGGTACAAAGGCGAACATCGCCATCAAACTGTTCGGCGACGACCTGAACCGCATGTTCACTCTGGGCAATGAAATCAAGAGTGCCATCCAGGGGATTCCCGGTATTGCCGACCTGAACGTGGAACAGCAGATTGAGCGTCCGCAACTTGTCATTTCACCCAAACGGGAAATGCTTGCCAAATACGGCATTTCACTGCCCGAATTTTCGGAGTTTGTCAATGTCTGCCTGGCCGGTGAAGCCGTTTCCCAAGTTTACGAAAAGGGAAAGAGCTTCGACCTGACCGTACGCGTGAAAGACAACCTACGCGACGAAATGGAAAAAATACGCAACTTGATGATTGATACGGGCGACGGACAGAAAATTCCACTGAACTATGTAGCGGAAATCCGCTCGGCCATGGGTCCGAACACCATCAGCCGCGAGAATGTAAAGCGTAAAATCGTCATCTCCGCCAACGTGGCCGACCGCGACCTGCGAAGTGTAGTCAATGATATACAAGCCCAGGTAGACGCACAAATCAAACTGCCGGAAGGATACCACATCGAATACGGCGGACAATTCGAAAGCGAGCAGGCAGCAAGCCGCACGCTGGCACTTACTTCGTTCATGTCCATCGTGGTGATATTCCTGCTCCTCTACCATGAATTCCGCAGTATGAAGGAGAGTGCCATCATCCTTATCAATCTGCCGCTGGCATTGATAGGCGGTGTATTCGCCCTGCTCATCACAACGGGAGAAGTGAGTATCCCCGCCATCATCGGTTTCATCTCACTGTTCGGTATCGCCACCCGAAACGGAATGCTGCTCATCAGCCATTACAACCACTTGCAGCAGGAAGAAGGCTATGGCGTCTACGACAGCGTTATCCGCGGTTCGCTCGACCGTCTGAATCCAATCCTGATGACCGCCCTATCCAGTGCACTGGCACTTATCCCGCTGGCTCTCAGTGGCGACCTGCCGGGCAACGAGATACAAAGCCCGATGGCAAAGGTTATCTTGGGCGGCCTTTTAACATCCACGTTCCTGAACGGTTTCATCATTCCGATTGTTTACCTGATGATGCACCATAACCAACAACCTAAAACGTCAGACAATGAATAAAAGATTTTCCATATTCAGCGCCGCCATCCTCGCTTTTGCGGGGATGAGCGCACAAACGTCCGGCATTGATGCCGTGCTCCAGCAGATAGAGGCCAACAACAAGGAATTGCAGGCTAACTCCCACCTCATTTCCTCACAAAAACTGGAGAACAAGACAAACAACAACCTCCCCGACCCTACACTGTCATACGCCCACCTTTGGGACTCCAAGAACAGTGACGAGACAGTCGGCGAAATGGTCATCTCGCAAAGCTTCGACTTCCCCACGCTTTACGCCACCCGAGGGAAGATGAACCGACTCAAGACAAATGCACTGGATGCACAAGCCACCGCCTTCCGCCAGCAGATATTGTTGCAAGCGAAGGAAGTATGCTTGGACATCATCATGCTGCAACGCCAGCAAGCCCTGCTCGACGAACGGTTGAAGAATGCGGAGGAACTGTCGGCCATGTACACCCGGCGTTTGGAAACGGGAGATGCCAATGCACTGGAAACCAACAAGATTAATCTGGAGTTGCTGAATGTACGCACGGAAGCCCGCATGAACCAGACGGCACTTAACAATAAACTGAAAGAGCTGCTTGTCCTCAACGGAAACCAGCCGCTCACACCGGGACGTCCCAGACCCGATACCACACCCGACGCCCAAACACTCGGATTGACAGAATACCCGGCAGTGCCGTTGCCGGCCGACTTCCACCCGCTGGCCGACGAACTGCTGGCTTCAGACCCCACCCTGCAATCCTTGCAGGGTGAAAGTTCTGCCGCCCGGAAACAGATTTCGGCAAGCAAGCAAGGCTGGCTGCCCAAACTGGAACTGGGTTACCGTAGAAATACCGAATCGGGGCATCCGCTAAACGGTGTAGTAGTAGGCTTCTCTTTCCCGCTTTTCGAAAACCGCAATAAGGTCAAGATAGCCAAGACACAAGCGCTCAACATTGACTACCAAAAGGAGAACGCCGCACTGCAAGCCAGCTCTGCCTTGTGGCAACTCTATGAAGAGGCCAAGAACCTGCACGCTTCCATGGAGGAATACGAGCGCACCTTCCATCAACAGCAAGACCTTTCTTTACTGAAACAAGCACTTATGGGAGGACAAATCAGTATGATTGAATACTTCGTTGAAATATCGGTTGTCTATCAAAGCAAGACAAACCTCCTGCAACTGGAAAACCAGTATCAGAAGGCAATGGCACAGATATACAAGAGCCGGTTATAAATAGAAAGAGCTGTCTGCGGTTGACAGACAGCTCTTTCTATTTCAATATATTGTAGTTATAGTTTTGTGACTTTACCCATAAACAGAATAACTCCCGTACTCTTCTCCTTTATCAGAAAGATGAAAGGACGGTCCACATAGAACGGAATTACCGTACTTGGTCCGGGAGCGGCCACGTCCATTCCTCCGACAATTACAGCCGCAGCTTCCGTCCCCTCTTCATTCACTTTCACATAAGTGAACTGTTGCAGCAAACTGATAAACAAATCCTCATCCGCCATTCCGGAAAAATCGGCCGATGGAGTAAAAGCCTCCTGCATTCCCATTGCCATCATATCGTCAATGAGTTCTTTATCATATTCCATTTCAAACCGGGGTAACTTAAGGTTCAAGGCAGAGCTTGATAAACTACTGTTCCATTCCCCCCAGCGCTCGTCATTCAGCTGCGGCAGGCACTCATCCAACGATTTTCCCTCTGCCGGCAAGAGCACCACCATACTGAAAGCCTCATTGCCGTAAGGCAACTCTGCCATTGAGAAATACTCATTCTCGGCATAGTTGAATCTCTCGTCACGAAGATTCATCATGTGTACAGTCGATTTGCTTCCGTCAGCATTCGTAAAAGCCTCTTCTGCCGTATCCGATTTTTTGAATTGATTCTTCCAAATCCCCTTGAAATAAAGCGCATTCAACAGATAAAGACGCGCCGTCTCCGGAATCTCATTCAAGACTTTGGGGATGCAATTATTCGTTTTCCCGGCACACCAGCCGTTTATAATGTCCGGAGCCTTGGGAGAGGCAAAATCCAGCTCCTGCACTTGCGCGTCATACATCTTTTTGTTTACGCTTACAAAGTCGTCATGAACACCGAACCCTTTCTTTATCCAGATGGAATTGGCAATTCCCAACTGTGTGGTATTGTCCAAATCGAGCAACGCCTCCACCAGCTTCTTATTATAGTTGTTCATTTCTTCCAACGAATAGCCCGAAAAGCCCAGGACATCTGTCATCTCAGATAGTGTGTTTCCCAACGCTCCATTGGCAATCATAGACAGACAGAGCGAAGCGCTCAAAGGAGAGATGAACAGATTGGGCTTTTCCACCTCAGTTTTACAAACCTGATTAAAGAAACGGAAAGCGAAATCCGTTCCTAAATCCATCATCTCCTGCTCGGCACGGGTCAAGGCAATGTCTTTGCGAGGCTTGGGTTGTGGTGAAGAGTTGTCGTCACTCTGGCAGGCTGCAAGGATACAAAGTAGGCTTAAGGCAGTAATCGTTTTTTTAAGCATAAGCAAATAGTATTAGTTTTAAAACAGTTATCTATATATAGAAAATGCTTGAACAAACAAAATACTGCATTGAAGAAACAATAAAAAATAGTACATTCCTACTCTATTATTATACTGCAAAGTTCTGCATATTTTTTGCAGTCGCACTGCATATGTGTTGCAGCACCACTGCATATGTGTTGCAGTCGCGCTGCATATATATTTGCAGTGTCACTGCAACAGCTCTGCAGTGCTACTGCAAAATATATACAGCAGCTTTGCAGTAACGTGATTGATTTCACCCGGTTATTGTTGCCAATTCCAGCACCCCTTCCGGCAAATATCCGCTGCGTATGCGCCATTCCTGGGGATAAAGATTATTGGCACGGTTACCTATATTCTTGACAAATCCTAGAGGTATCTGTTTGTAGGTGAGCAAGACAATGCCGCGCGGAGCAGTCTCCGAAAGGACAACAGCCTCCTTGCGCAGATAGCTGATGGCCTGCTCGCGGCCTATCTCTTCATGGGCAAAGGCATCCGGATTCAGTGCTATACTCATGGCGAGCCCATGAGCAGGCATCCAGTCTTTTCCTTTCAACTCGGCAACATCTACCCCAGCCTGCACGATACGGAGTGACGAACGCAAAGCCGACAGTTCGGAGAGATACGCTTTAGGGAAAGCGCTGACGTTGTTGCCATTGACGATAAATTCGTAATTATCCGGAACCGCAAACCACTCATGCAGTGCCGAAAGCTGTTCTTTGGAAACACCCGGAGTTTTCGCTCCTTTTCCTTGAGGTTTTCTTCCTTTTTCCCAGGATTTCACCTGCCCGGCCCAGGTATTCCCATCGCTCACGCCCGGTTTGCGGAGAACTGCCAAAAAGAATCCTTCCCCCTTCGTCCGATGGGGCAGGAAACGATAGGCGGGAAAGTCCTCTCCCGACAATAGATTACCCGTAATATTCCAGTCAGTAGAAATTTCCAACGGCAATACCTCCGCCCCGAATTCATCCCGTATCCAACGGATGTTCTCTTCGTTTTCCTTTGTATTATAGGTACAAGTACTGTAGATGAGAATGCCTCCGGACTTCAAGCAAGGCCAGATATCCGTAACGATGCGACGCTGGCGCTGCCAGCAGATTTCCACATTCTCCCCACTCCACTCACTTACCGCAACGGGGTCTTTACGGAACATCCCCTCGCCAGAGCAGGGGACATCCGTCAATATGACGTCGAAGAAGTCCGTCAAGGAAGAAAAATCTGCCGGGTCATTATTAGTGACCACCACACCGGAATGCCCCCACTTCGTAAGATTCTCCGCCAATACCTGCGAGCGGTTGCGGATTACCTCATTGGCCACCAGCAGACTGCCTGCGGGCAACACGCTACGGGCATGCGTGGATTTCCCGCCGGGAGCCGCACAGAGGTCAAGCATCACCACCGGTCCTTCGCCCACATACCGCCTCAAAGCCTGCTCCACAAACATAGACGAAGCCTCCTGCACATAGTAGCAGCCTGCATGAAACAGCGGGTCAAAAGTGAATGTCAGCCGCTTGTCCAGATAGTATCCGGCAGTAGACCAAGGGACATGCCTAAAAGAGGAACGAAAAAGACTGAATGAAGATTCCGGTAATTTATCTTCATTCAGTCGGATACTGACCGGCTGCTCCCCTTCCAGGGCGGCAGCCAGCTTTTCATATTCTTCCACACCCAAGAGGGCGCGTGTATAATCGGTGAAAGATGAGGGTAGCTTCATGCTTTGAACTGTTTTATGGCAGCAAAGATAGTGCAAAATACGTTTCACCAATCTACGGGGCTAAACAAAAAGCACGGTTCAATACTCTTTTTAAAAACTGAGTTTCACCCCTGCAAAATAGGAACGCGGTGCACCCGGTCCGTAGATATAACCGGAATCGCGGCTCGCTCCTTTATCAAAATCTTTCTGATAAGAATTGAATATATTCTGTACACCGGCATTGAGCTGCAAACAGAACCCTTGAAAATCAAAGTCGTAAGCTATCTTTGTTCCAAGCTCAAAGAAGTCCGGACTCTTTACCAATACATCCGCCTCACCGTTCACCTCCGAAAGCAAATGGGGAACGTACATCCGCCCGGTATAATTGCCGTTCAAAGCTATTGAGAAGGCTTTAACCGGCATATAGGTAGCTGTAAAGTAGCCGTAGACGTCGGGAGTACGCAGTATCTTGTCGCTGTAACGTTCTTTCTCCGACAAGTGCTCCTCATCCGCACTCCATTCTTCGGGAGAGTCATAGATACTTCGTTGAAGCGTCAGCCCTGCCTGCAACTGAACCTTATCCTTATAGGCAACCTTTCCTTCCAATGTGCCGCCATACACTTTAGCTCCCGAACCATTGATACGGGTCTGTATCAGATAAGCGCTACCATCCGGGTCTTTCACCGGAGGCGTCAGGACAAACGGGTCGGAAAGTTTCGTGTAGAAGCCTTCCACCAGTAGGTTTGCCTGGAAATCTCCGAAATAGTGGTACCAATCTACCGAAGCATTGAAGCTGCGCGAACGCTCTTCCTTCAATCCTTTGGCGCGGACAATGGAAACCAACTCTCCACCCACATTACTGATATGCAGATCTTCATCAAACGCTTGTGGAGCACGGAATCCCTCAGCATAACTGAAACGGATATTCACATCCTGAGTAGGATTGTAACGGATATTGGCACGGGGACTGAAAACAGCCTTGTCCATGATGCTGTTTTTATCTACGCGCCCGCCAATCAGGAAACTCCACTGTTCGTTCTTCCACTCATTCTGGGCATAGACGCTTGCTATATTCACCACTTGGTTCAACGGGGCGGGGGTATATTTCTCAATCAGTTGTTGCAAGCGGTCACCCGTTGCCGTAGGATCTTCGGCCAAAGCAGCATCACGATACTTCTGTACGTCCGTTGCCTTGTCATGCAGATTGTCGTGATTGAACTCAATGCCTCCGGTCAAATCGGCAGGCATAAACAGACACTTGTCAAAATGATAAATATACTGGGCACCCAGCACACCGGTAAAGTCCGTAGTCATTCCATAAGCGCTGTAATAACTATTGCGCACGATGTGCTGAGCCGAAGCATAGGTACTGAACGTATGTTTCTGGTTTTTGGAGAAAGCCGTGAACTTGAGCCCACCCGTGTTGATGGAATGTTTCAGCTGTTCCACCAGTCCGGGCGCCCCGGTACCGTTCAATCCGGCATCCTCGGCTATATGAGGGGGAAGGCTGAAGCCACTTCCACCACGGCGGAATTCCTCCATATGATGGTATTCAAGGCTCAGCTTGGAATAGGCACTTGTCCGGTAGTAAGCATTCAGACCGACAGTCTGGTTCTTCAGCTTCGGTAATTCGGAAAAACCGTCTCCGTTGGAGTCCCATGCCGAACGATGCCTGCTCTGGCCGTACACATAAGCCCCCATCTTACTGTCCGAAGAAACCAAGGAAAGATTCAGGGTCGTGTTGTTGTCGAACGAGCCGGAACCGTCGAAATTGGAAATGGTATGCGAGAAAGAACCGGAATTGCGAATCGGTTCCTTCGTAATGATATTCACCGTCCCGGCAATGGCCGAAGAACCGAACAAGGCTGAACCACCTCCACGCACCACTTCCACACGCTCTATCATGTTGGCGGGAATCTGTTCCAACCCATACACACCGGCCAGAGAGGAAAAGATGGGACGTGAGTCTATCAATATTTGGGTATATTTCCCATCCAGCCCGTTGATGCGCACTTGTGAATAACCGCAATTCTGGCAATCGGTCTCCACCCGCACACCTGGCTGAAAGGCCAGTCCTTGCGACAAAGTATGCGAGTTTGTCTGCTCAAACAGTTTAGGAGTGACCACTTTGACCAAAGTGGGTGCCAAGCGCCGGGCAGTCTCATTGCGGTTGGCTGTGACTACCACCCCGTCCAGTGCCACCATGTCTTCTTCCAACTCAAAGTTCTCTTCCAAGGTCTTACCACGTTTCAGAACGACTTTGCGCTCCTGCGACTTATAACCTACGGCACTGACGGACAACGTGAACTCACCTTCAGGCAGATTCTTTAGGAAATAGTGACCGGTGGCATCGGTCATGGTCCCGATGGTGGTGCCTTTCAGCGAAACTGTCATATAAGGCAAATGTTCCCTTGTACTTTTTTCTATTACATGACCGACAATATTGGCATCGGTACTCTTCAAATCTTCGGCATAAACGGTTGATGAGAGTAACAGACATACTGCTCCCACCACAAAAAATATATATTTTTTCATGTACTTCTAAAATAATATGTTAATCAATGAGGTTGACGCAATCCCACAACGGAATTGCCTTAATCTATCGGATTTGAAAAAAAGAAGGGGGAGCACGCAGGCAAATACCGCCACGAAGCTTTACACACTTGATGCATTCCGTGGTAAGAATGCTCAGTACACACAACAAAACAAGGAAAACCGTCGCGGCAACCGGAAGCAACGGAAGGGAAGAAGAGACGAAAGAGGCTAGATAGAAAATGGTTTCCAACTGCACCTCTGTATGCTCATGCTGGCCCTTGAATGGATGGGAATGCACAATGATAACACCATTCACCACATGCGAGTGGGTAAACAGCGTAATTCCTCCCAGATAGGCAATGAACAGCAGAGGGAGGAAACACTTCATTATATTCCTCAACTTCATCAAGACTTCCCAATAAAAACAGATGCGCAAAGATAACAGTATTTACAATAAGAAACAACCCGGTTTGTATATTTACCTCTATTTACAGTCGCAAATACCTACTTCTTGTTATTCCGGAAAAAAGACAATAAGACATTTTCACGGAAAAATATCGCCTTATTTCCGGTTTTCTAAAAAAAATATCTTCTCTTTGCAACTTTATAAAGGTGACGACACGTCTAACCGACAAAGAAACAAATTAAAAGACCATAGATTATGAAACGTATCATTTTTGGATTAATGCTCGCCATGATGTTCTGCACACTGGTGCAAGGCGCAAACAGAACCGTAACAGAGAACGACGGTCAGGGGAACAAGAAAAGAGTCATCGAATTGAGAGACACTGTCATCAATGGAGAAACCGTAACAGACACACTCAGCATCATGACTTATGAAAACGGTACCGGCAGTAGCGATGCTCCGGAAAAATGGAGAACCCACCACAGCAGTATGGACTGGAACGGGTTCGACCTCGGGAGCAAGACCTCGGAGACCGTGATTGCCGTAACAGCCATCGTCTTTGTATTCGGACTGCCGCTACTCATCATATTCGTAGTATTCTTCTTCCGCTATAAAAACCGGAAAGCCAAGTACCGCCTGGCGGAACAGGCCCTGGCCAGCGGACAGCAACTGCCTGAAAACTTCTTCAAAGAAGCCGCAGCAACGGATATCCGCAGCAAAGGCATCAACAACATATTCGTCGGCATCGGCCTGTTCATCTTCCTTTGGGCCATTACCGGAGAATTCGGTCTCGGATGTATCGGCTTACTCGTCATGTTCACCGGCTTCGGACAATTGGTGATTTTCTACAGCCAACAGAAGAAGAACGAAGAAAAATGAGTCAGATGGGTGACATATCGTTAGTCGCACAGGTCGTGGTGTTTCACAACACCAGGGCCTTCGACCAGTTGGTAAAGAAGTACCAGTCGCCCGTGCGGCGGTTCTTCCTGCACCAGACCTGCGGCGACAGCGAGTTGAGTGACGACCTGGCACAAGATACGTTTATCAAGGCCTATACAAACATCGCTTCGTTCAAGAATCTGTCCAGCTTCTCAACCTGGCTCTACCGTATTGCCTATAACGTTTTTTATGATTATATTCGCAGCCGGAAAGAAACGGACGATTTGGATACGTACCGAGTGGACGCTCAATGCAGCACACTGCAGCAGGACGTGGGACAGCACATGGACATTTACCGTGCCCTGGCCACACTGAAGGAAATGGAACGCACCTGCATCACGCTCTTCTACATGGAAGACCAAAGCATCGAAAAGATTGCAGGTATCACCGGATGTCCGGCGGGAACGGTAAAAAGCCACCTCTCGCGGGCGAAAGACAAAATGGCTTCCTACTTAAAACAAAATGGTTATGATGGAAAATGATGATAAACTCCTGACTTCATTCTTTGCCGAACACCGGCAGGAAATAGCCGATAACGGGTTCAGCCGCCGCGTACTGCGACATCTGCCCGACCGTAGCCGCCACTTGGCGCAGATATGGACAGCATTCTGCTTTACTCTGGCCCTCGTACTGTTCGTCTCCCTCGACGGAGTGCAGCTGATACTGGACACCTTGCGCGAAACCTTCGATACTGCCATCCGGAGCGGAGCTTCGGAGCTTGACCCCAAGTCGTTAATCATTGCCGGAGTGGTATTGCTCTATTTCGGTTACCGCAAGATTTCATCTATGGCATAGTTGTTTTTCAATGATAAATCGTATCTTTGTCCCCTCATAAAACTAACTAAGAGGAGAAAGTTTTGAGAAAGATTCTATTCATCATATTATTCGTTTTTTCTATTGGGAATGCCGGGGCGCAAGCAACAAGCGATTCCATTGTCATGAATTACTTGAAGGAAATGGGCGCCCCCGTCACTTATAACAATGAAGTGAAATTGCTGATGACCGGCCATGACAAGTTCGTCGATCTCTTCGAGAATATCCGCCATGCCCGGCATCATATCCATTTGGAATACTTCAACTTCCGCAACGACTCCATAGCCAATGCCTTGTTCAGCCTTCTGGCAGAGAAAGTCAAGGAGGGAGTTGAAGTCCGCGCCATGTTCGATGCCTTCGGCAACTGGTCCAACAACCAACCATTGAAAGAACGCCATCTGAAATCCATCCGCGCCCAAGGCATCGAAATCGTTAAGTTCGATCCTATCACTTTTCCCTGGGTGAATCATGCCATACACCGCGACCATCGGAAAATAGTAGTGATTGACGGAAAGATAGGTTATACCGGCGGCATGAACATTGCCGACTACTACATCAACGGATTGCCTAAAATCGGTAAATGGCACGATATGCACATACATCTTGAAGGAGATGCCGTGCGCTATCTGCAGGGCATCTTCCTGACCATGTGGAACCGGGAAACGGGACAACACGTAGGTGGACCTGCCTACTTCCCGGATACTCAGCAACTGCCCGACAGTATTGCCGAAGAAATAGCCATCGTGGACCGCACGCCACGCGAAACACCACGCTCCATCAGCCATGCCTATGCAGCTTCCATACAAGCCGCACAGAAGAGCATCCGAATCGTGAATCCTTATTTCGTTCCGACCAAATCAATCCGCAAGGCAATCAAGAACGCACTGAAAAAAGGTACTGAAGTGGAAATCATGATACCTGCCGTGTCGGACATAGCCTTTACTCCGGATGCCTCATTCTACATAGCACACAAGCTGATGAAGAAAGGAGCCAAGATATATCTCTTCAACGGCGGCTTCCACCATTCCAAGATAATGATGGTAGACAGCACTTTCTGCACGGTGGGTACTGCCAATCTCAACAGCCGCAGCCTGCGCTATGACTACGAGACAAACGCTTTCATCTTCGACCCCAAGATCACCAATGAGCTGAATGCCATGTTCGAACGGGACGTGCAAAACAGTACACTGCTCACTCCCGAAGTCTGGAAAAAGCGTTCCGGATGGAAGAAATTCGTAGGCTGGGTGGGGAACTTGATGACCCCCTTCCTCTAATTTTTAATTATTAATTATTAATTATTAATTAATTCCCCTACCTTTGCGTTCGGATAAAAACAGAGCTACATCATGAAACAATATTTAGACCTGCTGAACCGCGTACTGACCGAAGGCGTAGAGAAAAGCGACCGTACGGGTACCGGCACCATCAGCGTATTCGGCCACCAGATGCGTTTCAACATGGATGAAGGCTTCCCCTGCCTTACTACCAAGAAGCTGCATCTGAAATCAATCATATACGAACTGCTATGGTTCCTCCAAGGAGACACCAATGTGAAATATCTTCAGGACAACGGTGTACGCATCTGGAACGAATGGGCGGACGAAAACGGTGACCTGGGACATATCTACGGGTATCAATGGCGCTCCTGGCCGAACTATAAAGGTGGATTCATCGACCAAATCAGCGAAGCTGTAGAAACCATCAAGCACAATCCCGACTCACGCCGGATTATAGTCAGCGCATGGAATGTAGGCGATTTGGACAACATGAACCTCCCTCCCTGCCACGCTTTCTTCCAGTTCTATGTCGCCAACGGACGGCTGAGCCTGCAACTGTACCAGCGTAGTGCGGACATTTTTTTAGGAGTGCCCTTCAACATTGCTTCCTATGCCCTGCTCCTGCAGATGATGGCGCAAGTCACCGGACTGAAAGCCGGAGATTTCATCCATACCTTAGGAGACGCCCACATCTATCTGAACCATCTGGAGCAGGTAAAGCTCCAACTATCTCGTGAACCGCGGGATTTGCCGCAGATGAGAATCAATCCGGATGTGAAAAACATCTTCGATTTCAAGTTCGAGGATTTTGAGTTGGTCAACTATAACCCGCATCCGCATATTGCAGGGAAAGTGTCAGTATAAATCCTACAATAAAAAGATAGAAAGAGAAAAGAATTTTACACACATATGATTAGTATTATCGCCGCAGTAGATAGAAAAAGAGGTATCGGTTATCAGAACCGGTTGTTATTCTGGCTTCCCAATGATTTGAAGCGTTTCAAAGCCCTCACCACGGGAAATACCATCATCATGGGCCGAAAGACCTTTGAATCTCTCCCCAAAGGCGCGCTTC
This sequence comes from Bacteroides sp. AR20, assembly GCF_964250605.1. Taxonomy (NCBI): domain Bacteria; kingdom Pseudomonadati; phylum Bacteroidota; class Bacteroidia; order Bacteroidales; family Bacteroidaceae; genus Bacteroides; species Bacteroides sp. AR20. The sequence continues at coordinate 46,805 of NZ_CAXUGK010000001.1, read as the reverse complement.
CCAACCGCCGCAACGTTGTTCTGTCCACTCAAAAAGATTTGATTTGTCCCGATGCAGAAGTTTTTTCCTCACTGGAAGAAGCACTGAACAGTTGCCAGCCCGACGAACACGTCTACATCATCGGCGGTGCAAGCGTTTATCGCCAGGCACTCCCCTTTGCAGGTGCCCTCTGCCTGACCGAGGTGGATGCAGAAGCCCCTCAGGTGGATGCCTACTTTCCCGAAGTCGCTCCGACTGTATGGCAAGAAAAAAGCAGGGAGTCCCATCCCGCAGATGAGAAGCATCCCTGCCCTTATGCATTCGTCGATTATATCCGCCGGTAGAATTAATCTTCCTCTTCTTCTACCGTTATAGGCATCTGCCGCTTGATGGCTTCGTGGAAAGAAATCAAGGTTTCCGTACGCGCCAGTCCCAGCGGCTGCAACTTATCATGTATGATGCTCAGCAAATGATGGTTGTTGCGGGCATAAAGCTTTATGAACATATCATACTTGCCCGTTGTAAAATGGCATTCCACAATCTCGGGAATAGCTTCCAATGCTCTCGTTACAGCATCAAAAGAAGCAGGATCCTTTAGATAGATACCGATATAGGCGCATGTTTCATATCCTATCTTCTCCGGATCAATCACATATTCAGAACCTTTCAATATACCTAAGTTTGTCAGCTTTTGAATGCGCTGATGAATGGCTGCTCCCGATACATTACAAGCTCTGGCCACTTCAAGGAAAGGAATGCGTGCATTATCGGCTATAAGTTTTAAAATCTGTTCGTCTAAAGTATCCAACTGATGATGTCCCATTTCAAATTCTAATGATTAATAAATTACTATATCTCCCGCATATCTATACGGCAACATGCAAAGTTAGCTATTTTTTCGCCAATAAAAATACGGTTTATAACTTTTCTTACAAAAAAAAGAATAATACCGCATATCAGGCATTTCAAAGTGCATATGCAAAATTCCATCTCGCACGACCGGAAAATTGCAGATGAGCTTTAAAGATATTATCTTTGTAGTAGCAATAATAATGAACCGTTATGAAAAAGTATTCCTTATTCCTATTATGCCTGATGGCAGCAATATCCTTGCATGCCCAAAGTTTTGCAGATTATTTTGCAGATAAAACCCTGCGTGTCGACTATATCTTTACCGGAAATGCAGCCAAACAAGAGATATGCCTGGACGGATTGTCTTGTCTCCCCTCTTGGGCAGGAAGGAAGCATCATTTATCTGAGTTGCCCCTGCAAGGAAACGGACAAATCATTATGCGAGATGCAGCCAATGGCAGCGTAATCTACAAAACATCCTTTTCTTCGCTCTTCCAGGAGTGGCTGGAAACGGATGAAGCCAAAGCGGTGACCAAAGGATTCGAAAACACCTTTCTCCTTCCCTATCCCCTCCGTCCTGCAGAAATAGAAATAACACTTCTCGACCCGCGTAGAAATGTACGGGCAAGCATGAAACATACGGTCAGTCCCGACGACATCCTGATACATCAGAAAGGTACTGCCCACATCACACCACATAAATATCTGCTGCAAAGCGGCAATACGGCCAAATGCATCGACGTAGCCATCCTTGCAGAAGGATATACTCCCGAAGAGATGCCGGTATTCTACGAAGACGCAGCCATTGCCTGCGAAAGTCTGTTTGCCCACGAACCCTTCCGGTCCATGAAAAAGCACTTCAACATTGTAGCAGTGGCCAGCCCCTCCGAAGACAGCGGAGTAAGCGTACCACGCCTCGGAGAATGGAAACGGACAGCATTCAGCTCTCATTTCAGCACATTCTATTCAGACCGGTATCTGACAACCTCCCGTGTCAAATCCATACACGATGCGCTGGCGGGAATACCGTATGAACACATCATCATCCTTGCCAATACGGAAGAATACGGAGGCGGTGGAATCTATAATTCCTATACCCTTACTACCGCCCACCATCCCATGTTCCGCCCCGTTGTGGTACATGAGTTCGGGCATAGCTTTGGCGGACTGGCCGATGAATACTTCTACGACAATGACGTGATGACAGATACCTATCCACTAGATGTGGAACCCTGGGAACAGAACATCAGCACAAGAATCGATTTCACTTCCAAATGGAAAGATATGCTTGCTCAAGGAACTCCCGTTCCTACTCCCTCTTCTGAAAGTGGAACATATCCCGTAGGCGTATATGAAGGAGCTGGCTATTCTGCCAAAGGCATCTACCGTCCGGCAGACAATTGCCGCATGCGCACCAATGAATACCCTACTTTCTGCCCGGTCTGCCAACGGGCCATCTGCCGCGTCATTGAATTTTATACTGAATAAAAACAAACTAAACTAAAAGAACTTATGATCAGACTTCAACGTATTACAACAGCTGACACAGACTTGTACAGCTACATGGAGAAATTAATGACTCAATCGTTCCCTTCAGAGGAGTACCGGGAACTGGAGGAATTGCGCAAGTATACAGATACCAAAACGCACTTCTATAACAATATCATCTTCCATAACAACACCCCGGTAGGTCTCATCACTTACTGGGATTTCGGACATTTTTACTATATAGAGCATTTTGCCATTGACCCCACACAGCGTAACGGCGGATATGGAAAGAGTGTACTGAACCATTTGTGCCAACTCTTAAAACATCCCATTGTCTTGGAAGTGGAAATACCCGAAGAAGAAATGGCTAAACGCCGCATTAACTTCTATCAACGGCAAGGATTCTCCTTATGGGAAAAGCCCTACCAACAGCCTCCCTATAAAGCAGGAGACAACTACCTGCCTATGCTCATCATGGCCTATGGAGATATAGAATGTGGAAAGGATTTTGACCTTGTAAAGGAACACATCTACTGCGAAGTATATAATGTGAAATCTTAAAAATCCAATATACTTAAAACAATAAAGGTCGTTTCAACAAATGAAACGACCTTTATTATATCATTAAATCAACTCTTACTGACGCGGTTGCGCAGAATAGTTAATCTTCAAAGCATAAGCTTGACGAAGAGCTTCCTTGATATCTGTTACGATACCCATTTTCGTATCTTGGTCAACTTTCAAAGACACTGTCATCTGCGGCTGATCTTCTTCTTTCATACTGGCACGTTCACCAATAATGTAATCTTGAATTTCAGCAACTTCAGCATAGCTGTCGTTCAACTGGATACGGCTCTCATTACCTAACTTCTTACGAAATTCGGCAGTAGGTTTTCCTACATAGATAAACGTAACCAAAGACTTCTTTTCAAGTTTCTCCAATTCTGTAGCTTGCGGAACCTTAAACTCAACCTTTAATGTTACCTCACGCATAGTTGTTACAATCATGAAGAAGAACAACAAGGTGAAAATAAGGTCAGGCAGAGAAGAAGTGTTCAACGCCGGCATTTCACGTTTACCAGTCTTATTAAATTTTCCCATTACTTCTTTTCTCCGTACTTTTTAGGTTCTGCCTCAGAAATTCTCTGAGGATAAATATCACGAATTGCATCTTGTTGTTCTTGATCCAACTCGACATAATTCTTCTGCCACTTCTCCTGAGCCAGTTCATCGCGTAACTCATTGTAAGCCGCTACCAACTCATTCTGTACAGCCATATATGCCTTATAGGAAGAACCACGGTCACAACGCAAAGAAACCACATGATTTTCCGTTACTTGAACCGTACCAAAGAAAGGAACATTCTTAGAAATCTTTTCTGGCTTCGTTTCATCATTATACGGATTGGCAATGAATTCCTTTGCCTTTGCACGCAATTGTTCTACGTTAATATAATCGTTACCGCACATTAACTGGTCATTCATATTCAAGAAGACTTGCAAAACGTTACGTTCTTTCTTCTTCTGGTCCTCAATCTTCTGGTCTTTTTCGGGTGGAGGCGGCAAACGTCTTGCCAAACCACGGTCAGTATCCATAGATGTCGTGATCAAGAAGAAAATCAGCAACAAGAATGCAATATCCGCTGTAGAACTTGAGTTAATATCAGGAACTTTTCTTTTTCCTTTTGCCATTGTAATTACTCTTTAAATTGAGTTACCTCAATCAGTTATGATAATTTCTTCTTAATACTACTAAAAATGATTGCCAACACTGTACCGGCAAACAAAATATAAATAGAATAGAGGAACATATCGGTAATCTTCAACCAGAAAGGAACATTGTCAGTACCGCTATATCCCGGAATAGTAAGCGGCTCATCGCTACCCATAGTCCAAGCTATAACCACTACAACAATCAATACAATCAAGCCGATTAAAGATTTCAAGGCTGCCCCCGGATTATCCTTCAAGGCAGATCCGAATTGGAACAATACACCAACCAACGTAGCAATTACAGCTACAGCCAACAGAGCATACGTCAAGTAAATCAATGCATCTGTCTGAGCCGGTTGCCACATTTCTGAGTCAACGCTCATCAATACTGCATCACCTTGAGCATCTCCACCGAAGTAGAACAAGCCCAGCACTACCAAGATGATAGCGAACATGGCATACAGTACGTAGTATGATACTTTATATGATAACTTAGCCATCTTAATTATTTTTTGTATTTCAAGTCATATTTGATAACCATATCCAACAGTGAGATAGAAGAATCTTCCATTTCACTTGTCAAAGCTTCAATCTTAGACAAGATATAGTTGTAGAATACCTGCAGAATCAAAGCAACAATCAAACCGAAGATAGTAGTAATCAAGGCAACCTTCATACCACCTGCTACAACCGTCGGAGAGATATCACCTACCTGCTGGATTTTATCAAAAGCCTGAACCATACCGATTACAGTACCCAAGAATCCTAAAGACGGAGCCATTGCGATGAACAATGTAATCCAAGAGCAACCTTTTTCCAGATAACCGGCTTGTACACCACCGTAAGATACTACAGACTTTTCTACTACGTCGATACCTTGATCGATTCTCATCAGACCTTGATAGTAGATAGAAGCGATAGGACCTCTTGTGTTACGTGCGATATCTTTAGCAGCCTCAACGTCACCTTTTTCCAAAGCAACTTCGATAGCAGCCAAGAACTTCTTTGTATTAATTTCAGCCAAGCTCAGATAAATGATACGTTCAATACAGAATGCAAGACCGATAACCAATGCGATAGCTACCAAACTCATGAAAGATGCAGTACCTTCAATAAACTTAGTCTTAAGCTCTTTGTGGATACCACCCTCGGCAGCTTCCATAGCGGCAGGGGCAGCAGCATCAGCAGCAGGTGCTACAGCTGCTTGTTCAGTTTGTTCAGCTGCAGGAGCATCTTGAGCCTGAGCAAGTTGAGTTGAGCCAAATGTTAAGACTCCCATCACAGCAACAATTGCAAATAACTTTTTCATTGTGTGTCTAATTTTTAAGATTAATTAATTAATTTATTTATTATAATTTGTTGTTTTATCTTCATTTCATCACACTGCGGAGAGACGGGGATTCGAACCCCGGATACCCTTTAGGGGTATACACGCTTTCCAGGCGTGCCTCTTCAACCACTCGAGCATCTCTCCAATAGACGCCTTTTCTGAAATCGGGTGCAAATTACAAAAAAAATGCGAACCACAAGCGTTTTCAGCTACAAATGTATTCTTTTTTTTGTTGTTCTGCTTCATTCGACCCGTTTTATATTAAATAAAATCTCAAAATTAATAAACTTTAAAATCTCAAAGAGCTTATTTGAGCATTCCGAACACTTTTAAAGTGTTATCAGAAGTAACCTGGGCCACCTTTTCAGGAGAGTTCCCATAAATTCCGGCCACCTTTACCAAAGTATCCTTAACATATGCGCTTTCGTTCCTCTTGCCTCGATTGGGAACCGGAGTCAGATAAGGGGAATCGGTTTCCAGCACGATGCGTTCCAAAGGAATATTCTTCAAGACTTCCGGCAAAGTTGATTTTTTGAAAGTCACCACACCATTTATTCCTATCATGAAATCCGCAAATTCCATAATCCTGCAGGCCTCTTCCGAGGTCCCCGTAAAACTATGGAAAATTCCTTTCAAAGGAGTCTGCTGATAGGGTTTCAACACATTATATATATGGTCGAACGCTTCCCTACAATGTAGCACTACCGGCAAACCGTATTCCAAAGCCCACTCAATCTGCCTGTCCAACCCCCTTTGCTGTTCTCTGAGAAAAGTTTTATCCCAATACAAGTCCATACCAATCTCACCAACCGCAACAAATTCATTCGGTGAAGCCAGCTCCCGGGCCACTATTTCCAACTCCTTTTCATAATCCGCACCCACAGAGGTAGGGTGCAATCCAATCATCGGATAGCAATACCCTTTATATTCACGGCACACCCGAAGCATAGGTCCTATGGTGGTACTATCGATATTGGGCATAAAAATATGCGTGACTCCTGCCTCACGGGCACGAGCCATCACTTGAGGCAAATCCTCTGCAAACTCTTCTAAAAAAAGATGGGAATGTGAATCAATCAATCTCATTCTTCAACTTACTCTTTGCGTTTCTCACCGGTACGGTAATAATAGATTATTCCATAATCACGGCATAAATCCAAACGTTTCTCATTGGGAGTGACCTCCTCGAATTTCTTTTCAACCTGGTTCCATATATCCAAAATCAAACCATCCGCCTCTGCACGCATCGAAGCCAAGGTGTCCAAACTGCGGGCTGTCAAAGATTGAAGATTCTTTTGCTTCTCATAACTATCCATGAAAATATCATAATGCACCCTCACTTTTGCAATCGTAGGGTTATAAATGGGAATTCCTCCCTGGGATATACGTTTGTTTTCCCCATCCACGATTTTACGCCCCCACTCTGCCAAGGCAGGCTCTGTCGATAAATCAGGCACATTATTGTTGCTTGTGTCCAAACCGTAATATTCCTTATGAGCAATACGCACTTCAGAACGGATGACAGCTAAATTCAACACCTGGATAAAATGAGAAATATACAGACGGGCAGTCTTTACATTAGCCTGATGCTTACGTCCCGCCCGAGCCTGCCGCTCAAAACAGTCGGCATAATAAGCTTGCGCAGCTTCAAACTTTGTAAGAAAATTCCGCGCATCAGTCAACGCCTTCAAAGATACGGCCAAATCATACACATTACATATATCACCCTTGACGACCACTGCTTTCAGCGCCCGTATTCTCGCTTGATCTGTATTAGGCAATCTTCTATAAGGCATTTTCTCCCGGATTTAAAGTTATACTTCCCGATGCATCAGGTTAGCCATCAGGTTCTTCAATTCCTCTTTCTTTTCATCTGCCACCTTCACCGCCAACAGACTTTCCATTGCGCGTTCACAATACTCTTCCATCTTTTTCTCACACAATTCCTTGACGCCAATCCGGTTATACAGTTCCGTCACCGCAGCAACTTTCTCCTCCGGGTTGAATGCAACAGCATCCACCCAAGCATTCAAGCGGGTCAACTGCTCCTCATCCGCATGTTCAAAAGCCTTTATCAGCATGTAGGTCTTTTTATTGCACAGAATATCACCTCCAATATTCTTTCCAAAGACGGCAGCATCGCCATAAACATCCAGGAAATCATCTTTCAACTGAAAAGCAACACCCAAGTTCATGCCAAAATCATACAACTGCTCCGCATCTTCAGAAGAAGCCCCTCCCAAAAGAGCGCCAATCTTCAAGCTTGCAGCCAACAATACCGAAGTTTTCAGACGAATCATTTCCAGATACTCCTCTGCCTTCACATCCTTCCGATGTTCAAACTCCATATCCAGCTGCTGTCCTTCACAGATTTCCAGTGCAGTCAGACTAAATATATCCATTACCTCTTTCAGGCATTCAACCGGACATTGAGCCATAAACTGATAAGCCAATACAAGCATTGCATCCCCCGAAAGAATGGCGGCATTGTCATCCCAGACTTTATGTACTGTCTCCTTGCCACGGCGACGGTCTGCATGGTCCATCAAGTCGTCGTGCAAAAGAGTATAATTATGATACACTTCAATCCCCGTTGCAGGGTTAAAAATACGGGTAATATCCTCCCGATACAGATTGTAGGCCATCAACATCAATACCGGACGGATTCTTTTTCCGCCCATGGACAACACATAGGTAACGGGAGCATATAAACCTTGAGGAGTACGGACAAACTGCAATTCTGCAATATGAGAATTTATTCTTTCTAAAAGCTCGGAGGCTGTAAACATGGCATTTTCAGAATTTAGGAAATAGCGGATAATGAAAAGAGGCTGCATTCCGGCAGCCTCTCCCACTTATAGATATTTTATTACTGCAATCTAAACATTACAGGCACGGTATACTTAACGCGAACGGGTTTACCACGCTGCATACCGGGTTTCCACTTCGGCATGCCCATAATCACGCGGACAGCTTCTTTGTCCAAGTACGGGTCAACACCTCTCAGCACCTTAGCATCTACGATACTACCGTCCTTATTGACCACAAACTGTACAGTTACACGGCCTTGAGTTCCGTTTTCCTGTGCAATAGTAGGATATTTAATGTTCTTGCTCAGATACTGCATCAAACCGGCCATACCACCGTTCGGGAATTCGGGCATCTGCTCCACCACCTCGAAAATAGTCTGTTCTTCCGGTTCTTCCTCTTCCACTGCTACGGGAACATATTTGATTTCCACAGCCTGATTCAATTCCTCAGAAGATACGATGGCAGTTTCTTCCACGTCGGCATCGTCCTCAACGATAGTCAGCGTTTCTGCAATCGCAGGAGCTTCGGGGGGCGGAGGAGTAACCTGCTCCGGCTGTTCTGTAATAGGGATGATTTCCTCTTCAAATACTAAGTCGGTAATAGCCTGACTCGTATCAATCTTGATGTCACGCTTTGTCCACTCGAACGCAACAAACATGAAAGCGAGCACGATTACATAACCGACAAGCAGCCAAGTCGACTTCTTACTCTCCAGGTCTGCCTTAGGTGATTTCTTAATTTCCATAATTTATAATATAATTTTAGTGTTTCTCATTTGGGGCAAATATAGTACTTTTCCCAAGAATGTTCACGCTCTGCTGTTTTTTTTTACACAACAGACGTTCCTTTTTCATTTTTTTAATCCTTCAAAAGCCTCCACATGCTTTTGTGCCACAAATGTAACGAGATATTTTAAAAATACCGTATCTTTGGCAAGAATTTTAAATGAAATATTGAAATTTTCTATTTTGCAGGTGTTATACCTGTATAACTATAGCATAAAAGTCATGAAAAAGATAACAATAGCAATCGACGGCTTTTCCTCTTGCGGAAAAAGCACTATGGCCAAAGACCTTGCCCGCGAAATCAGTTACATATATATAGATAGCGGTGCCATGTATCGGGCAGTAACATTATATAGTATAGAGAATGGTATTTTCCAGGGTGACCGCATAGATGCCGAAAAACTGAAAAGTCTAATAAAGGATATACATATTTCTTTCCGCCTGAACCCCGAAACCGGACGCCCGGATACCTACCTGAACGGAGTAAATGTAGAAAACAAAATCCGTACCATGGAAGTGTCTTCACGTGTCAGTCCCATTGCAACATTGGATTTCGTACGCGAAGCTATGGTGGCACAGCAACAAGAGATGGGCAAGGCCAAGGGTATCGTTATGGACGGGCGCGACATCGGCACTACCGTTTTTCCGGATGCCGAGCTGAAAATTTTTGTAACCGCCACCCCCGAGATACGGGCACAACGCCGCTATGACGAACTAAAGGCCAAAGGGGAAGAAGCCAGCTTTGACGAAATTCTGGAAAATGTGAAACAACGGGACTATATTGACCAAAACCGGGATGTAAGTCCGCTGCGCAAAGCTTCTGACGCTTTATTGTTGGACAACAGCCACCTGAGCATTTCCCAACAAAAGGAATGGCTGGCGGAACAATTCGAACGGGTTATAAAGGAGAAGAACTGAACCGGATATGGCAAAAGTAGAAATAGACGAAGGCTCCGGCTTCTGTTTCGGAGTTGTCACTGCAATAAACAAGGCAGAAGAGGAACTGGCGAAAGGAGGGACCCTCTATTGTCTGGGAGACATCGTGCACAACAGCCGTGAAGTGGAACGCCTGAAGGCAATGGGGCTGATTACCATCAACCATGAGGAATTCAACCGCCTCCACAACGCCAAGGTGCTGTTGCGCGCCCATGGAGAGCCCCCTGAAACTTATGACATTGCCCGCCGCAACAATATAGAAATCATTGACGCAACCTGCCCGGTCGTACTCCGCCTGCAAAAGAAGATTAAGCAAGAGTACGTCCAGGAAGACAACCGCGACAAGCAAATTGTCATCTATGGCAAAAATGGACACGCCGAAGTACTGGGTCTGGTAGGACAAACCACCGGAAAGGCCATCGTCATCGAAAAGCAGGAAGAGGCAAGGAAACTGGATTTCAGCAAAGACATCCGTCTCTACTCCCAGACCACAAAGTCTCTGGACGGATTTCAAAACATTGTGAAATACATAGAGGGACATATCTCACCGAAAGTCACTTTCGAGTCCTATGACACTATCTGCCGACAAGTAGCAAACCGGATACCTAATATCCGGAAATTTGCAGCTTCCCATGATTTAATATTCTTTGTCAGCGGCAAAAAAAGCTCTAACGGCAAGATGCTGTTCAGTGAGTGTAAAAAAGTCAATGCCAATTCACATTTGATAGACAGTGCCGAAGAAATAGATAGTTCTCTGTTAGCCGGTGCCAATTCCATCGGTGTCTGCGGAGCCACTTCCACCCCCAAATGGCTGATGGAAGAAATTTCAGAAGCCATAAAGTCAAAACTTAAATAACAGTTTGTCATCCTTTTGGAACAGCAAATTAACGTAATTTATTAGTCACCGCCTCAGCTTTTTACTATCTTTGCGGCATGAAAAAATAGTCCAAATCTATTTTTCATCATGATTATTAATACTAAACAAAAAGATTGTTATGGGAACAGTTAAGTGCATTGGTATCTTGACATCAGGAGGTGATGCTCCGGGAATGAACGCAGCCATACGTGCCGTGACACGTTCGGCTATTTACAACGGACTTTCAGTTAAAGGTATATATAGAGGTTACAAAGGTCTGGTAACCGGCGAAATCAAAGAATTCAAAAGCCAAAATGTCAGCAACATCATCCAGCTGGGTGGTACAATCCTGAAGACAGCCCGCTGCAAAGAGTTCACGACTCCCGAGGGCCGCCAGATTGCTTACGACAACATGAAGAAAGAAGGCATTGACGCCTTAGTGATTATCGGAGGCGACGGTTCGCTGACCGGTGCTCGTATCTTTGCACAAGAGTTTGACGTGCCTTGTATCGGGCTGCCGGGAACTATCGACAATGACCTTTATGGAACAGATACCACTATCGGCTACGACACCGCGCTGAACACGATTCTGGATGCTGTGGACAAAATCCGTGATACAGCCACTTCCCATGAGCGCTTGTTTTTCGTAGAAGTCATGGGACGCGATGCCGGTTTCCTCGCTCTGAACGGCGCCATCGCCTCCGGAGCAGAAGCAGCCATTATCCCGGAATTCAGTACGGAAGTGGACCAACTGGAAGAATTCATCAAGAACGGTTTCCGGAAATCCAAGAACAGCAGTATCGTACTGGTAGCCGAGAGTGAACTGACCGGCGGTGCAATGCACTATGCAGAGCGTGTAAAGAACGAATACCCCCAATATGACGTACGCGTAACCATCCTCGGTCACTTGCAACGCGGTGGTAGCCCTACGGCACACGACCGTATCCTTGCCAGCCGTCTGGGCGCAGCCGCCATCGACGCAATCATGGAAGGACAGCGCAATGTCATGATAGGCATTGACCACGATGAAGTGGTATACGTTCCCTTCACGAAGGCCATCAAGAATGACAAACCCATCAAGAAAGACCTTGTAAATGTATTGAGAGAACTGTCTATCTAATGACAGACAGTTCAGATACCCCATAAACAGAGAAGGCGACATATGCGCCTTCTCTGTTTTTTACAACCATTTTTTCACTATACTTTCCGTCCTCTCCCACAGTTCTTCCATCTGTACATGCCGGGTGTACTTCTCCGAAAGAGACTTGGGACGGCAACTGGCATTCAATGTCCCCGTACGTTTACCGGCATCCTCATCCAGCAATAAGCCGACAGCTGTTGCAGCTCCCTTACGGGGAGTACGGATGAAAGGCCTGAAAAGTATATCTGTCAGCGGGTCAAACCACATATGCATGGTGATGATATTGGTAGACACAATCCCCGGGTCAGCCGCATTCACAACAATACCTTTGTGTTTGACGCGACTGGCCAAGTCGATGGTGAACAGAGTCAATGCCAGCTTCGTGTTGCTATATATAGGAATGCGCCAAAAGCCACCCTTCCTTCCCCGGAGGAAAAAATCCGGAAAGTCAAGATGACCGATGGCATACGTACAAGATACCATATTCACAATACGGCTCCCCTCTCCCATCAATGGCAGCAGTTTGCGGGTCAGCAGGTAAGGCCCTACATAATTGACACTCACCGTCCGTTCCAGTCCGTCTTCGGTAATGCGGCGTTCCGTTTCCATAGTTCCGGCATTGTTCATCAGCAATGCCAACGGCTCTCCCCGCTTCAACAGATGCTCTGCAAATGCGGCCACTGAAGCCAGAGATGCCAAATCAACGGGAGCAATCTCAATACGCGGATTACCGGTTTCACGCATCAGCAGTTGCCGCTTGGGTTCGGCAGTTTGAGGGTCACGGCATGCCATGATGACCTGATAGCCGGCAGTTGCCACTGCGCGGGTAATTTCCATGCCCATGCCACCGTCTGCCCCAGTTATAACAGCTAAATTCACTTTAATAATTAAAAATTGAAAATTAAAAACTAAAAATCAGCCTTTCGCTTCGATTTTCTCTATCTCCTTTTTCAGACAAGGTGGAAGTTCCTCCTTCAAATGCTGATGGCATGCCATCTCGATGGAATACATCCGGGCAATGCAATAATTACTATGCCGGCAGTTGCAACGTGCATTCTCTTCGGCACGCATGCGGTTGACGAACCCCGGCTCATTGAGCAGAGCGCGCGCCATTTGCACAGCCTCGAAGCCGTCATCCAGCACCTCATCTATCTTGTCCCTGGAAACCAGGCCACCCACATAAACCAACGGTATCTTCAAGGCGGCACGGAATTTCAAGGCATCTTCCAGGAAATAAGCTTCCTTAAACGGTACGCTCGGTATCATCCATTTGCCTACCATGCGTACACCGTATTTCAACCACCAGCAGGTCATGTAATGCGTCATGCTGCGGATAGGCATTTCGCCCCGCATGACATACATCGGCGCCTTACTGACGAACCCACCGCTCAAGACCAGCGCATGTGCTCCCGACTGCTCCAGCCTCCGGGCCACCTGCATCGTCTCGTCCAGCTCCATCCCTCCACGGAAACCGTCGCGCATGTTCATCTTCACCAGCACAGCCATATCACTGCCGGCAGCCTTCATCACTTCTTCCATCACCATATCCATAAAACGCATACGGTTCTGCAACGAACCTCCGAACTCGTCTTTCCGATGGTTGGTGGACGGGGACAAGAACTGGCTGATGAGATAGCCATGCCCTGCATGAATCTCTACAGAATCAAATCCGGCCTCCCGTGCCAGATTCACCGAACGTCCATAAGCACGCGCCATCTCCGGCAGCTCATCGGCACGCAGTCCACGCACAAAGGTAGGAGAGTAAAGATTGAAACCGGAAGATGCGCCGACGGGCATACAACCGCAAATGCTCTTATGGGACATGTTGCCACAGTGTCCCAACTGGATGCCTGCCGCAGCCCCTTCCGCATGTATGGCATCAGTCAGCCTACGGAGTCCGGGGATAATCTCGGGACGCATCCACAACTGGCGGTCAAAAGACAGGCCGCTCTGAGTAACTGCCGCATAGGCAACAGTAGTCATACCTATACCGCCCGCCGCTACCGACCGATGATAGTCGAGCAACATGTCCGACGGAGCGTTTCCGGGACACATGCTCTCGAAAGCAGCCGAACGGATGGTACGGTTACGCAAGGTCAACGGTCCGAAAGTGACGGGTGTGAATAACTTGGATTCCATCGTTATGAGTTATGAGTTATAAGTTATGAATTATTCATTTTCCATTTTCAACTCTCCATTTTCCATTAATAAAGAAATGGAATGATGCGTTTGCGCTTTCCTACCGCCTCATCACCAAACTCCTCCCGATAACGGCGGTGAATGGCATCGGCACGGGGAACAAGGTTGGCAAACGTCCACCAGACGAACACCCAGGCGGCGGGAGAAGCTGTGAGTATGGCAAACCCCGTCCATTCCACCAGCTCACCGAAGTAATTGGCAGAAGTGACGTATCGGTAAAGCCCTTTTCCGGGAAGATAATGCTTCGTATCACCCGGCTTACGCAAATGACGTATCACATAGTCGGAATGCAAATTGATGAACATACCCGCAAAAAACAGAATGATTCCCAACAAGGCATGAGGTTTCAACAAATAGGCCCAGCCATCGGCATACAAGCCTTCGGGAGCAAAATAGAACAAACCGCCCGCCTGCATCATCCCGTTCAAAAGGTTGAAGACGATACCCATCGCCATAATAGCTACCGGCATCCGGCTTTTACCTTTCAGCAGGAACGGAAAAATAAAGGCCCGCTGAAGATAGTGCAACTGAAACAGCAGGAAGAAGAAATATACCGGCACGGTAAATCCCGCTCCACTCTTCCCCCACAACCCAAACATGACGATGAATACCGGCGCTTCCATAAGCACCCACGCCAGTTTATTATTGATGGAGATTCCCCACGAGGCAGTACGGAACATGCCATAACCCGCTTTGACAAAATAGAGTGCAATAAAGACAACCAATGCCACAGCACTCATTACCCACAGAAATATCTGAAAAGTTTCCTGATTCATAGTTCTTTATTTATGCGAAGCAAAGATAAAGAAAACTCACAACAAACAAATCGTTTTCCCCGGATAATTGTTTTTTCATGCAAAAACCAGTGTTTTTTTACTGAGAAGATTAAGCAGTAGAGATACGAAAATCTAATCGTTCCATCATAGAGTAAATTTCATTCCACCATGGAGAAAAAATCGTTCCACCATGGTGGAACGATTTTTCCCCCGTGATGGAACGATTTAAAAGATACAAGTCTAATCCTTACCGTTTCTTAATGGGCACATAAGCCACCTCATCCAAAACATTCTTATAGGCAGGACGGATAATACGCTTGCCTTCAAAGTTCAATTCTTCATTGCGATGTGCACACCAACCGACAATACGTGCCATGGCGAACAAAGGCGTGAAGATTTCCTGCGGCAGCCCAATCATCTCGTAAACAAAGCCCGAATAGAAATCCACATTACTCGAAACCGTCTTGCCATTATTCTTCACACGGCCAAACACATCAATGGCGCGCTCCTCGAGCAGTTCAAGGAAAGCGAACTCGCGTTCTTTCCCTTTTTCGCGGGCAAGGTCGCGGGCAAGCTCCTTCAGCAGAATGGCGCGCGGGTCGGAAATGGTATAGACGGCATGTCCGATACCATATATCAAACCGGTCTTGTTATAGACTTCCTTGTTGAGCATGCGGGTGAAGTAAGTATCAATCTCATCCACGTTCGTCCAGTCCTGAATGTTTTCCTGCAGATGGTGGAACATATCGGCAACCTGAATATTGGCACCTCCATGAAGCGGCCCTTTCAAGGAACCGATACCTGCCGCTATCGAAGAGTAAGTATCCGTCCCGGTAGAAGAAGTGACACGTACGGTAAAAGTGGAGTTGTTACCACCACCGTGCTCGGCCTGAAGAACCAACAGCAGGTCGAGTGTGCGGGCATCCAGCTCCGTGTAGTCCTTCTTCAGCATATAGAGGAAATTCTCGGCAATGGAAAGGTTTTCCTGCGGATGGCGGATATGCAGTGAACGGCCATGGGTGGCATGGCGAAGCATGTTATAGGCATACGCAATGATGGTCGGGAATTTCGAAATAAGCTCAATGCTCTGCCGCATCAGATTATCGCGGGAAGTGTCATCGGCATCCGGGTCGAAACGGTACATCTCGAGCACGCTGCGCGCCAGGATGTTCATAATGTTGTTTCCTTCAAGTTCAATGATATTCATCTTGGTCTTCTGCTCCAGCGGCATGTTGTCGTTGATGAGTTCACGGAAAGAAGAGAGTTCTTCCTTGTCGGGCAGGCGACCGGAAAGCAACAAGTAGGCAATTTCCTCAAAACCGAAACGCTTCTCTTTGATGATGGCGTGTGCCAAGTCATCCACATCATAACCGCGGTAGAACAATTTGCCGGGAATAGGCTTCAGCCCTCCACCGGGGATGCGTTCATAGCCGACCACATTGCCTATTTTGGTCAACCCCACCAAGACTCCCGTGCCGTCCTCATTACGCAAACCGCGCTTCACATCAAACTTCCTGAACAGTTCATTCTCAATCCGGGTAGCTTCCTTCAAATCTTCGGAAAGCTTGTAAATCAGATACTCCTTCTTCATAATCGTTTCGTTTTATTCGTTATTCCCATTTTCTATTCTCCTTACAATCTCCCGGGTGAAAGTCGAAGTGGACAGCGAGACGCCACCCGGCATAAAACGGGCCAAGTCGGCAGTAGCACGGGCTTCTGTGAAACTTTCCTCCAAGGCGTTCTCTATAAGAGAGGCTGCTTCCTTCCAGCCCAGATATTCAAGCATCATCACAGCGGAAAGGATGATGGAACAGGGATTCACAATGTCTTTCCCGGCAATGTTCGGAGCCGTCCCGTGAGTAGCCTCAAAGATGGCATGACCCGTTTTATAGTTGATATTCGCCCCCGGTGCAATGCCGATGCCGCCTACCATGGCAGCCAGTTGGTCGGACACATAATCGCCGTTCAGATTCAACGTGGCAATCACGGAATATTCTTCGGGGATAAGCAACGTGTTCTGCAGGAATGCATCGGCAATGCAGTCCTTGATGACCAGACGCCCTTCTGCCAGCTCTTTACCAAACTCACGCTCTGCCAGTTCGTAACCCCACTTCTTGAAGCCGCCTTCCGTAAACTTCATAATGTTTCCCTTGTGTACCAACGTCACGGAAGGCAGGCGATGCTCAAGCGCGTATCGGCAGGCGGCACGCACCAAGCGCTCTGTTCCTTCTCTCGAAACGGGCTTCACGCCAAACGAGGAGGTTTCGGGAAAACGGACTTTCGTCACCCCCATGTCGTCACGGAGAAAACGATAGAACTTTTCAGCCTCCGGAGTACCGGCTTCCCATTCGATGCCTGCATAAATATCCTCGGTATTCTCACGGAATACGCACATATCCACCTTATGCGGCTCTTTGAGTGGAGAAACAATGCCCTTATACCAACGTACCGGACGTTGGCAGACATACAAATCAAGCGTCTGACGCAATGCCACGTTCAACGAACGGATACCTCCGCCGACAGGTGTTGTCAAAGGACCTTTGATGCCCACCTTATAAGTGCGGAAGGCTTCCATCGTTTCATCCGGCAGCCAGGAGCCGGTTTCGTGGAAAGCACGTTCTCCTGCCAGCACTTCTTTCCATTCAATGCCACGCCGGTCACCATAGGATTTCCTGACAGCGGCATTCACGACAGCCTGCATGGATGGGGTCACTTCTGCTCCCACTCCATCGCCGGTAATAAAAGGTACAGTAATTTTTTCCATATTCTATCTTGCATTAAGTGCAGAACCGGCCCGGAACCAAGCTATCTGCTGTTCGTTATACGTATGTTGTACTTCAAAACTTTCTTTACTCCCATCCTCGTGATGAAGAACCACCTTCAACGTGCGTCCCGGAGCAAAATCTTTCAGCCCCATGACAGAAATCAGGTCGCGTTCCCGAATCTTGTCATAATCGGCCTTATCCGTAAAGGTCAGCGCCAACATGCCTTGTTTCTTTAAGTTCGTCTCATGGATACGGGCAAAACTTTTCGCCAAAATGACGCGTACATTCAGGAAGCGCGGTTCCATGGCAGCATGCTCACGGCTGGAACCTTCACCATAATTCTCCTCGGCAACAACCATGGAAGGGATACCTTCGGACTTATACAGCTTCGCAGTGCCTGACACTGTTCCATAGGTATTGGTGGAGCGGTTCCAAACCTTGTTCGTCTCTCCATTGAAAGCATTGACAGCTCCCATCAGCATATTATCCGAAATATTCTCCAGATGTCCCCGGAAACGGAGCCATGGCCCCGCCATAGAGATGTGGTCGGTGGTACATTTCCCTTGCACTTTAATCAATAAAGGCATGTCCAGCAAATCCATACCATCCCAGGCAGGGAAGGGAGTCAGCAGTTGCAAGCGCTGTGAATGAGGATTGACCGTAATTTCCGTCTGTCCTTTGCCTGGAGCAATGTATCCTTCCTTTCCTCCTATAAACCCGTGTGCCGGCAGTTCTTCACCGACCGGTTCGGACAGTTTCACAACCTCTCCTTTGGCATTGACCAGCGTATCCCTCAACGGGTCGAAACAAAGGTCACCGGCAATGGTCAGCGCCATCGTTATCTCCGGGGAAGCGACGTAAGCAAAAGTGTTGGGATTTCCATCGGCACGTTTGGCAAAATTACGGTTAAAAGAGGTGACGATGGAATTTTTGCGTTCGGGGTCATCAGTATGGCGCTTCCACTGGCCAATACAAGGTCCGCAGGCATTCGCCATTATCGTTGCGCCAATATCTTCGAAAGCGGCAATCATGCCGTCGCGTTCAGCAGTGGCACGTATCTGCTCCGAGCCGGGGTTGACAATCAGCGAGGAAGCAACCTTCAAATTCTTTTCCTTTACCTGCCGGGCAAGGGAGGCCGCGCGGCTCAAATCCTGATAGGACGAATTGGTGCACGACCCTATCAGGCCGACTTCCATCCGGCGGGGATAGTTATTGGTTATCACTACCTCGGCAAATTTCGATATCGGTGTTGCTGCATCCGGCGTAAAGGGCCCGTTGATATACGGTTCCAATAACGAGAGGTCTATTTCAATGATGCGGTCGTAATATTTTTCCGGATTTGCCAGCACTTCGTCGTCGGCGCGAAGGTCGGCAGCTACGGAAGCAGCCATTTCCGCCACTTCTTCACGTCCGGTAGCTTTCAAGTAGGTACCCATGCGCTCATCGTAAGGGAAAAGGGAGGTAGTCGCCCCCACCTCTGCCCCCATATTGCAGATGGTAGCCTTTCCAGTGGCAGACAACGAAGCGGTTCCCGGTCCAAAATATTCAATGATGGCATTGGTTCCCCCTTTTACAGTAAGAATACCCGCCAACTTCAGAATAACGTCTTTGGGAGCTACCCAGCCACTCAATTTACCCTTCAAGTGTACGCCTATCAGACGCGGCATTTTCAGTTCCCATTCCATGCCGGTCATCACATCCACCGCATCGGCACCACCCACACCAATGGCCACCATGCCCAAACCTCCGGCATTGGGCGTATGAGAGTCCGTGCCTACCATCATCCCACCCGGAAATGCGTAGTTCTCCAATACCACCTGGTGAATAATGCCTGCCCCCGGCTGCCAGAAACCTATGCCATAGCGGGAAGAAACATCACGGAGAAAATTATAGACCTCCTCGTTGGTCTTCGTAGCAGTCGCAACATCTTCTTTTGCACCTTTATATGCTTGAATCAAATGGTCACAGTGCACAGTGGAAGGCACGGCAACCTGCTCACGGCCTGCATTCATAAATTGCAATAAGGCCATTTGAGCCGTTGCATCCTGCATTGCCACACGGTCGGGACGGAAATTCACATAGTCTTCTCCCCGTCTGTAGTTCTTCACTTTATCCCCATCATACAAATGAGCATACAAAATTTTCTCTGCTAAAGTCATCGGACGCCGCAGTACGTTCCGTACGCGTTCTATCTTCTCCGAATAAGCGGCATAAAACGTTTTGAGCATCGTTAAATCATATACCATAACCACTATTTTTTAGTTTTTCATTATTGTAAAGATTACAAATTAATATCATAAACAAATAAAAAGGCTGAATAGTTTAACAAAATAAAGCATTTTTTCCGTCGGAAGCGAAGAATGATTACCTTTGCAACCATGAAGGAACAAGATTCAAATAGTCCTATTATTCACCTCCAACAGCAGCAACTTTTGCTGCGCATGGAATACGAATACGAAAAAGAGGAATTCAAACGCCAAACCGAAAACATGGGAGTTGCCCGGAAAGTGAAACGGGGACTTTGCTGGTATCCTGCCACTCCGGGACGAAGTTACTATAATTCACTGAATCAATTAGTAATAGAAATTACACACACAGAAAATACCGATATAGAACATAATTTTGAGTTCGGCCGTCCCGTATGTTTTTTCCGCCAGTCTGCCGATGGAAAAATAACCTATATGAACTTCACCGCTACCGTAAGCTATGCCGACGAGACACGGATGGTAGCGATAATGCCCGGAGCCGGTGCCGTTATGGAAGTGCAGGAAACGGACAACCTCGGCGTGCAACTTTATTTCGACGAAACATCCTATCGGACCATGTTCGAAGCCTTGGAAGATACGTTACGCTCCAAAGGCAACCGCCTGGCCGAATTGCGGGACATATTGCTGGGAACCTCGAAAGCCGGTTTCCGAGAGCTCTATCCCGTACGGTTTCCCTGGCTGAACTCCACGCAGGAGACAGCTGTAAACAAAGTGCTGTGTGCCCGCGACGTGGCCATTGTACACGGTCCTCCGGGAACCGGAAAAACGACCACCTTAGTGGAAGCCATCTACGAAACCCTGCATCGGGAACCGCAGGTACTGGTATGTGCCCAAAGCAATACTGCCGTCGACTGGATTTCGGAAAAACTTGTGGACCGTGGCGTCAATGTCCTGCGTATCGGCAATCCGACCCGTGTCAACGACAAGATGCTTTCCTTTACCTACGAGCGTCGTTTCGAGAACCATCCGCTTTATCCGGAACTGTGGAGCATCCGGAAAAATCTCCGTGAACTGGGCAGCCGTGCCCGCCGTGGCAGCTATGACGAACGCGAAGGAGTACGCAGCCGTATGAGCCGCCTGCGCGACCGCGCCACCGCATTGGAAATACAAATCAATGCAGAGCTTTTTGATGGGGCACACGTCATAGCCTCCACGCTGGTAAGCAGCAATCACCGGCTGCTGAACGGACGCCGTTTCGGCACCCTTTTCATTGATGAAGCAGCCCAGGCCTTAGAGGCTGCCTGCTGGATAGCTATCCGAAAAGCAGACCGCGTGGTATTGGCGGGTGACCACTGCCAACTTCCGCCCACCATAAAATGCCACGAAGCCGCCCGTGGAGGTCTGGAACGAACATTGATGGAGAAAGTGGTGTCCAACAAACCTGCCGTTGTCTCTTTGCTGAAAGTGCAATACCGCATGCACGAGGAAATCATGAAATTTCCTTCCCAATGGTTTTATAATGGCGAGTTGGAAGCCGCTCCCGAAGTGCGTTACCGGGGCATCCTGGACTGGGATACCCCTATCCACTGGATTGACACCTCCGAAATGGATTTCAAAGAAGAATTTGTGGGAGAGACTTTCGGACGCATCAATAAAGCGGAAGCGGACCTGCTCCTATCAGAACTGAAAATCTACATCAACCGTATCGGTGGCAGCCGCATTCTGGAAGAAAAAATAGACTTCGGCATCATCTCCCCTTACAAGGCACAAGTGCAATATCTCCGCAACAAGATAAAGGCAGACGCTTCACTCAAGCCTTATCGCAGCTTGTTCACTGTAAATACGGTGGATGGCTTCCAAGGGCAAGAGCGCGATGTTATCTTCATCAGCCTTGTCCGCGCCAACGAAGAAGGGCAGATAGGATTCCTGAATGATTTAAGGAGAATGAATGTAGCCATCACCCGGGCACGTATGAAGCTGGTAATATTGGGAGAGGCAGAGACGCTGAAACATCACGGTTTTTACCGGAAGCTATTGGAGTTTATTCAAAATATAGGGAATCAATAATAAAGAAATACCCCCTCCGGTAACACCGAAGAGGGTATTTCACCTATTTATATAAAGCTGATTAATTGTTTTCCGGACGAAGTTTACGAACCGTAACAGCTGTCTGCCACATTTCGCTTTCACGCAAGGCTTTCAATTCTGCATTCAGCTTCTCACGATAATCGGGTTTGGAGTTACTGTCGATAGAAATCTGAGCTTCGTTACCCGACTTCACACTTGCATACAATTTCTGTACAACCGGCTTGATGGCATCATGGAACGGGGTCATCCAATCCAGCGCACCACGCTGTGCCGTAGTAGAACAGTTGGCATACATCCAGTCCATACCATTCTTGGCAAACAATGGCATCAAAGATTGAGTCAACTCTTCCACTGTTTCATTGAATGCTTCAGAAGGAGTATGGCCGTTTTCGCGCAATACCTCATACTGAGCCAACAGTAATCCCTGGATAGCACCCATCAAGGAACCACGTTCACCGGTCAAGTCGGAAGTGGCTTCACGGATGAAAGTTGTCTCGAACAAATATCCCGAACCGATGCCGATACCCAGTGCAATCGTCTTGTCAAAAGCCTTACCCGTAGCATCCTGATAGACGGCATATGATGAGTTCAAGCCACGACCCTCGAGGAACATGGTACGAAGTGAAGTACCGGAACCTTTGGGAGCAACCATAATAACATCAATATCTTTAGGAGGAACCACGCCGGTACGGTCGTTCCAGGTAATAGCAAAACCATGAGAGAAGTAAAGAGCCTTTCCGGGAGTCAAATAAGGTTTGATAGTCGGCCATACAGACATTACAGCTGCGTCAGACAACAGACACATGATGATAGTACCTTTCTGACAAGCCTCTTCGATGCCGAACAAAGTCTCACCCGGTACCCATCCGTCAGCCACAGCCTTTTCGTATGTCTTGCCCGGACGTTGTCCTACAATCACATTGAAACCGTTATCACGCAAGTTGCAAGCCTGGCCCGGGCCTTGTACGCCATAACCGATTACTGCAATTGTTTCATCTTTCAAAATCTCACGTGCTTTTTCCAAAGGAAATTCTTCGCGGGTCATTACATTCTCAATAACACCGCCAAAATTCAATTGTGCCATTTTTTGTTTTAATTTTTATTTGTGGCTTACGCCAACGTTGATAAATTTATTTATTTCTCTGTAAATATCACTTTAGAGCGACAGACCACTTCGCTGCCATTCTTTTTCACCTCCACATCGTAAACGCCCTCACCGGCATCATCCATGAACAAAGTCAACTCATCCCCATAATAGCTTTCGGCTACATATGCCATTTCAAAACGACGGATGCGCTTCTCCTTATACATCTCTATCGGGAACAAATCAAGGATATGCTCGATGTAACGGATGCTGTTCACATGCCCGTTAATGTCAATATCACTGTATTTGGCTACCAAAGCAGCAACCGGTTCCTTTGAGGCCACCTTTATCCGCGAAGGTTTTTCTATCGGACAAGGCTCATCACAAACATAATCTACAATGCTGCCACTATGAAGAGCCAGCAAATCTGCCGGCTTACGGGTATTCATGCTAATCATCGCCCAAACGGAACGTGCATACCCAATCTTCTTACCCTCCTTATCGATGATAGCGAAATTACGGTCTGTAAAAAGGCGATAGACATTCTCCACCCAAGTCTGAATGGAGAAATCTTCGTACTGATAAGGCATTTCATCCAGTTCGACAGCCAGACGGGACAATACCCAAGTATAATTGTCCTCGTTTAGAGTCGCGATGCCAAAACCGCGGTCGCTGGCATGGAAACCCGCACAATTCAACAAATGGTTGCCCAATACTCCCATTGTCAGCCGTCCGGTAAAGTCGACATGAAACGGTTCGGCAACAAACTTGTAGGTACCTATCTTATTGTTCTCGCTCATCATGATTCCTGGTGTTTACTTTGACGATATTTTGCTTCACGGTCCGCCAGATATTCATTGACACGCTCAAAGCAGCTGGTCGTAATGGCTACGCGACCCGAACGGACGAACTGAAGTACGCAATCCAACTGGCGCAACTCCTCATAAAGATTGGTTATTTCCTCACTCATGCCATTCTTCTCAACAATGGCAAATACAGCATTCACCTCCACAATACGGGCATTGTACTTACGGATTACTTTGGACACCTCCGGTTTTTCTTCCAGCGTAGGGGTCGTTATTTTATAGAGAGCAATCTCGTGCTGATAGATTTCATCATCCGTAAAATAATGGGCTTGCAGCACATCTATTTTCTTGGTAATCTGCTTGGTCACCTTTTCAATGGTATCCTTGTCCGTCCAAGCGGTAATGGTATATTTATGTACCCCCTTGATGGAGGAGGCCGATACATTTAAACTTTCGATGTTTATCTGCCGACGGGTAAACACAGCCGTCACTTGATTCAGCAAACCGGCAAAGTTTTCCGAATGAACAATGATTGTATATAGTTTTTTATCCATAGATAGAGTAAATTCTTTAATTTCGCATGACTTCAGCATTCCAACAACATCTGATTGACCGAACCGCCCGGAGGTGTCATCGGCATTACATTTCCTTCTTCCTCCACACAAGCTTCGAGCAGGAACGGTCCGTCAGTCGCTATCATCTCGTCAATCGCTTTTGCCAGCTCCTCGCGGGTCATTACCCTGCGTGCAGGAATATCATATGCCGAAGCAATCTTCATATAATCCGGATTCATCATCGGAGTAAACGAATAACGACGATTGAAGAACATCGCCTGCCATTGACGAACATTGCCCAAGAAGTTATTGTTCAACAGAATCATCTTCACCGGAGCCTTTTGTTCCATGATGGTACCCAGTTCCTGCAGGTTCATCTGCAAGCCGCCGTCTCCCATGAATACGCATACCGTGCGGTCCGGACGTCCAAAAGTGGCACCGATAGCTGCCGGAAGGCCGAAGCCCATAGTACCCAGGCCACCGGAAGTAACAATGCTACGTTCCTTGCTGTATTTGAAATAACGGGCGGACATCATCTGATTCTGGCCGACATCAGTCACCAATATCGCCCCGTTATGGGTAGCCTCACTCACAGCACGCACCACCTCACCCATGCTTAGCGCTTTTCCTGCCGGATGTAATTCCGGACGGATTACCTTTTCCTCTTCCACTTCCTCGTATTGCCGGAAACTGTCAATCCATTCCTGATGGTTGGCGGGTTCCAGCAATTGGGTAACGGCAGCCAGTGTCTCTTTGCAATCTCCCAGGACAGCAACATCGGTCTTTACATTCTTATCTATTTCGGCAGGGTCAATATCAAAGTGGATAATCTTCGCCTGCTTGGCATATGTTTCCAATTTACCCGTCACACGGTCATCAAAGCGCATGCCTACGGCGATAAGGACATCACATTTATTGGTATTGATATTGGGCCCCAGGTTACCGTGCATACCAAGCATTCCTTTGTTCAACGGATGGTTCGTAGGTAATGCGGAAAGTCCCAATAAAGTGCATCCGGCAGGCATTCCGGCTTTCTCAATGAAAGCACGAAGCTCTTGCTGGGCTTCTCCCAGCTCCACGCCTTGTCCTACCAGCACCAAAGGCCGTTCCGCACCATTTATTAATTCAGCAGCCTGCCGTATGGCCTCCGGCTCCATTTCGGGAACGGGAAGATAGCTACGGACATAGTCCACCTTAGTAGGCGCATATTCTGTTTTCTCCACTTGGGCGTTTTTAGCAAAATCCAGCACGACCGGTCCCGGACGTCCGCTCTTTGCCACATAGAAAGCACGTGCCACTGCCCAGGCCACATCTTCTGCACGACGAATCTGGTAACTCCATTTCGTGATAGGCTGAGTAATGCCTACCAAGTCCACTTCTTGAAATGCATCCGTACCCAAGAAGTTCGTCCCTACCTGGCCGGCAATGACAACGATAGGCGTACTGTCAATCATGGCATCTGCAATGCCCGTGATAGTATTGGTAGCACCCGGTCCACTGGTAACCAGACAAACGCCAACCTCGCCTGATACACGTGCAAAGCCTTGTGCCGCATGGGTTGCTCCTTGTTCATGACGAACCAAGATGTGGTTCAATTCCTTCCGATGGTCGTATAAGGCATCGAATACCGGCATGATGCTCCCTCCCGGATAACCGAAAATAGTCTTTACTCCCTGATGCTCCAGAGAGCGCATCAATGCTTCTGCGCCTGTTATTAGAGCCTCACCCCGACCCTCTCCTTGGGAGAGGGAGGAAAAGTTACTCTTTTTATTATTATCAGCCATACTTTATCTATTCATTATATTTAAAAGCTCAATAGTAGCTTGAAAAATTTGTTTCATTCTCTCCTCCCCTCGCTTTCGGAAAGGGGGGCTTTTAATCAATCAGCCTCACAGCCCCTTTGTCAGCGGAACTCACCATACTGGCATATGCTTTCAATGCTTTGGAGACTTCACGGTTGCGGGTTACCGGAGTCATAGGGCGTGCTGCAAGCTCTTCATCCGTCAACTTCACATTGATAGAACGGTTCGGTATATCAATTTCGATAATGTCCCCATCCTTAATCTTGCCGATATTACCACCGGCAGCCGCTTCGGGAGAAACATGTCCGATACTTAGTCCGGAAGTACCACCACTGAAACGCCCGTCGGTAATCAATGCACACTCCTTACCCAGATGGCGGGATTTGATATAAGAAGTAGGATAAAGCATCTCTTGCATACCCGGTCCACCTTTCGGCCCTTCGTGAGTGATGACGACGACGTCTCCACTGACCACCTTTCCACCCAGAATACCGTCACAAGCCGCATCTTGTGAGTCGAAGACTTTCGCCGGCCCCGTAAATTTCCAGATACTCTCGTCTACACCGGCAGTCTTGACAACGCAACCGTCCTGAGCTATATTTCCCTTCAAAACCGCCAGACCGCCATCCTTGCTGTATGCATGTTCCAAATCACGGATACAACCGGTCGCACGGTCCGTATCGAGTTCCTTATAAGACGCATTTTGTGAGCCGAGTACCAGATTGAACTTTCCGGCTGCCGCACTGGAGTATTTCTTGATTGCCTCTTTACATACATTAGAGCTGGTAATACTATACCGGTCGATTGCCTCTGCCAACGTCATTCCATCCACACGGCGGACATTCGTATCGACCAATCCGCCCTTGGCTAGCTCATCCATGATGGCAATGATGCCACCGGCACGGTTAACGTCTTGTACATGATACTTTTGGGTATTGGGAGCCACCTTGCATAAGCAGGGGGTCTTGCGGGAGAGCATGTCAATGTCATCCATCTTAAAATCCGCTCCGGCTTCGTGAGCCACAGCCAACAAATGGAGTACTGTATTAGTAGAACCGCCCATCGCAATATCCAGCGTCATGGCATTCAAAAATGCCTCGCGGGTAGCAATACTGTGCGGGAGTACACTCTCATCCCCTTCTTCATAATATCTAAAGGCATTCTCTACAATCAACCTGGCTGCATCCTCAAACAGTTTCTTGCGATTTTCGTGAGTGGCTACAATCGTGCCGTTACCGGGCAGTGCCAATCCAATCGCTTCATTCAAGCAATTCATGGAATTAGCGGTAAACATGCCTGAGCAGCATCCGCAAGTGGGACAGGCATGTTGCTCAATCTGTGCCACCTCTTTATCGCCCACACTGTCATCAGCAGATTTAATCATGGCATCAATCAAATCCAAATGCTGTCCGTTCCATTCCCCGGCTTCCATCGGCCCGCCTGAAACAAACACAGTCGGTATATTCAGCCTCATAGCCGCCATCAGCATTCCCGGAGTAATCTTGTCACAGTTACTGATGCAAACCATAGCATCCGCCTTATGGGCATTTACCATATACTCCACACTATCGGCAATGATATCTCTTGAAGGCAGGGAATAAAGCATACCGTCGTGTCCCATAGCGATACCGTCGTCAATGGCAATCGTATTGAACTCCGCAGCAAAACACCCCAACTTTTCAATCTCTTCCTTTACAAACTGGCCTATTTCGTGCAGGTGTACATGCCCGGGGACGAATTGTGTAAATGAATTGACTATAGCGATAATGGGCTTACCCATCTGTTCCTTCTTCATACCATTCGCCGTCCACAATGCACGGGCTCCCGCCATGCGGCGACCTTGTGTGCTGAACGAGCTGCGTAACTGATGCTTCATTTTCAAATCTCCTTTTAATGAAAAAGCCTCTCCCACTATAGTGAGAAAGGCTTAATAAATTATCTTCTAACATACGAATACATACATAACCTTTCTCACGCTCTTGATGCCACCACCACGACGCGAATAATATGCAGGAATGCCAGGTTAATAGATGTATGTAAATTCATAACTTAATTCTTCTTTTTTGTTTCAAATGTGCTGCAAAGGTAAGGGCTTTTTTATAATCTCCAAACAAATTGAATAAGAAAATAAGATAAATATGAATAATCGTAAGAAAATATCGCCCTAAAATCCTATTTTATCACTTAACAGTTCTAAATAGAACCATTCGGACAGCCAATGTAAATGTATTGCCAATCATTGAAACCATTTAATAATCTGAAAATTACCAAAGGCTCTCTACATCCCGAAACAAATAATTCGTATCTTTGTCTCTTCAAATACTCAAAAAAAGTATTTACTAATTAAATAAAGATAGAAAATTAATGGAAACAGTAGAAAACAAGTACATCACCGTAGCATATAAGCTGTACTCAATCGAAAACGGAGAAAAAGATTTCGAAGAAGAAGCACCCGTAGAGCATCCTTTTCAGTTTATCTCAGGGCTGGGAATGACACTCGAACCCTTTGAAGCCCAGATAAAAGACTTGCAGATAGGCGATAAATTCGACTTTACCATTCCGGCATCAGAAGCTTATGGTGAATATGACGACGACCATGTTATTGACCTCCCCAAAGAAATCTTTATGATAGAAGGGAAATTCGACAGCGATCGTGTAGTAGAAGGTGCCGTTATCCCCTTGATGACTTCTGAAGGTCAACGCATCAACGGAAGTGTGGTAGAAGTGAAGGAAGATATCGTCGTAATGGATATGAACCATCCGCTCGCAGGTTGTGACTTGAACTTCACTGGAGAAGTAGTGGAAAGCCGCCTGGCTACAAACGAAGAACTTGCCGAAGTCGCCCGTATGATGGGTGGCGGTTGCGGCAGCTGCGGTTGTGGTGACTGTGGCGACGGATGCGGCGACCATGAATGTGGAGGCGGATGCTGCCACTAAAGAATTAAAAATTAAAGAATTAGAAATTAAGGAACCAAGCTACACTGTATTAAGCATGCCGCATGGTAATTCTTTAATTTTTAATTCTTTAATTTCTATATTATTTACTTGTCATTATTTCCAATACCAACTTATCCGTTTCATTCATTCCTTTGGAACCTATTTTTGTCAGATTGCGGATACTCTGATCCACATCCTCATCAATAATACCTTCTACGGAAGTTACACAACGGTTTTCCATGGCCATGATGGCTGAAAGCACTGCGGTTGAAACTCCGGTAGTTACTTTCAAGGCACAACTGGGTTTGGCACCATCACAAATCATTCCGGTAAGATTGGCAATCATGTTCTGCACAGCATATGCCACTTGTTCATAAGTTCCTCCCATTAGCCAGGTTATACCGCAACTGGAACCCGTGGCAGCAACCACACAACCGCATAAGGCAGATAAGCGTCCCAAACTCTGCTTGATATAGATTACTGTTAAATGGCTCAACATCAAGGCACGAATCAATTCTTCTTCCGATTTTCCATTTTCTTCGGCATAGACCAGTACGGGAAGGGTAGCGGATATCCCTTGATTGCCACTGCCGGAATTGCTCATCACCGGAATCATGGCACCGGCCATACGGGCATCACATGCTCCCGAAGTGTAAGAAAGGATATGAGAGAAGACACTGTCGCCCATAATCCGGTGTTCGTAAGTGCCACGTAGGATTTTACCCAGTCCATGACCATATTCACCTTCGAAGGAACGTTCGGCGGCAGTCTTGTTCAGTCGTGCCGTATCAAGAATAAAACGAATGTCGTCTAATGGGGTTGTCATGGCGAAGTCATACACTTTGCGTAAAGTCAAGTCCAATACATCCTCCTCCTCTTCGAAGCAAGAAGCGGTTTGTTTGTCCAGCAGGATGTCCCCGTTGTGCGTTATATAAGTAAAGCAAGTATGTCCACCAGCAATAATGGCGGTTGCCTTGTCCGTATCGGCTTCACAGCAGACTTCTATATAAAGTTTCTCTTCTATATCGTCTTTTAAGGATATATGGATACGCTTTTCTTCTATGAAACGCTTTCCTGCCTCCACTGCATCAGGGGTACTGTCTTTCAAAACCTCCAATTGATATGCCGACTTGCCTATTAAAGCGCCAAGTGCCACAGCAATCGGTAATCCAATCATCCCCGTACCAGGAATACCCACTCCCATTGCATTCTTCAGAATATTGGCACTCAGCAATACGGTTATCTTTTCGGGACGCTTATTCAACACTTCCACAGCCTTTGCTACACACAATGCTACAGCTATAGGTTCTGTACAACCAATGGCAGGGACGACCTCGTTCTTGACAAGGGTAATGATTTGCAGTCTTTCCGTTTCAGTCATATTTATTCAAATTTGATGCAGGCAAAGATAATGTATTTTATTCTATAATAAAACGAACAAAAAAATAAAAAAGAGGATTCCAAGCACAGAACCCTCTTTATAGATAAAGAAAAATCTTTTCTTATTTTTTATAAGAATTGTCACCAAGACTTATACCTAAATTGAATCTGGTAGTAACATTCCAAATTCCTTCTATTTCAGTCATTGAGTTCAAGGCAGTCAGCATCTGGATCATATTCCACAAAGGTATACTCTGTCCCCAGAATTCAATGTTCGTGTTCTTTAACAACATATCTACATCAGGTAACATCGGATAGAGAGCAGGCATAAAAATATCAAATAAATCCTTATCCAGATAGATAGAGAGATCATTTACCGTTCTTACGAGCTCTTCCTCGTTCTTTATCTCCAATTGGGTAGTTCTATAGTTCAAGGGGAAACCATCGATTACATAGCCAATCAGTTTTTCAATATCACTATCGGAAATTTTAGAAATATCTAACTTTTTCAGCATATTATCATCTTCAAGTCCAGCCAACAACTGACCCAACAAATTCTTGATGTCAGCTCCACTCATGCTCTTCACCATTTCTATAATCTGCAAAATAGCTTCCGGAGTCACTTGAGAATCCTCAGCATCTTTCAATGCTTCGGTTACAATGGCAGGAATATTCAGCACAACATAGATATGCTCACCCTTCACATACCAATAAGCCAGATTTGCAGGAGAAGATTTCCAAACAATGCCGTCCGTTGAAGGGAGCTGTCCCATACCGGCCATAATCATCTGATCCATAGTAATGTTTATTTCTTCTGCATAGCTGGCTACAATAGAACCGTCAGCTTTGAACTCCACATCTTTCAAAAGCTGTATCATAGCCGCAGATAGGACATTTGTCCCTACTGTCGAGATATTATCCGCTGCAATCCCTGCATTACCACCTTCTCCATAAGGCGATACCCAAGTCAATCTTCCCGGAGCATAAATATTGGTTCTATCTTTAGAATCAGCATAATAAACAGCATCACACAACTGATATTTCTTCACGATATCTCCTACAAACTCCGTAGAAACCGTAACTGCAGCTTTCCCTTCTAATGTGATAGTACCCGAAACTTTCACATTCGTAGAGCTAAGCAGCACCCAAGCCGCCTTAGTAGCAGGCGTTACACTTTTCTCGCCTTGAAACTTAAAAGTACCGTCTGTCTGTTCAACAACAGTCACATTAATTTCTATTTCATCTGCACCTCTAACCACTTTATTCAACGTCAAAATACCATTCTGCGCATCGGTCATCGCTAATTTCATACTAGCATCAGAACTTGTTGGAATATTAGTTTCCAGTTCCAGATTTTCAGCTGTAATAATCTGATTAGGCACTTTCTTCCAATTTTCATCGTCATCATCACTACAAGCCGTGAATAAACTCATTGAACAGATCAATGCAAATAAATAAAATAAATTCTTTTTCATACTTTTTTGAGTACTTGTTTAGTTAATAAAAAGCTTCCCAAGGGAGCTATTAATTTCCCATTTTAAATTAAAGGTGCAAAGTAACACTTTTTAAGGTTACAGTACAAGGTCTTTTCTAAAAAATAGATGTTCCTTTTTTCATCATTACGAGTGAAATTCCGATGTATATTTCATAAAGAGTAAGCCATTTTTATAAAGAACAAACCATTAGCCAAACTCTGGTAAAGGCAGGCAACTTTATACGGAAAGGATTTTTTATCTTATTTCCTTAAACGTTTTATGAAAAAAGTTGTTATCTTTATAAAGTCAAAAGCATTTCCTATAAAGCGTATTGGCACATTAACCTCATATATAAACCTTTAAAGCATTTGATATGTTCAACTCATTTGGAAATATTCTCCGTCTTACCAGTTTTGGGGAATCACACGGTAAGGGTGTGGGAGGAGTGATAGACGGATTCCCTGCAGGAATAGCCATTGATATGGATTTCGTCCAGGCAGAGCTCGACCGACGCCGCCCCGGACAGTCACGTATCACTACTGCTCGGAAAGAGGGTGACAAAGTGGAGTTCCTCTCCGGCATCTTCGAAGGAAAATCCACAGGCTGCCCCATAGGATTCATTGTATGGAACCAAAACCAGCATTCTGACGATTACAATAATCTGAAAGAAGTCTACCGACCGTCACATGCCGACTATACTTATAAAGTGAAATATGGCATCCGCGACCACCGCGGAGGCGGACGTTCATCAGCCCGTGAAACAATCTCGCGTGTAGTAGCGGGTGCACTGGCCAAATTGGCGCTGAAGCAGCTGGGTATACACATCACGGCGTACACTTCACAAGTAGGTCCTATCCGCCTTGAAGAAAATTATACCGCATACGACCTCGACCTGATAGAGACCAATCCGGTCCGCTGCCCCGACCCGGCGAAGGCAAAAGAAATGGAAGAACTCATCTTCAAGATAAAGGGAGAAGGAGATACCATCGGAGGAGTGGTGACTTGTGTCGTCAAAGGATGCCCCATCGGACTGGGACAACCCGTATTCGGCAAGCTCCATGCAGCACTTGGAGCAGCCATGCTCAGCATCAATGCAGCAAAAGCATTCGAGTATGGAGACGGTTTCAAGGGATTAAAGCAGAAAGGCTCGGAGCAGAATGATGTGTTCTACAACAATAACGGACGTATCGAGACCCGCACCAATCATTCGGGCGGTATACAAGGTGGAATCAGTAACGGGCAAGACATCTATTTCCGTGTAGCCTTCAAACCCGTGGCAACCGTACTGATGGAGCAACACACCGTGAACATTGACGGTGTAGACACCACCCTGAAAGCCCGAGGACGCCATGACCCGTGTGTATTGCCACGCGCAGTACCCATCGTGGAAGCAATGACAGCAATGACATTGTTGGATTATTACCTGATTGACAGAACAACACAACTATAATATTCACCCATGGAAATAAAGAAATACATCACCGAGAACGAGCCTAAAATGCTGGAAGACTTGTTCAGCCTCATTCGCATTCCAAGCATCAGTGCCAAACCCGAGCATCACGACGATATGCTTGCCTGCGCCGAACGCTGGGCACAGTTGCTGCTCGAAGCCGGAGCGGATGAAGCCCTCGTAATGCCCTCCAAAGGCAACCCGATTGTTTTTGGACAGAAAATCGTAGACCCGGACGCCAAGACCGTATTGGTATATGCCCACTACGACGTGATGCCAGCCGAACCTCTCGAACTTTGGAAAAGCGCCCCCTTTGAACCGGAAATACGCGACGAACATATCTGGGCACGTGGTGCTGATGATGACAAAGGGCAATCTTTCATACAAGTGAAAGCGTTTGAATACCTCGTACGCAACGAACTGCTGCAAACCAACGTAAAATTCATCTTCGAAGGAGAAGAAGAAATCGGTTCGCCCAGCTTAGAAAGCTTCTGCCAGGAGCACAAAGAGTTGCTGAAAGCAGACGTCATTCTGGTTTCGGACACCAGCATGCTTGGTGCAGACCTGCCTTCACTGACCACCGGACTGCGCGGACTGGCCTATTGGGAAATAGAAGTGACCGGCCCCAACCGCGACCTACACAGCGGTCACTTCGGCGGTGCTGTTGCCAACCCCATCAATGTGCTTTGCCAGATAATCAGCCAAGTGACGGACGCAGAGGGACGTATCACCGTACCGGGCTTCTATGACGATGTGGAAGAAGTTCCCCAAGCCGAGCGCGACATGATAGCCCGCATTCCTTTCGACGAAGAGAAATACAAAAAGGCTATCCATGTAAAAGCACTTTTCGGAGAGAAAGGTTACAGTACGCTGGAACGTAATAGTTGCCGTCCGTCTTTCGACGTATGCGGCATCTGGGGCGGATATACGGGTGAAGGGTCCAAGACCGTGCTCCCATCCAAGGCATACGCCAAGGTATCCTGCCGGTTGGTTCCCCACCAGGACCACCACAAGATATCCCGGCTCTTTGCCGACTACATTCTGGACATAGCGCCGGATTCAGTACAGGTAAAAGTCACTCCGATGCATGGAGGCCAAGGATATGTATGTCCCATCACCCTACCCGCCTACCAAGCCGCCGAAAAAGGTTTTGAAAAAGCTTTTGGAAAGAAACCGCTGGCAGTGCGTCGGGGTGGAAGTATCCCCATCATCTCCACTTTCGAGCAAGTACTGGGCATCAAAACCATTCTGATGGGCTTCGGGCTCGAATCCAACGCCATCCACTCACCTAATGAGAATATACCGTTGGACATCTTCCGTAAAGGAATAGAAGCTGTTGTCGAATTCTACCTCAATTATAAATAAAACAAGAAAATCAGGATGAAAGACTTCCAAATTCAAGCCATCGGCCTGATGTCCGGCACTTCCCTTGACGGGCTGGACGTATGTTGTTGCACTTTCCGGCAGCAAGCCGGAAAATGGTCTTTCCACATAGACTGTGCAAAAGGCTATAGCTACCCCGACGCCATGAAGCAGATATTGGGTACCGGTGCACAGACAATGAGTGCTTTGGAGTTCATCACTTTCCACAGCTCCTATGGAAAGTTTCTCGGTGAACGTGTCAACGAGTTCATGCAAGAATTTGGAGTCCACCCCGATATTATCGCCTCCCACGGGCATACCATCTTCCATGAGCCTCAAAAGAGAATCATGTACCAAATAGGTGACGGAGCCGCCATTGCCGCTGAAACCCGTATACCTACCGTTTCGGATTTCCGGCGGCTGGACATCATGCTGGGTGGGCAGGGCGCTCCACTCGTACCTATTGGCGACCGGTTGCTTTTTGCCGACTACGACTTCTGTTTGAATATCGGCGGTTTCTCCAACATCTCATTCGAGCAGGACGAGCGGCGCATCGCTTTTGACATCAGTCCGGTGAATTACGTCATCAACCATTACTGCCGGCAAATAGGATTGGAATTTGACCGTGACGGCGAGATAGCACGGCAAGGC
Organism: Bacteroides sp. AR20; assembly: GCF_964250605.1. Classification (NCBI taxonomy): domain Bacteria; kingdom Pseudomonadati; phylum Bacteroidota; class Bacteroidia; order Bacteroidales; family Bacteroidaceae; genus Bacteroides; species Bacteroides sp. AR20. Next base: position 11,379 of record NZ_CAXUGK010000001.1, on the reverse strand, counting down.
AACATCTGCCAAGAACTGCTGGACGAACTGAACGGAATGGATTTCTACCATCAGTCCGGACCGAAGTCATTGGGACGGGAGTGGGTGGAAACGCTGGTATATCCCATGCTCGAGCGTTATGGCTTGAGTATGGAGAATATGCTACGTACCTTTTACGAGCATGCCGCCTGGCAAATATCACGCATCATCACCGCCCACCCCTTGCCCGATGGTAACGGAAAACTGCTGATTACCGGCGGAGGTGCATTCAACAAGTTCCTCATAGAACGTATCGACGCCTTGTGTCCGTGTGAGATCGTGATTCCCAGCCGGCAAATCATAGAATACAAGGAAGCCCTAATCTTTGCTTTCCTGGGTGCCCTCTATATGGCGGACACACCCGGATGCCTCGCCTCGGTGACGGGAGCCACGACAGATAATATCGGAGGGATGCTGTTTAAAATATAGTCAATTCTACCATTATGGAAAAATCAAAAGACACCTGGACCGTCTTATCCAGCGAATACCTTCATCGGGCCCCATGGCTCACTGTGCGTAAAGACCATGTAGTACTGCCCAACGGCAACCACATTCCCTCCTATTATATATTGGAATATCCCAACTGGGTGAATACCATTGCCATCACCCGTGACGGACAATTTGTCTTTATCCGCCAATACCGGCATGGCATACAAGAAACGTCCTATGAGCTCTGTGCAGGGGTATGCGAAGAAGAGGACGGCTCTCCGATGGTTTCCGCACAACGGGAACTTTTGGAAGAAACCGGCTATGGAAACGGAGTATGGAAAGAGTTCATGCAAATCTCTCCCAATCCAAGTACCCACACCAACATTACCTACTGTTTCCTGGCTACGGACGTGGAGAAAATCTCCGAGCAACAGTTGGAAGATACGGAAAACCTGACCGTACACCTGCTTTCCTTGCAGGAGGTCAAGGAATTGCTGCAGCAAGGAAGCATCCGCCAGGCGCTGATGGCTGCTCCCCTCTGGAAATACATGGCGGAGAGAATTATTTAATGTGATTACCCTTATTCAAACGGCTTACGGAATGTGCATCCGGATTTCCATTCGGAACAACCGTAAGCCGTTTTCCCCTTGATAACGGTACCTTTTCCGCAAAGCGGACAAGGCTGACCGACGAAATCGTCAGCTTGTACGGAAGCCTCCGTACTTGAAGCTGCCACAGCGCCCGAAGCCTGCTCCGTCTTTTTACCTGCGGCGGCAGACTTTCTCGGTGTTCTTTTCTTCGGTTCCTTTTTCGGCTTATCGGCAGCCTCTGTCTTGGCAGAAGCCTTACTGCCCTTTTCGGGAGCAGGCGCTTGGATGGTGATGTGGCGGTTGCTGTTATCAGAAAGTACACTCATCACGACTTCCGATACCATCTGCTTCAATTCTTCCAAGAATTGTCCGGCATTATATGTCCGCCTTTCTATCTCACGTAGCTTTTTCTCCCAGATACCGGTCAGTTCCGCCGACTTCAACAGCTCCTCATGGATAATCTGTATCAGCTCCACACCGGTAGGGGTGGCTATCAGATTCTTCTTTTCCTTGCGGATATAGTTTCGCTTGAACAGCGTCTCGATGATGGCTGCACGGGTAGATGGACGACCGATACCGTTTTCCTTCAGCGCATCACGCAGTTCGTCGTTATCCACCAGCTTGCCCGCCGTTTCCATAGCACGCAGCAGGGTGGCTTCCGTATAAGGCCGGGGCGGCTGCGTCCACTTCTCATACAAATCGGGGACGTGCGGTCCGCTTTCTCCTTTCACAAAAGCCGGAAGCACATTCTCCTCTTCTCCCTTCTCCTCTTTCTCCTCCTGCGATTGTGCCGAGGGGATGCCGAAGATAATACGCCAACCCGGTTCCAGAATCTGCTTGCCGGTAGCCTTGAACTCTATGCTCTCTACCTCGCCCAATACGGTGGTAGTGGCAAACTTACAATCGGGATAGAATACAGCAATGAAACGGCGTGCTATCAAATCGAATACGCGACGCTCCATATCCGTCAGATTCTGCGGATGCTGACCGGTAGGAATAATGGCGTGGTGGTCTGTTACCTTCGAGTTATCGAAAACCTTTTTGGACTTCAACAATGCAGTTCCTGTCAAAGGGGCTGTAAATGTCTCGTAATCACGCAGACCTTTCAAGATGCCGGGGCATTTGGGATAGATGTCATCACTCAAATAGGTAGTGTCTACACGTGGATAGGTAGCCACTTTCTTCTCATACAAAGACTGGATGATTTTCAGCGTCTCATCAGCGGAATAGGCAAACTTCTTGTTACATTCCACTTGCAAAGAAGTCAAGTCAAACAAGCGGAGTGGCGCCTCCCTCCCCTCTTTCTTGGTGACATCCGTCACGGTAAAAAGAGAATTCTTAATCTGGTCCAATAAAACAAGCCCACGTTCGCGGTCGGTAATGGGGTCGATACCCCGATTCTCTTCTTCTTTTTTAGGTTTCTTCCCGGCAGCTATAGCCTCTTTCTGCTTCTCGGCTTCCAATACCAGTTCCTCCTCACTTTTCCGGAGGATGGTGGAGAAAGTGGTATCTCGATAGACGGTCTTCAGCTCCCAGTATTGCTTGGGAACAAAATTCTGTATTTCCAACTGACGGTTTACAATCAGCGCCAGTGTCGGCGTTTGCACACGGCCGATAGAAAGTACCTGCCGGTTCTGCCCATACTTCATGGTGTAGAGGCGGGTGGCATTCATCCCGAGCAGCCAGTCGCCAATGGCACGCGACAAGCCTGCTTCGTACAAAGGCTGGAAATCCGACGCATCGCGCAGCTTGGCAAAGCCCTCACGGATGGCTTCCTCTGTCAATGAAGATATCCAAAGACGTTTCACCGGGCAACGTGCCCCGGCTTTCTGCATCACCCAGCGCTGTATCAATTCTCCTTCCTGCCCGGCATCACCGCAGTTTATAATCATATCGGCATGTTGCATGAGGTTCTCTATCGTATGGAACTGGCGCTCGTATGTGGGATTGCTAATCAGCTTAATGCCGAAACGGGGAGGTATCATGGGGAGGCTTCCCAAACTCCATGACTTCCAGTTAGGGGTATATTCATGCGGCTCCTTCAGCGTACAAAGATGGCCGAATGTCCAGGTCACCTGGTATCCGTTTCCTTCGATGTATCCGTCCTTCTTTTCTTTCGCTCCCAATACATCGGCTATGTCACGCGCCACAGAGGGCTTTTCGGCAATACAAACTATCATTCGTTATTCTTTTAGCGGGACAAAGGTAATAAAAAGGGGGCAAGAACGAAACTATAAGCAAGAAACGATAACATAGACCAGGTGATTTTTCTCCCCCAAAGCTGACGTACGGACATAAAAAAAGGAGTACCGCTGTACTCCAACCTTTGTTAACCTTAAATCTAATACTATGAAAAACACATTGCAAAGATACGGACTTCTGATAAATCTGCAAATTATCCAACTAAAAAAGTATGTTCTATAACACAGATTAAGAAAAAGGGACGGATATGTAAACACATACCGTCCCTCTTTTAACATTTAACGTGTCGGATTATTCTTCATCCAACAAGATTTCCAATATCTGGCAAGCAGCCTTGGCAACCGGAGTACCGGGGCCAAAGATGGCAGCTACACCTGCCTTGTAAAGGAAGTCATAGTCTTGTGCGGGAATTACACCACCGGCAATCACTACGATATCCTCGCGTCCCAACTTCTTGAGCTCTTCGATAATCTGCGGAACCAATGTCTTGTGTCCGGCAGCCAATGAAGAAACCCCTACTACATGAACGTCGTTCTCAACCGCTTCACGGGCAGCCTCGGCCGGTGTCTGGAACAAGGGTCCCATATCCACATCGAAGCCACAGTCGGCATATCCGGTTGCAACAACCTTGGCACCGCGGTCGTGACCGTCCTGGCCCATCTTGGCTACCATGATACGAGGCTGACGTCCCTCTTTCTTCGCAAACTTCTCCGCCAATTCACAAGCACGGTGGAAGTCGCTGTCATTCTTACTTTCTGATGAATACACGCCTGATATAGTTCTAATTACTGCTTTATAACGTCCTACAATCTTTTCGCAAGCATAAGAGATTTCCCCCAAAGTGGCACGGACACGGGCTGCCTCGACTGCCAGTTCCAGCAAGTTTCCCTTACCGGTCTTTACACATTCAGTAATAGCCTCCAATGCCTTGTCCACTTCCGCCTGGTTACGTCCTTCCTTCAGACGCTTCAGGTTCTCAATCTGTTCCTGACGGACAGCCGTATTGTCGATTTCAAGAATATCAATCGGAGCTTCTTTCTCCAGACGATACTTGTTCACGCCGACAATGGTCTGTGAACCGCTATCAATACGGGCTTGTGTACGTGCAGCAGCCTCTTCGATACGCATCTTGGGAATACCGGTTTCGATGGCTTTTGCCATACCGCCCAGCTTCTCTACTTCCTGAATCAATTCCCAAGCCTTGTGAGCCAACTCATTGGTCAAACTTTCCACATAATAAGAGCCACCCCATGGGTCTACATTCTTGCAAATGTAAGTTTCTTCCTGAATATAAATCTGCGTATTACGTGCAATACGTGCAGAGAAATCCGTCGGCAAGGCAATAGCCTCGTCAAGAGCATTGGTATGCAGTGACTGAGTATGTCCCAATGCAGCAGCCATCGCCTCGATACAAGTACGGCCCACATTGTTGAACGGGTCTTGCTCTGTCAGCGACCAGCCGGAAGTCTGGGAGTGCGTACGCAAAGCCAGCGACTTCGGATTCTTCGGGTTGAACTGCTTCACAATCTTTGCCCACAACATACGTGCGGCACGCATTTTGGCAATTTCCATAAAGTGGTTCGTTCCGATGGCCCAGAAGAAAGAGAGACGCGGTGCGAAAGCATCGATGTCAATACCCGCAGCCGTTCCGGCACGCAGATATTCCAAACCGTCTGCCAGGGTGTAAGCCAACTCGATGTCTGCCGTAGCACCCGCTTCCTGCATGTGGTAGCCGGAGATGGAGATAGAGTTGAACTTAGGCATTTTCTGGGAAGTATATTCAAAGATGTCAGAGATAATCTTCATAGAGAATGCAGGCGGGTAGATATAGGTATTACGCACCATGAATTCCTTCAAGATATCGTTCTGGATAGTACCAGCCATTTCTTCCAACTTGGCACCCTGCTCCAGACCTGCGTTGATGTAGAATGCCATAACAGGAAGTACGGCACCGTTCATAGTCATAGAGACGGACATCTTGTTCAAAGGAATTCCATCGAACAACACCTTCATATTCTCCAAGGAACAGATAGATACACCTGCCTTACCTACGTCACCCACTACACGTTCGTGGTCGGGGTCGTAGCCACGGTGAGTGGCCAAGTCGAAAGCTACGGACAAACCTTTCTGTCCGGAAGCCAAATTACGACGGTAAAAGGCATTTGATTCTTCCGCTGTGGAAAAGCCTGCATACTGGCGGATGGTCCAAGGACGCAACGTATACATCACCGAGTACGGACCACGCAGATAAGGAGGAAGCCCGGCAGCATAGCCCAAGTGTTCCATTCCCTCAAGGTCTTCTTTTGTATAAACAGGCTTCACCTCAATGTGTTCCGGCGTTTTCCAATCAGCATGGATGCCGTTAGCCTTTTGCCACTCAGCACCGTTGACGGGCTGAAAAGCGGCATATATATCTAAGTTTTTAAAATCTTTTCGCATCATGTTATTTACGATTTGACGATTTACGATTTACGATTGAAGTTGCTTACTTCAAAAGTTTGGCGTTGAATTCTTTTAATGTCTCTAATACGTTGACACGGACATGGATAAAGTTCTCGATACCGGCAGCCTTCAAGTCGTCCATGCAAGCAGGAGCACCGGCTACGATAAACATGGCACGGCCATTCAGAGCCTTGAAGGCAGGAACAGCATATTCTGCATATTCATCATCACTTGAACACAATACCACGATGTCGGCCTTGGCAGCCATAGCTGCTTCTATACCTTCTTCTACGGTGGGGAAACCGAGGTTATCCACAACTTCGTATCCGGCACAAGCCAGAAAGTTGCAAGAGTACTGTGCACGTGCCTGGCGCATGGCCAGATTACCGATAGTCAGCATAAACGCTTTCGGGCGTTTGCCGGAAGCCTCTGTTTCGAGACGCAACGCTTCAAATTCACTGGCAGCACGGTCAAAGTTCAGTGTCGGAACATCTTTTTCGCAGGTATGTCCGCCGCCGCAACAGCAAGTAGCCTCAACCGGTTTCTTATCTCCCGCCTTTTCATTAAAGTTGGGGAACTGGTTAGTACCCAACAGCACTTCCTTGCGCTTGGCAACTGCGGCATGACGCGCCTTGTTGCTCTCGTTTACGGCAGCCTGCACTTTTCCGGCTTTCACGGAAGCATAGAAACCACCGTCTTCTTCTACAGCGAGGAAGAGGTCCCAAGCCTGCTTGGCAATAGAGACGGTCAAATTCTCAATATAGTAAGAACCTGCAGCTGGGTCAATAACTTTATCGAAGTGCGATTCTTCTTTCAACAGCAGTTGTTGGTTACGCGCCATACGCTCAGAGAATTCGTTAGGAGCATCATAAGTCTTGTCGAACGGAGTAACCGTCATTGAGTCAACGCCGGCAAGGGCGGCACTCATCGCCTCAGTCTGCGTACGCAACAAGTTTACGTGTGCATCAAACAAAGTCAAGTTGAATGAAGAAGTTTCCGCATGAATCTTCATCTTGGCTGCACAGCGGCATTCGTTATCTTTACCCTTGTTGTCGCAGTCGCGCAGACACTCGGGACTGTAAGAAGCCACAATATTAGCCCACAGCATACGTGCAGCGCGGAATTTGGCTATTTCAAGGAAGTAGTTGGAACTGATACCGAAATTGAACTTAATCTTCTTGGCTACCATTGCAGCCGGCAGACCGGCATCAACCAACTGATTCATATATTCATTACCCCAAGCCAAAGCATAACCCAGTTCCTGGAAAATATAAGAACCCGCATTGTTTAATGTCAACGCGTTCACATTCAATACACGGTATTTCGGAAGGGAAGCGGTAGCCTCGAGCAGCGCCTTGGCTGTTGACACCATATCACCTTTTTCTTTACCTTTGGCCAGCATCTTGTTGAAGTAGTCATAGTTGATGGAGCCCCGCAATTTCGTCAAGTCATAATCCTTTTTCTGGAAATAAGCGACAAGAAGTTCTGCAAGTTCCACCACATGCCCCTGGCAGGTAGAGAAATTCAACTCGACACATTCCGCGCAGATATCTTTCAACAAAGTTTCAATATACTCTGCGTTCAATTCCTTGGCCTTTACATGGAAAGAGAGTGAATCTACACCTTTATTCAAGATGTCCAACGCCTTGGCATTGGCCTCTTTGGGGCATTCCACTTTGATTTCCTGACGAACAAGCCATTCATTGTTGTCTTTCTTGGTACCTCTGAGATAAGGAAACTCGCCGGGAAGAGCATCTGTTGTCTTCAAACCTTCCAAGTCCTCCATACGGTAGAAAGGTTTCACCTTAAATCCTTCGTTTGTCCTCCAAACGAGCTTCTTCTCGAAATCCGCCCCTTTCAGGTCTGCGGTAACTTTCTCCATCCACTGCTCAGTGGAAACGGGAGAAAAGTCGGAGAAGAGTTTTTCTTTACTGTCTGCCATAGTTTATTTAAAATTTAAATAGATGAATACTATTCATTTTTGTCATCAAGAGACTTGCAAATATAAGGAAATACTTAGAACAAAATCTTTTTTTAGTAAAAAAATCGCAGAATTTGCAATTATCTTAGAATTAAACGGTTATTCGGGTTGCATGGAAATTGGGTAACGAGATGGCAACCGTTCCTATTTCAGAGTTCATTATTGTCTTGCACCAATGTTATAACTCTTGATGTACAAAGGTATAACTTTTTTATGAATGGGCAAAAAGGTGGTGAAGATTTCATTGTATAGGTGCAATTATTTGAATTTAGTCTATCATCAATCTGTGATATTATGAGTTCCCCGATTCCGCCAATCACCCATTTCCGTTGCTCGTCTGCAAAGGAAGTACAGACTTCATTTGAAAGTTGAAAGGTCGGGCGGCAAGCCGTTTCGGGGTGAATCTTCCTTCCTTGAAGAGTATTCACCCCGAAAACCTTTCCCCTTTCAAGCCTGTACTTAAAACCGCAGACGGCAACGGAAATGAGCGACTGACGAAAATGTAGATAAACAAACAGACAGCATACAAAAGGGTTCTTACATTGATAACCCATTTGTATGCTGTTCTTGTATCTATCCATAGGGGCACTATTATTTTGCATCAGATGAAAATATGGGCAAGCGGTAAATTTCGCTCCCTCCAAAAATATAGAAGGGATTATCCGCTGCCACTCATCAGGTGCGTGCCGTTATACTCCCGTTTCAAGGCTTGCTCAATTTCACTACGCTTGTAGAGGACTTTGCCACCAAGCACATAATAAGGGAGTGTCCCGTTACTGCGATACTCGCTCAATGTTCTTCGGCTGACTTTAAGCATATATGCTACCTCCTTGTCGCACATATATTCATCGTCATTGGGTAATGTTGCCCCATCTTTTGGAATGCTGTCAATGATTTCCGACAACTGGTCGATACTCTCGTGAATGGACTGCATCCACGCATCGTCTTTGGTTCTCATCTCTTGGTACATAGTTCAAATTGTTTTTAGTGTTATACATCGGTTAAATCTCTCTGCCTCGCCATTTGGCCTCCTTGCGTCTATCCTCCACCTTTTTTACGATGCTATCCACATCTTCAGGCAGGTAGTAGGTGCGATTACCGATTTTGGTGTAGGCAAGAGTTCCGTTATCTCGCAAGGTCTGCAATGTTCGCTTGCTGATTTTCAACTTCTGACAAACATCCTGATGGTCGAGCCAATTGTTTGTCTTTTTTCTACCACCCTTTACAACGGGTGAGTTCGATACTCGCAGAATGAACTGCTCAATCTTCGTGGCAAATTCCTCGAATGCCTTACGCTCAAAAACGATTAAATCCATACGCTTTCGTTTTATTTGTTTTTAATATTCTCAACCTTTTGTTCCGCTAAGATATAGTCGGCATAAACTCCAATCCAAGCGTTTTGAAGATGTGGCAGTGTGTGGCGCTCATTTGGCACTCTCTGGCGTCATTCTCCACTACGCCCACATCGGTAATTTGTTCTATTCCCATTAGCCGTTGCCGTATCTTCACTGCAAATAAAAGCAGTAAAAAGCATATTGCAATGGGGGTGTCTATACGTGTCATAGACTGACATATCATTGCATATTCGGTGTTATGAATAGCACCACTAAATCCTATTATATCCTTAATCATTGTTGTTTCTCTTTTCATCGTCATTTCGTTTTCTTGGTGCAAAGAAATAGATATGTAATCACACCTCAATCATCTTGTGAGCCTGTTGCAGTATATGGCACAGGTCGTGGCACTTTTAGGTGTATATGATGATACCTTTCTAAGCATACATCACATTGTAGTCCATATTATATAAGAATACACAAAGCGACCGCCCGTCTCGGATCTTGTCCGTAGCATTGCCGTTTGTCAGACCGATACCTATCCGTCTGCCAAACTTTTGCCCCGAACAGCCGATACAGGCGGTCACTTATTCTATGAAAGCAGAATGACAGATAGACCGACCTCCGATGTTTCGGAAGTCCGTCTATATACCATTGAATTTAAGACCTTAATTCTCCCATTTAAGGTTTTCGGCATTACTCGCTCATCATCGTTCAACTTGGGAAGAATCATGAAGTCGGAACGCCTACCCAATCAGCCTGAAAAGCAATACAATTCATAATTGCCTACATAGACCTAATTAGTTGTGGTAGAATAGTATGCATATTTTCTTTGCAGCAGATAATCGGTCATAATTGTGCACAAAGACCATATGTTGAACTTTCAAAACCATTCAAAAAATGAGTAAAAAAGAGATTAAAATCAGTAACGAAGAGATGATGGAGTTGATGGGACTGAAGCGTACATCAGACTCTAATGACGATTCTGACAAGACCGCCATTGAGTTGGCTACCGAGAAGTATTCAAAGGAGGAGTTGGCAGCAAAGGAAACTGTACTATCAGTCGAGCCAAAGCCTGATGAGATTACTCCAGAGGATACGGAGGAGTTGACAAAGGTTGCTAACTCTGAGGAGCAGTCACCAGCCCCCACCATTCAACGTAGGGTGAGCAGCAAGCAACGCAAACTCTCATTGAAGGAGTACCGCAATACTTTTATGCGACCTTACAGGATTGAAGACCGCAAGCCCGTATTCATTAGCGGCAAATTACGCAAGATGCTCGATAAGTTCGCCTGCAAAATCGGTGAGGACAGAATGAGTATGTCGGGATTGTTGGAGAATATCGTTCGCCATCACATCGAACTATATGCCGATGATTTTGAGCATTGGAAAGGGATGTAATATCACGGCAGCTTGGACTGCTAAATAACAGTCTACACCATCTAAAACCGTCAATGACGGTGGAAGCAGCAAGCCCTCGGTCTTGGGGTGTAGCGAGGTTATCTTTCGGGATGCCGAAAATGTCGGATGAGCCGCCATTGCACCCGAAAACCTCGCTCCACCCCGACGGGTGGAGGTAATCCGCTCCCGATGGTCGCAGATTGTGAAAAGCCGAATTTGAAAAACAAATGAAATGTAAAAAGTATGGTAAAGAATAAGACAAAACCCAAGCCCAGAGGCCGACCACAGGTCAGCACTCTGAAACGACTTACCAAGTCGGTAACGGTGAAGTTCTCAAAGCCCGATTATGAGATGTTACGCCGCCGAAGCAAGAACGCCAATCGCACGCTTGCCGAGTACATACGAGAGTCAGCCTTTGATGCACAAATCGTAGCCAAACATTCGGCTGAGGATGCTGCTGTAATCCGTAACCTTACGGGTATGGCAAACAATCTCAATCAGCTTACAAAGCTGTCGCATCAAACAGGCTTCTATCGCACGAAGAATATAGTGGTGGAGCTACTCGAAAAACTCAAGTCTATAATGAACGACTATAAGTCAGCAGAAAGGAGGTGCCGATGATAGGTAAAATCAAGAAGGGCAAATCCTTTGGCGGATGCGTACGCTATGTGATGGGTAAAGACGATGCCAAAATCCTTGCCTCGGATGGTGTTTTGCTCGGAACGAACAAAGAAATGATTGATAGTTTCAACTGTCAATGTCTCTTAAATCCGAAAATTAAGCAACCATTAGGGCATATTGCACTGAGTTTTAAGCCTGAAGATGCACCACGATTAACAGATGAGTTTATGGCAAAAATTGCTTTAGAGTTGGAAAATCCAGTGTAAGCTGCCCCCTAAAACCAGGCGATTCTGCCCCCTTAAAACATTCAACAATGCCCCCTTAAAAAGTCTTGACCGATGGGGTTATTATTATTTTAGTT